>CAYYRE010000014.1:0-30692 GCA_964473895.1 uncultured Lentimicrobiaceae bacterium | reverse complement strand
TGCTACCCATGCAAGCATCCGCTTGTGCTACCCATGCAAGCATCCGCTTGTGCTACCCATGCAAGCATCCGCTTGTGCTAATCATCGCAAGCATCGGCTTGTGTTAACCACGCAAGTGTCCACTTGTGCTAACTCATTGCTACCAATAATGGCTGTGCGCAATTGTCCCACCTAATTGTTATGCCCGTTTTTCATCTTCATACCTTTTCATTCAATCAAAAGAAACCCCTATTTTTGCAGCATGCGTATTGATATTATCACTTTGTTTCCGGAGATGTTTACGGGGCCTTTTGATCACTCCATCATCAAAAGGGCACAAGAAAAAGGACTTGCCGAGATTCATTTACACCAGTTGCGTGATTTTACCACCGACAAGCACCGGAAAGTGGATGATTACGCCTTTTCCGGGGGTGCCGGCATGGTGATGATGGTGGAACCGGTGGCCCGTGCCATCGAATCGTTGCAATCCCAGCGGACGTATGATGAGGTGATTTATACCAGCCCTGATGGTGAGTTGCTGGATCAGCCCATGGCCAACCATTTATCTACTTACCGTAATCTAATCATCCTCTGCGGCCATTACAAAGGCATCGACGAACGCATCCGTGAGCATTTCATTACCAAAGAAATTTCCATCGGCAATTATGTCCTTTCCGGAGGTGAACTGGCTGCAGCTGTTATAGTTGATAGTGTTGTCCGGTTGCTGCCAGGAGTGTTGGGCAACGAAGTTTCGGCCCTAACCGATTCGTTTCAGAATCATTTGGTTTCGCCGCCGGTATATACCCGTCCCCGTGACTTCAGGGGGTGGAAAGTGCCTGATATTCTTCTTTCGGGAAACGAACGCAAAATAGAAGAATGGAAAATGGAACAGGCGCTGAGGCGAACCCGGGAACGCCGCCCCGGACTGTTGGATACGGAATAAAAAAGTTGTTTAAAGTTTTGAGATAAAGGTTACTTTAACTACTTGATAAATCAGCAAATAAATATCTTTTTATATACCTACCTCTACACCTCCCGGTAAGACGGGACAGGCTCTTCCAGAAGGGGAATATTTGGAATTTATTTGCTGATTTATAATATATTATAAAGATATTCTTCGTTAAACTTTAAACAACTTTAAAATGTAGCGTCAAATTACGCTTTGGGCAGCCCGAATGTATCCACCACAAAATCGATGTCTTTGTCGCCTCGTCCGCTGAGGTTCACCAAAATGGATTCCCTTTTGTTTTGTTGTGCCAGTTTCACGGCATAAGCTACGGCATGAGCACTTTCGAGGGCGGGAATAATCCCTTCCAAACGGCTCAGCTCGTAAAAAGCATCGATGGCTTCCTTGTCGCTGATGGTCACATAATTTACTTTTTTTATGTCTTTCAGCATGCTGTGTTCCGGTCCCACACCGGGATAGTCCAGACCGCTGGCCACAGAATAAACAGGGGCGGGATTCCCTTCTTCATCCTGCAAAACATAGCATTTAAAACCGTGAATCATTCCGGGTTTTCCCAGGGTCATGGTGGCGGCATGTTCCCCTTCTTTGAATGATTTTCCCGAAGGTTCTACCCCGTAAAGTTTACATTCATCCTCTTCGATAAAACCCGAAAAGAGGCCCATGGCATTGCTGCCGCCTCCCACACAGGCTACCACGTTGTCGGGCAGTTCGCCGGTCATTTCATAAAATTGTTCGCGGGCTTCCACACCCACCACATGTTGAAAATCACGCACCATCATGGGGAAAGGGTGTGGCCCTACCACCGAACCGATACAATACAACGAATTTTCGCTGTCGGAAACGTAAGCATCAAAGGCCGAGTCCACGGCTTCTTTTAATGTTTTTAAACCGTGTGAAACAGGAATGACTTTGGCACCAAGGATTTCCATACGTACCACGTTGGGATGTTCTTTGGCCATGTCCACTTCGCCCATATGAATTTCGCATTCCAACCCGAAATAAGCGGCGGCGGTAGCCAGCGCCACCCCGTGTTGTCCGGCACCGGTTTCGGCAATCAGTTTCTTCTTTCCCATGTATTTGGCCAGCAGGGCTTCTCCCATACAATGGTTCAGCTTGTGTGCCCCCGAGTGGTTCAGGTCTTCACGTTTCAGGTAAATGCGTCCGCCGTATTTTTCCGACAGCCGGTTACAATAGTAAACCGGTGTGGGCCGACCTTGGTAGTGTTTGCGAATGCTGCGTAATTCCGAAATAAAATTGTGCGATTTGCTGATGGCATAATAGGCATCTGTTATCCGCTTCATTTCCTTTTCAAGATGAGGGGGCAAAAAGGCGCCGCCATACTCACCGAAATACCCTTCTGCATTGGGGTATTTTTTCAAATAATTCTCCGACATAATTTTAACTGTATTAAGATGCCGGTAAAAGTAGAAAATAATGTGAAAAAACAAAATCTCTCTTTTCGGATCGCTTCCTTTTTACTGAAACGATTGTTGTACAGGTATTTGTGGTATAAAACAAAACAGCCTGCAACATTTTGTTGCAGGCTGTTTCGGGAGGCTGAAAAGCCAATCTTTTGTTATAAATGAATGACTTCGCCATAGGCGGCAGCTACCGCTTCCATGATGGCTTCGGACATGGTGGGGTGGGGATGAACCGCTTTGATGATTTCTTCGCCGGTGGTTTCCAGCTTACGGGCGACCACCACTTCGGCAATCATTTCCGTGACGTTTTCGCCTATCATATGGCATCCCAACCATTCGCCGTATTGGGCATCGAAAATTACTTTGACGAAACCTTCTTTTTTTCCTGCGGCGCTGGCTTTACCGGAAGCGGTGAAAGGGAATTTCCCCACTTTGATTTCATAGCCGGCTTCACGGGCTGCTTTTTCGGTCATACCCACACTGGCCACCTCGGGGCTGGTGTAGGTACAGGCCGGAATGTTGCCGTAATCTACGGGTTCGGCTTCCAGCCCGGCTATTTTTTCTACGCAGGTAATCCCTTCGTGTGAGGCGGTATGGGCCAACGCCGGACCATGGACAATGTCACCAATGGCATAATAGCCCGGGACATTGGTTCGGTAAAATTCGTCCACCACCACTTTGCCTTTTTCGGTTTTGATACCGGTTTCTTCCAGACCGATTCCTTCGATGTTGGTGGTAATGCCCACGGCGGAAAGTACAATATCGGCTTCCACTTCCACCATTCCTTTTTTGGTTTGAATACTCACCTTGCAGGTTTTACCGGAAGTGTCCACTTTTTCAACCGATGATTCAAGCATTACTTTCATTTTGGCCTTTTTGAACGAACGGGCCAGTTGTTTGCTGACTTCTTCGTCTTCGAGGGGCACCACATTGGGAAGAAATTCCACAAGGGTTACTTCTACCCCAAGGCTGTTGAAAAGATAGGCAAATTCGGAACCAATGGCTCCCGAACCGACCACCACCATGCTTTTGGGTAATTTTTCCAGCGTCATGGCCTGGCGGTAACCGATGATTTTCTTGCCATCTTGCGGCAGGTTGGGCAGCTCTTTGGAACGGGCGCCGGTGGCTATAATGATATGATCAGCGGCATAATCCTGCGGTTTGCCCTTGTCGGGGGTGACTTCAATGACTTTTCCCGGTTTTATTTTTCCAAATCCTTGTATCAGATCAATTTTGTTTTTCTTGAAAAGGTATTGCACCCCTTTGCTCATGCCGTTGGCCACTTCGCGGCTGCGGGCCACCATGGCCGGAAGGTCGGGGGTGATGTTGCCGCTGATATTGACCCCGTAATCGGCAGCGTGCCGGGCGTAATTAAAAACCTGTGCACTTTTTAACAGGGCTTTGGTGGGGATGCAGCCCCAGTTGAGACAGATACCGCCGATTTCGGCTTTTTCGACTACACCTACTTTCATGCCGAGTTGCGCTGCGCGTATGGCAGCAACATATCCTCCCGGGCCGCTTCCCAAAACTAATACATCGTATTTCATTGGTTTGTTTCTTTTGTTGTTGTTTTGCAAAAATACAATTTCAACGGGTTTTAAAAACAGAAACCGTAAAATTATTTTGTTTCATTCTAAATAATGTGTGTTGGATGGGCTATGCTGGAGTGTTTTTTTCGGATGTGGACACCCGGAACGGTTGTATTTATGGCGCAGGGATAGGAGCCGGCAGCCTGGCGAAGGGGCTGCCGTGCCGCTGTTGGCCGGTGGAGGCTGACGGCAGGAAGCCCCCGCACGGCCTACAGCGGCAGGACAGGGCCGAGACCGCTAAGGCGGATAGCCCGCCCGGCGCCCTAAAAAAGGAGATATTTTTTTAAAAAATCGTAGGTGGGCAAAAAGATGCGGGATAAATAATAAATTTGCTTTTTCGTTGTTATTGTTTTTTAAAGTGAGTTGATGCAAAACCCCCGTTATCTGTTTTTATTGTTATTATTGACTTTGCTGTTTTTTGTTCCGGCAGAGGCGGTGGCGCAAACGGCCATTCTGAAAGGGTTGGTAATGGATGAAGGAGGACGGCCCGCTGCATTGGTGAATGTCCAGGTTATGGGTACCACGCGTGGGGTAACCACGGATGCCAAAGGGGTTTTTCGCCTGGATGTGTCTCCCGGAGAGGTGCATCTTGTTTTGTCTTACGTGGGGTACCGGCGGGTGGATACCGTTTTTAGGGCAAAAGCGGGAGCGGTGACGGCTTTACGTTTTGTTTTGAAAAGAGCATCGACCAACCTGCCCGGCTTTGAGGTGCGGGATGAGCAGTTGCGTACGGAAAATATTGTGCGACTGAACCCCAAAGATGTTCAAATTGCGCCATCGGTTTCGGGGGCGGTGGAGAGTTTGATTAAAACTTTGCCGGGGGTGTCTTCCAGTAATGAATTGAGTTCGCAATATTCGGTGCGGGGAGGTAATTATGATGAAAACCTGCTGTTTGTCAACGGTATGGAAGTGTACCGGCCTTTTTTGGTGAACAGCGGACAACAGGAAGGGCTGAGCTTTATCAACCCGGCATTGGTGTCGGGGATTCTTTTTTCGGCCGGGGGGTTTGGGGTACAGTATGGTGATAAAATGTCGTCGGTACTGGATATTCGCTACAAACATCCCACCGATTTTGGCGCCGGGGTGTCGTTGAGCTTGCTGGGTGCCGATGCCGATGTGGAAGGATCCAATAAAAGCGGGCGGTTTACTTATCTGATGGGTGCGCGTTACAAAACCAACCGTTATTTGCTGGGGAGCCTTGAAACCAAAGGAAATTATCAGCCTGATTTTACCGATTTTCAAGGACTGTTTACTTACAAACTGAATGAAAAATGGGATGTCTCCCTGTTTACTTACCTTTCGCTGAACCGCTACAAAGTGGTGCCTTCCGACCGGAAGACCGATTTCGGAACGGTGCAGCAGACTTTGCGTTTTACCGTTTACTTTGACGGTCAGGAAGTGGACAAATACAATATGTATCAAACCGGTCTTACGTTCCGGTTTCATCCCGACCGGCGGACCGATTTGCGTTTTATGGCTTCAGCCTACCGGACCAATGAATCGGAAACATATGATGTGCAGGGGCAATACTGGATTGGGCTGGTACAGAACCGTGAAAAAAAAGAAAATGAAGGGGAAGCGGTGCAAACCCTTGGGGTAGGGACGTATTTGAAGCATGCCCGGAATTATTTTAATGCACAGGTGTTTACGGTTTCGCACCGGGGATCAAAGTGGTATGGCAATAATCTTTTGCGATGGGGTATGTTTTACCGCTTTCAGCAAGTGGACGACCGGCTGCACGAATGGGAAATGAACGATTCGGCCGGGTATTCGTTGCCCCATCCGGTGGACAGTCCAGGAACTCCGAATCCGTCGCGCCGTCCGCTGGAGCTGTATTATTATGCCCATGCCCACAATGTTTTAAATATTCACCGGGTGGCTGCTTACGGGTCTGACCGGTGGGATTTCCGTTTGAAAAACAACAGCCATCTTTTGCTGACAGCGGGACTGCGTTTGTATTGGTGGAGCTATGCCCGTGAGTTTTTAACGGCACCACGGCTTAACTTGGCCTATAAACCGGCGGCCAATTCCAATTTTGTGTTACGCTTTGCCACGGGGGTGTTTTACCAGCCGCCTTTTTACCGTGCCCTGCGCAATTTGGATGGCAGCCTGAACCCTCATATCCGTTCCCAGCGGGCCATTCATTTTATTCTTGGGGGCGACTACCGTTTCCGGCTGTGGGACCGGCCTTTTATTTTTACGACGGAAGCCTATTATAAGAAACTGGATCATTTGATTCCTTATGTGGTGGATAATCTGCGCATCCGTTATTATGCCAACCTGACGGCCAAAGGTTATGCTGCCGGCATCGACTTTAAACTTTTCGGCGAATTTGTGAAAGGGGCCGATAGTTGGATCACCCTTTCGTTTATGAAAACGGCACAGGATATTCAGGGAGACCATTATTACAATTATTTTGATGGCAACGGCGAATTGCTTCCGTCCGGGCAATCGGCCGGTGCGGCAGACAGTGTAAAAGTGGAGCCGGGTTATGTACCACGTCCTACCGACCGGCGGGTGAACTTTACCATTTTCTTTCAGGATTATATTCCTCACCACGAGCAATTTAAGGTACACCTGAGGCTGTTATACGGTTCCGGCCTGCCCTTTGGACCCCCGCAGTCGCAGCCTTATCAGCAAACTTTGCGCATGCCGCCTTACCGCCGGGTGGATATCGGGTTTTCGTGGAACCCGCTGGATAAAAATGTTAAACGCTTGTCGCATAAAACGGTCAAATCGATGTGGATCAGTTTGGAAGTTTTCAACCTTTTTCAAACGTACAATACCGTTTCGTACACTTGGATTAAGGATGTTTATAATCGCTCTTTTGCTGTTCCCAATTACCTGACCACCCGCAGGGTAAACCTGAAAGTTTCGCTGCGGTTTTAACTGGTCTCTTCCGGCAGGGCTCTTTTATACCCTTTGTTTCATATCGTCGGCTCAAAACCGGCAGGAGTTTTTCGGCAAACCGTTGGACTGTTGTCTGCCGGGAGATGGAAAAATTCCCGTACCTTTGCCCATTCATTTTGTACCAGATAACTATGTTTGAATCGAAAGAAATAGAGGCGGTAAAGCAATTGCTTTCCGTACCCCGGAAAATTGTTTTGGCAGCCCATAAAAACCCGGATGGCGATACCATTGGGGCGGTTTTGGGTATGATGCATTACCTCCGGAAAAAAGGGCATACGGTTTCTCCTATTGTGCCCAATGATTTTCCGGGTTATTACCGCTGGTTACCCGGTGCGGAGGAGTTCATTGTTTTTGACCGTGATGCCCGGAAAGTGCGGGAAGTGCTATCGGCAGGCGATGTCCTCATTTGTCTCGATTTTAATGCCATGGCCCGTACCGGAAACATGGCACCCGACCTCTTGAAGTTTTCCGGAAAAAAGATCGTTATTGACCACCACCTTGATCCCGGCGAAGAATTTGATCACTATTTCTCCGTTACGCGCGTTTCGTCCACCGGCGAACTGGTGTACGAATGGATGGAAGCCCTCGGTGATCTGTCGCTTTTGAGTGAAAAAGAAGCTTTGGCTTTGTACACTTGCATTATGACCGACACCGGTTCGTTCAGCTATAATTGCAATTTCAGCAGGACCTATCATATTGTGGCCGAGTTGATACAACGGGGTGTTGATGCCGCCAAAGTGCATAAATTGGTGTATGATACTTTTACCGAAAACCGTTTGCGGTTGCTGGGTTATGCCTTGAGTCACCGTTTGCTGGTATGGCATGATGTGCACACGGCGGTGATTTATCTTACCAAAGCCGATTTGAAAAAATACAATTATCAGGTGGGCGATACCGAGGGGTTGGTAAATTACGGCCTCTCCATGGAAGATATTAACCTTGCCGTATTGCTGACCGAAAAGGACAACCAGATCAGAATGTCATTCCGCTCCAAAGGGGATTTTTCAGTCAACCGCCTTGCCCGTGATTTTTTTGACGGGGGCGGACATAAAAATGCCTCAGGCGGTACTTCGCGTATGAGCATGGAAAACACGTTGGGAAAACTGAAAGAGGTTTTGCAACATTTTAAGGAAGAACTGGATTATAAAGTGACGTTGTAAGTGGAGGGAAGAGTTTGTTTATCCTTAATGGGTTGGAAATATGGAAATTAAGATTTGAGGATTCCCCGGGTCAGTTTGTGGTTAGTGGTAAGATGGAGATTTAAGAAAAACCGAATGAAAAAGCTCCCGTTCATCGTTGTTTTGTTTGTTATTGTCCTGTTGGGGATGGCTTGCCGCCAAGAGCATCACAAAGCCAGCGCCCCCAAGCCCCTGACCCAACGGCAGCTGATAGATTTTAACCGGAGGCTTTTGCGGCAGGAAAAGCGTCGGATTGATGCTTTTATAAAAGCACATCATTGGAAAATGAAGGAAACGGGCACCGGATTGCGTTATCAGTTTGTAAAGCGGGGAAGCGGTCCCCGGGCAAAAACGGGCCAAAAGGTCGTCATCCGCTATACAGTGAAATTGTTTGATGGCCGGCAGGTTTATTCCGGAGAAAAGACTTTTACGGTTGGTTTCGGCGGGGTGGAGAGCGGGCTGGAAGAAGGAATTCTTTTGATGAAAAGAGGGGATGAAGCCAGATTTATTTTACCTTCGCACCTTGCATATGGTTTGTCAGGGGATGGAAATAAAATTCCGCCCCATGTACCTATTGTGTATCGCGTTGAATTATTGAGTATTAAATAAATGAATAAAAAGATGAAAAAGTACCTGTTATTTGCCATTTCCGGCCTGGTTGCCGTTTTTTTTATGGCTTCGTGTAACCAAAAATCTGCCCGTCATCCCGGTTTTAAAAAGACGGACAGCGGTTTGTATTATAAGTTTTATCACAAAAGTAAGGATACCACACAACCGCATATTGCCGAATATGCCGAGATTGAAATGGTGTATGGTACGCCCGATTCTGTTATTTTCGACAGCAGGGACCTTCCTGCCGCCCAGCGTCCCATGAAAATTCCCATGATCCGGTCTATTTACAAAGGAGATATTTACGAAGGTTTTCGTATGATGCATGTGGGCGATAGTGCTGTTTTTTGGTGTAATGCCGATTCGGTATTTAAAAAACTTTTCCGTATGCGGAAACTCCCCAAGTTTGTAGATTCCACCCAGGATATTTATTTTGCCATCAAGCTGGTTTCGGTGAAAACACCGCAACAGATGCAGGCCGAAGAAAGTGTCAGGATGATGAAAAAACAAAATGCGGAAGCCAAAGCGCGGGAAGAATATCTGAAAAAGCATCACATTACCGTGAAACCGACAGCGGATGGACTCTATTTTATTCCTGAAAAACCCGGCAAAGGGCCGCACCCCAAAGTGGGCGACAAAGTTTCGGTACATTACACCGGTTATTTGTTGGATGGGACCAAATTCGACAGTTCGCGTGACCGCGGGAAACCTTTTGAATTTATTCTCGGAAAACATCAGGTTATCCCTGGCTGGGATGAAGGTATTGCCCTGTTGCGCAAAGGGGGAACAGCCAAGCTGATCATTCCTTCGTCACTGGCTTACGGTTCGCGGAATATGGGGCCCATTCCTCCGTTTTCCACATTGGTTTTTGATGTCCAGCTCATGGATATCCAACCCGGGCCTAAAACGGGGACTAAAAAGTAGAGCTATTTTCCATAGTCTGCTCCTTTGGACAGTTATGCAAAAAAGGCTGTTTCTTTTCATGGAAACAGCCTTTTTTGCTGCCATAATCTTTGTTTTAAATTTTTTACAAAGATGATACGATAGAAATTACACCTGTTTTGCCAATTTCGTGGCACAACTTGCTCCGGAATGACTTCCTAAAAAGCCGCCCCTTTTAGTGGCACAATATCACCGGAATGGGTGGCACAAGTTCGAGCGGTTTATCCACCATCAGCAGGCAGGTTCTGCCTATCCATAAGGGTTTTACGTTACATGGAAACCAAAGTAGTTGATCTTATTCCTTTTCGGGAAAAAATTTTTTAATGATATCAATCAGTTCCTGGGGGCGGTATGGTTTGGTCAGGTAATCATCCATGCCGGCATCAAGACAGTTTTGTTTGTCGTGTTCAAAGGCAAAAGCCGTAATGGCAATGATGGGAATGGGATGGTCTGTTTCCATTTGTTTTTCATACTTTCGGATTTCGCCGGTGGCATCCAGACCGTTCATAATGGGCATCTGTATATCCATTAAGATGAGATCGTAATCGTTTTCCAGAAATTTTTCCACCCCCTTTTTTCCGTCGGTAGCCCAGTCGACCTGGTAATTAAGCCTTTTCAAAATGGCAGAGGCAAATTTTGCATTCAGATCATTATCTTCTATTACCAGGACACGTAAAGGATCTTTAAAAGACTTCGGCATAACTACTGACTTTTTATATGACGAAAGTAAAAAAAATTATGATGCCGAAAGGGTGTTGATCACGGAAATTAATTCGTTTTTACGGAAAGGTTTGTGTAAAAAAGCGGAGAACCCGGCTTGCAATGCTTTATCTTCTTCATGGGCACCCGGATAAGCCGACAGCGCAATGGCCGGGGTATTGGCAAGCGTAGGAAACTGTTGCTTTAGTTTTTTTAGCACTTCCGGCCCTTGTCCTTTTCCGGAAAAATCTTGCTCAATGAGGATGATGTCTGGAAGCGGAGTGGTTTTCAGAACCTTTTCAGCCCATTCGGCTGCCGGAATGGAATGGTCGTAAGTGAGTACCTCCATCTCCGAAAGGATTTTTTTGATGAGCATACATTCCAAGTTGTCCTCATCCAAAACAAGCATGCGTTTACCGGAAGGTTGTAAAGCGGTTTTTTTTGCAGGCACAGTCTCTTTGTGTATTTTTTGCGTTGGTGTAGGTTGCGGCCTTTGGACTGTAAACTTCTTGTAAGGAAAAAAGACCCTGACGGTTGTACCGAGGGCTTTTTCCGAATCAATTTCAATACGCCCGCCCATAATTTCCAGCATGCTTTTGATGAGGGGTAGTCCCAGACCTGCTCCTTGGTACGTGGTTTTGCTATAGCCGAGGGTTTGCTGTCTGAAAGGTTCAAAAATTTCGGGAAGATAAGCTTTGTCGATACCCATACCGGTGTCTTTTATGGTCCAGACCAATTGCTTTCCGTTGAAGGTTTCCGATATCTTAATAAAACCTTTATCGGTGTATTTTACGGCATTGTCCAGTAAATTGGTCAGGATATGTCGCACGGCTTGTTCGTCTGCAGCAAACAAAGGGACCTCTTCTTCTTTAAATACAATATGAACTCCTTTTTGTTCTGCCACAGGCCTGAATTTTTCGATCAAATGTCGGGTGATCTCCGTGAGGTTACAGGCTGTTTCGTGCAGGTGGAAGCTGTTCGATTCAATCTTACTGATATCTATAATGTTGTTCAAAAGATGCATGAGGGCTTCTCCGCTTCGGCGGATGTTTTCGTTGTACTCAAACAATTCCGTTTCTTCCTGTAAGGCAAATTCGTTACCGAGCAGGGCCGAAAACCCGAGGATGTCATTCAGATTGGTACGCAGTGTGTTGCTTATTTTTACCATAAGAAGGGAGTTCTGTCTTGCTGCAGCCTGACCTTCCCGAAGGGTTTCTTCCATGGATTTCAGGCTTTGTTTGAGCAACTCCAATTCTTTTTTCATGGCATTGGCCCGGTGCTTTATCATTTCTTCCCTGTTTTCCGTCAGGGTTTTTAAAGTTTGACGGAGGGAAGAAAGGGTGTTTTGTGTATCTTTGAGTGCTTGGGTGTTGTTTTTTTGTTTCCGGCGTAGGAACGGTGTGATAACAAAAACAATGAGGAAAATCCCAAGAGTGAAAAAGAGCCAGATATGGCTTTTCCCCCAGAAATTTTCCGTGATGTAGTTGGCCGTAAGAAAAACCGGCAGCAAAAACCATCCGGTGATGTTCAGCGAAAATAACACAGCGCTCATAACCGTACCTTTTTTTCTGGTTTTTCACAAAAAAAAATGACTTCTTCCGGGTTGACCGCATATTTCTCAAGTTTGCCTACAGAAGAGAAGTCTTTGCCCTGTCTGATCAGATGGACGGTGAAACCGGCACTTTCCAACCGCTGAACATAATCGGCACCGTAGATGCGAACATGGTCGAATTGTCCGAAAAACTTTTCCCTGTCGGCTTTTGAGGTGATTTTTTCATCTTCGAATGTTGTTTCTAACTTGAAAGAAATTGGTACTTGAAGAATAGCTTTCCCTTTGGGTTTTAACACCCTGTAGATTTCGGTCATGGCTTTCCGGTCGTTGGGGATGTGCTCGAGTACGTGGTTGCAAATCACCCAGTCGAAAGTGGATTCGTCGAAGTGCAGGTCCAATAAATCGGCGGTTTCCACTTTTGAACTGTAATAAAATCCTTCGGAATACTTGGTGGCAGGATGGTAATCGAGGTTTTTGGCTTTGCTGAAAACTCTGTACAATGCAGGTTCCGGCGCAATGTGTAAAACCAGGTTCGGTGTATTAAAAAAATCGGTTTCCCTTTGCAAGAACAAAAAAAGCAACCGGTCGCGGTCGGTACTTTGGCAATAGGGACAAATGTCATTTTCCCGGCGTCCTGCTCCCACAATCTGTTTTTCACGGATGACCGGCAGATCGAATCCGCCGGGAAGCATTTTCCGGAAGCTGTGGCCACAAATGGGACAGGTATAGCGGTTTCCGCGATAATAAATCCCACGTATGGTAAGGTATAGCCTTTTGAACAGCCTTGCCGGCCCCGGAGGAAGATATTTTTTTACAGAAGCCGTCATGTTATTTTTTTATGAGAAGTTGACGAATGGTTTGTCCTTTTTTACTGAATAAAATGATGAAATAAACGCCGTTTTTCAATTTTTCCAGTCGGATGGAAAAGAGGTTGTTTTGAAAAGGCAGGCAATTTATTTTCCGGATAATGACTGTTTTTCCCGATGCATCGATAACCTGCAGGCGCATGCTTTGCCCGTTGGTCGTTTTTATGAGCAAATGAACCCTGTTTTGCGCCGGATTGGGATAGAGACGGAAAATATCCACATCAAAAGCATTGGCCGGGGCAACACCGTTGGATGTGTCATGGCATTCATAGGCGCCGGCATCAAAACCACCGTTAAAAGGGCGTGACCGGTAGAGGATATCGAAAGTAATGCCCTCAGCCGTCAGGTCAGTTCCGTAATTTACAGCGGGAGAGGAAGGTTGCAAATCATAGTTGTTTCCGTTGGGATCAACAAATCGGGCCGGGCTGACTTCGCTGTTGGTGAAATTGTTTGATTGGTCAACCTGTGCGGCATCCGTGTTAATCAGGTTGATAAAAGCTTTGTCTCCGTCCGTGGCATATTTTCCGGGGGCAACGATCAGGTTATTTTTTACAAAAACGGTTTTCAAATCGTTGTTTGACAATACAATGCCGAAACTTTTGGGGCTGACAATGGTGTTGTTGTAAATGCCCATAACCGCTTCCGGGGTAGTAAATACATTGCCAAGGTAAATGCCATGTTTCATTAAATCAGGCTGATTGGGCGCATAATATTTTCCTGCATGGACAATAAGGTTGTTAAAAACCATAAAGTTACCCATGCCGAAAATGTCGATGCCATCCCCTTTTCCATCGGTTATTTTGTTGTTGTATGTTTTACAAACACTGCCTCCTCCAATGAGAATACCTGACATTTGTCCGTTGACACCTGCCTGTGAATCGAAATGGATGGTATTGTCGTGTATTACACAACCCGAATCGGCCGAGCTGACCTGAATGCCATCCCAGGCTGTTTGCTCGATGAGGTTATTGTAAATAAAAACCCCTTTCATGGCATGTGGGTAAACAGTGGTGTCGCATGCTGCCAGATAAAGACCGGTGTAATGGGAGTTCCCTATGTAAAGTCCTTCGTTTCCCACATCATGTACGTAGTTGTCATGAAACGAAAAGTTGCGCATAACAAATTTGTCGCGGGTAGCGCCGAGGTCGGTACAGGTGGGGTCGGTTTTGGCGTACACGCCGCCGAGAAGTGTATGCGAAATTTCCACATGGGCAATTTCAATGTCGGTACTGTAGTTGTCAATTCCCATACCGGCGCCTCCCGTGACTTTCTGTATTTGAAAGCCATATTTGTTTTGAGGGTTCCCCGATCCTGTAAAAACAATGTGTGAGCAACCACCGATTTTTATGCCGAAATAATGGTCTGTATTGATGACAACCGTCCCGCCACTGTTAATAAATACAATGGGTTTTTCGGCCGTACCGTGGAATCCTTTCAGTTGGATATAATCCCAGTTTCCGGCCTCAAGGCAAACGGTGTCGCCGGGACGAATGCTGTTAAAAGCCGGGTTTGCCCAGTCGATATAAGGTGTAGAGGCATCAATGGTTTGGGTGCAGGTTTGGGCATGGAGGAGATTACCGGGAAATAATCCGGTGAACAAAATAATGGAAATATATAGGTAGAAACTCCTTTTATGCATGCTTTTATCCCCGTTTGGCCCGTTCCCAGTTCACGGTTTGTTGTCCTTTGAAATAACGCACCATCCCTGCGTAAACGGCATAATTCATAATGAGAAAATAATAAGGAACGTACAATATTTTGACTTTGATTTTTTTATTTTCGAGATACCATCCCATCAACGCCATGGCGTAAAACAAGATTTCAGCATAAAACAGCAGGGTATAGATGTTTCCGAAGTTGGTGAGTCCGGCATGCCAGGCCAGCAGAAAATTAAAGATAAAGATCAAAGGCAATGAAAGCGGTGCCAGTGTCCAGCGCAAAACGCGGTGCGAAATATACTGGAAGCTCAGGATCCCGTATTGAAAAATGTTGAGCAACGGTTTGAGCCGGATGATGCTTTGGATACCGCCGGCAGCAATCCGGATTTTTCGTTTCAGTTCTTCTTTTACACTGGCCGAAGGGTTTTCGATAGCATAAGCTTCCGGGTCGTATTGAATGGTATAACCCCGCATGGCCACCCGCAGTGAAATGATAAAGTCGTCGAGCAGGGTGTCTTTTTCAACGGGTTCAAAGAGCTTGGTGCGGATGGCAAACAATTCGCCGGCAGCACCAACTACCGAATAGAGTTCGGCATCCCATTTTTTGAGTTTCGACTCATATTTCCAGTAAATTCCTTCGGTGGCTGCTGCCGAATCTTTATCAAAAATGCGTTTCTCACCCGAAACGCATCCCACTTTCGGATCGGCAAACAAATGGACAATACGCCGGATAGACTCTTTGCCCAGCATGGTATTGCCATCCGAAAAAATGACAATGGGGGTTTTGACAAATTGCATCCCGCGGTTCATGGCACCTATTTTTCCACCTCTTTTGTCTTCGTGGTACACTTCCACCCCCTGACCGGCATATTTCCTGAGCAGGTCAGGTGTGCCATCATCCGAACCATCGGTAACCCACACCTGACGTACCTTTTCACGGGGATATTCGAGGCTGAATGAATTGGCTACTTTGGCATCCACATAATCTTTTTCGTTATAAGCTGCCACAAATAAAGTCACTTCGGGTTCGTAATCGGCCGGAAGTTCCTGTTTCTTTTTTGAAAAAATACGTTTTAGCCTGACAAGGAAAAAAAGCAGGATGCCGTATCCGAGATAGGCATAAAAAACAATAAATAACAATAACCAGAATAGGATTTTAATGGTCTGCATGGTTTCTGTTTTTTTGAATATTTCTTTTACGTGCCCCCATGTTCAGGTCATCGACTTCCAATATTTCAAAATCGTCGATGTCATTCAAAATCCGGGCCAGTTTTTCCCTGCCGCTGTGTTTTGATTCCATGACCATAATGATGTTGGGATAGGTTTGCAGGAATTTTCTGGCGCCTTGCAATACCCTTTCTTCCATGCCTTCCACATCGATTTTAATGAAAATGGTTTCGTCATTTTCGAAATGGATCCGGTCCATAAGGCTGTCCAGCGGAACAATCTCCGACAGGGTGTTTTTTTCTCTTTCCAAAACTTCGTCATCGGGATGAATGGCGGCCAAATGGGATGCCCCCGTATTGACCCTGTCGAAAGCAAAGGCTGCCTTGTGTTTTTTTTCACCGAGCGCCAAGGGGAAAACAGTTACTTTGTCTTCCAGATTGTTTAAAATCAAATTGATGCGTAAGGCGTCATAATTTTCCCGAATGGGTTCAAAGGCGTAACCGTGTAGCCCTTTTTGTGCCAGCAAAATAGCGTAAGTTCCAATGTTTGATCCGATGTCCAAAAACCCCTGGCATTCCGGAAGGTGGCGGTAAACAAATTGTTTCACGCCCCATTCGTAGGCATAGTTGGCAAACTGAAAGTCGAGGGTTCCTTTTCGCGACAGGAACAAACCGAGGCTGCTCCGGTAGATCTGTGTTCTTGAGGTGGTTTTGTGGAGCAAAATATATTTTATGGAGGTGAAAATATAGCGGTATTCTCCCCACCGGATAAAATCTTTAAAATATTGTAAGAATGTTCTTATTTTGTGCATGTTTGTCTTGTTCGCCAAAAGGAATTTCTACCCTTTGTTTTCATAATTTCTTGCTAAAATAGGAAAAAGCGGTAAACAAGGGGTGCCGGTTATTTTTTCACTCTTTCCCAGGTTTTGGTTTCGTGGTTGTATTGTTTCAACAGCCGTCCCGGATTTCCGCCCACAATGCTGTAAGGGGGGACATCTTTTACCACCACACAACCGGCTGCCACAATAGCATGTTTCCCAATGGTCACTCCGGCTGTTACCACGGCGTTGGCTCCAATCCACACTTCGTCTTCCACCACAATGGGCTTGGTTTCTACCTTTTGCAGGCTTGGGGGCAAATGGATGTCTTCGTATCCGTGGTTCAGTCCCGAAAGGACGACATTCTGGGCAAACATAACATCGTTGCCAATGGTTACAGGCCCAATGAGTACATTGCCAATTCCGATGCGTGTACGGTCGCCGATGAGTACGTCACCCACGCCATTGTTTACCGTGGCAAAATCTTCGATGGTAGAGTCTTTCCCAAGAATAAACCGGTTAAAAGGCATTACATCCATACGGGTGCGCCGCCTGATGAGTGCACCTTTTCCTTTTTTGTGTTTCAAAGGGTTAACAAACCATTTTACCCAAAGACGGGGACGGGCCTGGTTGCGGGGCATGAGCATCCACAAGGCCAGTTTTTTCAATTTTTCGTTGGATTTGATTTTTTCTTTGAGTCCCATGGCACTATTGTTTTTTAAGATTTTCAATCATCTCAATTTTCTCATAAATCGCCTCGGCGTTGGCTTCCCAAGTGTGGCTGCGGGCCACTTTTTCGCGTTCGGCTTCTTTTTCAGGCGTATTTTCCTTCAAGGCCTTTTCAATGAGTTCCACATATTCTTCTTTGTTATTGGCCAGGTAAACCCATTTTTCGAATACTTCCATGGCCTTGGTTTTGGTGGCTACCGTGGGCTTTCCCATGGCGAGGTATTCGTCGATTTTCCGGGGATAATTGCCGATGGTGACTTCGTTGAGTTTTTGGGGGTTCAGCGCTACATCAAAACCATACAGATAAGCGGGTAACTCTTCCATTTTTTTACTGCCAAGAAAGTATACATTATCCATTTGGTGCAATTCACTTGCTTTAAAAGCCTCATCTTCGGGGCCCACCAAAACCACCGACCAATCGGGCCGGCTTTTGGCAATATGTGCCAGAACTTCGATGTCGAGGCGCAGGGTGTAAAGCACACCGATATATCCAATGATCGGTTTTTTAATGGGTTTCATGTCATCGGGTAATGCTTTAATGAGTTTATTGTCGAAAAGGGTGACGTCACAACCTTGGCCCACATAATAGGAATGCGGATTGTAGCGTCTGGCGATCTCGGCAAGGTAGGTCGAATTGGCTACCACAAGGTCGGCTTTTTTCATGAGTGCCGGCTCAATGCGTGTGCCCTGGCGTTTCCAGTAATCGACTGCCAGCATGTTGTCACGGGTGTAATAAACGTACGTTTTGGCGCCAATGAGTTCTTTCAGGTAAAAGCTGCGAAACATATCGGTATCATTGAAAATGATGATGTCTTTGAACCCCAGCTTTTGAATGATGCGGTTGATTTCACCGGCAAACCGTTTGTTGTTGATGCGGTTCAGTATATCGAACAGCCAATCGATGGGTAACTGGTTAATGGATTCCAAAACACGGGTGGGATAAAAGCTCCACATATTCTTATTGATCTGTTCCAGATCAGGCAGTTCGCCTTTGATAATTTTTTTCCGTTTTTGAATAATGGGGTCGTGTCTTTCGCGCCACAGGGTCAGGCGGTCCATAGGATAATTCACATAAAGTACACGATTGTGTTTGGCAAACACATGGGCCAGGTTGATGGCATTGCTTCCGATACGGCTGTCAAGCGATGCCAGACCCACCATAACAATGTCTCTGTTTTTTATCATAGTGCAGGGGTTTAATGATATTTTTGGTAAACGGTTTCGTATAATTCCAGGACTTTCCGGGCCATGTTTTCCCAGGAGAATTTGGCGGATTGTTGAAATCCTTTTTGTATCAATTCGTTACGGTAAGCCTCATCGGTCAGAATTTTTTGGATGCCTGCCGTAATTTCTTCCGGTTTGTACGGGTCGATGATGTGGGCAGCTCCACCCGACACTTCCGGCATCGAAGAGGTATTGGAAGTGATGACGGGTGCACCACATCGCATGGCCTCTAACATGGGAATGCCGAAACTTTCACGTAATGAGGGATATAAAAACACCTTACAAAGGTTGTATATGGCCGGCAGGTCGGTATTAACCACGTACCCTGTCAGGATGATGCGGTTTCGGAGCGTTTGGTCACCAATTTCTGTGAGCAGCTTCTGCAATGCACTTTCTTCGTAATCCAACATCACAAGGTACATGTCGTCCCCTGTTTTTTTCAGATAATCTGAAAAAGCTTTCAAAGTACCTTTCGTATTTTTCTTGGGGTCGGTATTGCCGAGGAAAAACAGAAAACGGTCGGGGAGATGATACAAGTTTTTTACCCTTTGCAGCTCGTTTTCATCTTCAATTTTACGGAAATGTTCGCTGACACCATTGTAGATAGCCACCAAACGGTCGTCATCTTCAGGGAATCCGAAAAATTGCCGGATCCTGTTTTTTTCAAATTCGGATACGGTGATGATTTTATCGCTTTTTTTCATGACCCTGGGAACCACAAAACGGCGGTACATGTTACCGAATTTCTGATAAGCTGTACCGCCCTTTTTAAACAAACTTATGCTTTCCATGTAAATAATGTCGTGGAGCGTGATGATTAAAGGCATCCCCGGGTTCAGCGGAGCGGTATTACTGGTGCAATGCAACAGGTCGCATCCTTCGGCTTTGGCTGCCTTGGGGAGTGCAAACTGTTCCCAGGTAGGATAAGGTCCTCCCCCCAATTCCACAAATTTGAAGTTAGCGGACGGTTCAAAGATATGGTTGTCCTCGTCGGGTTTAATGAAAACGACATATTCGTTTTTTGTATCCATTTTTTGAAGCTCTTTGATGAGCTCCAGGGCAACCATGTCCATGCCGTGTTTTCTCTTGCGGTAAAGCCGCTGTCCTTCGATACCTATCTTCATTTTTTCTTGTTTTTGGAATAAAAATACGGATGTTTTATCTGAAAAGCATTGTATGTATGTTTTGTATGTAGAAATTCTTTGTTGCTCCCTTTCAGGCTCAGCAAAGAGGCAAACATCATTGCAATGCCTACCGGGAGCCTGGTTATTGCCCACAAGGTACGAAAATTGTAAAAATAACGGGGTATGGAAAGTAGAAAAACCAGGACAGCCATGACAAACAAACCCAGTGCCAGGTAAAAAGAGGCGAGGGGAGCGGCAAAATAGTAAGTTACGGCCAGGACAAACAACAAACTGATGAGCATAATACGCGGCAAAAGAATAAATTGCAGGGCTTTATTGAAAAAATCGATGTTGCCGTGCAGCAACAGTTCACGCAACGCCGGCCCGAAACTTTTTCCGAAATAATGAATTTGTGCCGAAAGCCACCGCCGGCGTTGTTTGGTAAAAACTTTTGCGTTGGCTACTTTTTCATCGTAAACATAAGCATCCGGCAGGTATTCGATTTTGTGTCGTTTTTGTAACAATCGTACCTCCAGTTCTTTATCAAATCCGCCTACCACTTCCACCTGTTTCATCATTTTTTTAAAATAGCGGTAATCAAAAGCCATAGCCGATCCGATGAGGGCGGAGGAAAGCCGCAAAACCCGGTGACCTTTCCGGAAGATGTGGTTGTTCATTTCTTCGCTCACGGCATCCAATATGGCAAAAGGGGTGTTCAGATTTTTGGCTACACGGTGTCCCTGGACGGCAAGATATCCATCACAAAAGGCTGCATTGATGCGCGAAAGGAAATCTTTGGCCATGATGTTATCGGCATCCAGCACTACGGCAACATCGTAAATGTCTTCCGTTTGGCTTAAAGCAGCATTTAACGCCCGCGACTTTGTGCTGAATTCCAATTGCACTTCCACCACCCTGACATGGAGCTTTTTTAAATTTTCGATGGTTTCCGGAAGAAAACCATCGGCAATAATGACCACATCGTAATTTTCGGTACCGTAGTCCTGCCGTAAGGCTTCTTTGGCGACTTCGATAATAACGGCATCTTCGCGATAACCCGGAATGAGCACTAAAATTTTACGTTTTTTACGGGGGGTGTTTTTTTTTCTTTTCAACGGAAACAATCCGGAAAAGGCAAACAAAAAAAGATAGAGATCCGTAAATGCCAGATACAGAAAAAACACAATTTCGATGATATGCCAAATCCTGAGCATCATAACATGGGATTTTCGTGGATCTCTTTAGAGAACAAATGGGTTACATGCCATCCAATGGCCCGGTAATATGCCAGAAACAACCCGAATTTTCCTTTAAGAAGCCATTGGAATGCATTTTTTGGGATCGCCACAAAAAGCTGATAAAGCAAAGCTAAGTAGTATTCTTTGCCATGCAGATTTCGTCGCATAAAAACCATACGGTTGCGGTTCAGGTAGTAGATTTTCAGCGGACTCAGTTTTCCGGTGGAAACCGATTCTTTGTGCAGGACATAAGAGCTGCCCACATAATAAATTTTATAGCCGGCGCGTAAAATACGTTCGCACCAGTCGGCCTCCTCGTAATAAAGAAAAAAAATGTAAGACATGAGTCCGATTTCTTTGACCACCCGCATGGGGACCATCATGGCGGCACCGTGGGCATAGGCCGTTTCCCGGTCTTCATTGTACTGTCCCTTGTCTTTTTCGCGGTAGCCAATGGCCGTATTGCGCATGGTCACCCGGTCGATGGGAGTGTAGCCGGCATACTGAATGGTGTCGGGCTGGTAATAAAACTTGATGCGGGGGCTTACCGCACCAATCTCCGGATGGTTTTCGAGTTTGGCTACCAACGGTTCTAAAAAACCCGGCGGGACTTCTATGTCGTTGTTGAGCAGCATGACGTATTCCCCTCTTGCCCGCATTAATCCATAGTTGTTTCCAGCGGCAAATCCGTAATTGATGGGATTTTGAATAAAAACAATGTTGGGATACCGCTTTTTGATGATGGTGGGGTCATCTTCGGTAGAATGATTATCCACTACAATGACTTCCAAATTGGGATAAGTGGTCTTATTTAACGATTCCAATAAGGCACACGTTACCTCGGCCTGGTTATAGTTGACCGTTATGATGGATACGAGCGGATATCGTCTCAACTTCTCCACCATACTGTTAATTATGTTTTATTTCTCCCGGATGTGAATGTTCGGTATGCAAAAATTTATCTTTTGCTCCCTTGACTTTGAGCAGACTGATAAACATAAGCACAAAACCTTTGGGGAGGGAAAGCAATGCCTGGAAAGTGCGCCGGTTGTAAAATTTGCGCGGAATGGCAAACAACAAGGCAAGTGTCGTACCCACAAACAACCCCAGCCACCAGTAAAAATCGGGGGCAAAATATTCATGCAGTGCGGGATAAGGAATAAAATGGATGATCGCGTAAAAAATGGTAATGATAAAAAGGATACCGCTCAATAAGATACGGGGAGGCTGAACCATTTGTAAAACTTTATCAAAATAGTCAAAATTGCCGTGGGTAATCAGTGCCACAAAACCATCCAGGAAGTGGCTGCGGAAATAGTCGAGTTGAGCGGCAATCCACCGGCGGCGTTGGTTTACAAAATTATTGGATTCCTGTGTTTTTTCGTCATAAATAATGGCATCATCCACATATTCAATGGTGTGGTTGTTTTTAATGATCTTGAGCTCCACCTCTTTGTCTTCTCCCACCGAATCCACCGTAGCCATGGTGTTTTTAAACAAAGCATAATCCAGCCCCATGCCCGAACCTATCAGCGCCGACGATATGCCAAGAACACGGTGTCCTTTGCGGAAGATGTGGTTGTTGATTTCTTCGCTCAGGGCATCGAGGATGGCAAAATCGGCGTTCAGGTTTTTGGCTGTCCGGTGTCCTTGAACAGCCGTGAATCCCCTGTCGAAAGCGGCATTGATTTTCTTCAAAACATCTTTTTCCATGATGTTGTCGGCATCCAGTACAAAGGCAATGTCGTAATCATCGCCAATGACTTCCATACACTTGTTTAATGCTTTGGACTTTTTGCTGACTTCAAAAACCACTTCCACCACCCGAATGGGGAGCTTGCGCAGCGCTTCGAGTGTTTCTTTTTTAAAACTGTCGGCAATGACAATGATTTCGAATTTGTCCTTCGGATATTCCTGTTGCGTAGCTTTGCGGGCTACATCAACAATAACGGCATCCTCTTTGTAACCGGGGATCAGCACGGCAAATTTCCGCAGTTTCGAAACGTTCTCCTTTTGTTTTTGCTTGTAAAAAAGTCCTGCCGTGGAATACACAAAAATGTAAAGTGTAGCAAAGAAAAGGTAAACAAAAAGAAGATATTCCAAGATGAGGAGTATTGTTTTTAAAATGTCCATAAGCTGAATGTTTAATTTTTGTTTTCCGGCAACCGGGGTAACCCGTAAATATTCTTGTAATGGGTCATGTGCCACCACATGGCACGAAAACTGGCCCGTGCCAAGTCTGTTCTTTTTTGTACGAGATAATGTATGATTTGTTTCGGAACGGCCACGAGGTTCAGGTAAAGCATGCTGAGTATTTTAATGATACCACGGTTGTTGCGCCGGGCGTATAAAAGCCTTCCCCTGGTCAAATAAAAGATTTGAAAAGGGCTCTCCTTTACCGTCGAAATGGATTCTTTATGCAGTACCAGTGACTTTCCCTGATAATAAATTTTGTATCCGGCTTTTTTGATGTGTTCGGCCCAATCGTGTTCTTCATAGTAAAGAAAAAAGACCTCGGTCATCATGCCCACTTTTCGGATGACCTCCATGGAAACCAACATGGCGGCCCCGAATATGGAACCTGTTTCGCAAGTTATATCATATTGTCCGTGGTCTTTTTCACCGAACCCGATGGCAAAATTACGGATGGTTATGGGGTGTATGGGGGTAAATCCGGCAAACTGAAAGACCCCCGGAGTGTGGAAATAATGAATTTTCGGACTCACCATGGCAATGGCGGGGTTGTTTTCCAAAACCTCTACCAATGGTTCCAGAAAACCGGAGGGGACTTCCGTATCGTTGTTGATAAAAAGAACGTATTTGCCGCGGCAGTAAGGCAATGCGGCGTTGTTGCCGCCGGCAAAGCCCAAATTTTTTTCGGTTTGGATAAAGTGGATTTCCGGAAATTTCTCTTTAATGATTTCCGGGTGGTCGTTGGGAGAAGCATTGTCCACTACAAAAATTTCCACTTTGGGATAGCTGATTTGGCGCATGGAAGCCAAAAAATCGCAGGTGACTTCCGATTGGTTATAATTTACTGTTACCACCGATACCAATGGCCATTTTTCCCGGGTGTCTTCCATATTGCTGTTGTTTTTAATCACGGGTTTTTAAAGACCACGGCGAGATGCCTTGGGCAAGCCGTGCATTATACTCGCGTTCAAGCTGTTGAGCCGAAAACAAAAAGACCCAGCTAAGGTATAACAAAACACCGGTCGGCATCTGTCCGAGCACACCATTCCCATAGGCTGCCCCAATGATGCCCAGGTACCCTCCAAGCAGCGCCCCCAACACATTGCCCAGTTCCTTGTTTTTGACCCGTGCCATGATCAGGTAAAAACTTTTAAAAACTATATACATTAAAATAAAAAGGTGAAGGATGAGCCCTACGCGGCCCTGCTCGGCCCAAATCTGCACATACCAACTGTCGGTGGCCACATTGGCCAGAAAACCTTGGGGCGAAAAACGTTGCCCCCAGTTACCTGCCGAACCGATACCGCCTCCAAAGGGTTTGTCGGCAAGGTAGGTTCTCAAAATCTGGCGGTTTTTCAAACGGACCTGGTACGAAGCATCTTTTTCGGGGTGGAAAGCCGTACGCATCCGGGCAATGGTGTAGTTGCTGTCGCCAATGTATGTATAGGCAAAAAAGACATAAATCAGGGCCAAAATAACACCTCCGGAAATGATGACTTTGGTTCTTTTGGATAAAATAACAAAGGTGATGCCACCCAGTGCAGGAACAATCATGGCGCCTCTTGTACCCGATATCATCATACCCCAAAAAGACATGATGGAGACGAACCAAAAAAAGAATTTGTTTTTCCATCCTTTCAGAGCGGCGGCTATCCCTGCAAAAACAATTCCGGCAGCTCCTTGAGCGGCTCCAAACTGCCCGGCATCACTGAAAAAAGAAAAGATACGTAATTTGCCGTTAATGATGTGCGTGATGGCCCCTACGGTATCAAGCCAGTATTGCTCTGCATAGTCCAGCCCAATGTATTTTTGTTGTAGTCCTTTGAATGTGGCGAGCAATGAAAAAACCGCCCAAAAAATCAAAAATCCGTACAGGTGTCTTAACCGGTTAAAAATAAGAAGACCCAATGGAACAAGTAGCAATGGATAGAGCGAAACACCCCGCATGGCATAAAACCAAGCCGTACGGCTCAAAGCCTGTGGATTGAAAAATTCCAGGACCGAATAAGCAAACCAGATAACCAACAGATAAACAATGTCACGGTTCAGCAGGCTGAAATCAATTTTATCGAAAAAATTCCGGAAAAAAACGGCCACAATGGTTAAAACCAGCAAGGCATCAATACTTAATCCCAAAGGGACCCCCCGGATATACCTCGTTAACCCAATAGCCGTAAAAGCCATGAACATAATCGAATAGATGCCTATAATGGGATGAACAAACAACCGGTTAAGATAAATGATCATGGGAACCAGCAAAATGAAAGCAATGGCTACTTTCATGCCTCCTTTACCGATGATAAACCCCAAGATGACGGTCGCCAAAAAAATAGCGCCCATCACCACCGGATGTTGTAGCTTGGCTGCTCCCGTTTTATCTTTTAGCGATTCCAGCATATTGAAAATAAAAGTTAAAAATATAAAAAATCAGTGAACATTTCACCCCCTCTTTCGAAAGAGGCTTTCGCTAAAAAATAAAATTCCACCTTGCAATACTTTTCTTAAATGGATGTCGAAACTTTTGTTCAAATAATGATATCCCACAAATATTCCGATCAGGGTAAATGAGATGGTCACCACAGCCACCCCTTCCAAGGTGGTCATAATGGAAAAATGTCGTGTTATGCGGGCTATGAGATGCATGTCGTGAACGGGCAATGCCAAAAGGGTGAAAATACTGGTGGCCAGGGTAACATAATAAAAAGCAAAAACCACCAGCGTATCCCCAATGATATTGGCTGTCGCCATATACACTACTTTCAGGAAATTATACCGGGGCATGTTTACACTGTCGAGGGCTACCCCGATAAACCGGTCCAATGGAAGCAATAACCCGTAAAGGGTAAAAATACGAAACACGCCGGTGGTGGATTCATACCCCGGCCCGCCGAGGATATATACCAACTCCTTGGCGAAAATAAAAGAAAAAAGCATGACAGGAACCATGAGCAAGGTCATACCGCCGGCATTGGTGTAAAAAATGTGTTTGACAAGGTCTTTGTTGCCTTCAATACTGGCTTTCGACATCCCCGGAAAGGCAGTCATGGCAAAACTGCGCAAAGGTATTTCGATAATTTCGGTGAGTTTTAAAGGAATACTGTACAAGGCTACCCCTGCCGTCCCTAAAAAAGGGCTTAATCCAATGATAAAGGTATCGGCACTTTTCAGCAGGTTGCTTCCGATGAGTGTTCCCGTCGAGTATTTACCGAAATTCAATATCATTTTATTGGTCGCCCGGGTGGCTTTGGTGATATATCTGAATCCATCCCAGTTGGGCAGCATTGCCACCAGCGAAGTGAGGATGTTAACGATAAGGTAGGCATATACAATGGTGGTAAGGCTAACGTGAAGGAAAAAATAATTGACCAACAGAAAAAGCATAAACAGCCCCACATTAATCACACGCAAAATGAGCATGGAATCAAAACGCATTTTGGCCTGTAAAACCGATTGGGCATTATTAAACGGAAGGTTAATGAAGGCCAACAAGGGAAACCACTTAAAAAACAGGGCAAAACCGGAAGTATTGACTGCGTTGTAAAAAAAATACCGTACGGCCAAAACAATCAGTACCAGTATCAGAGTGGAAAACAGGTTTATGATCCAGTTGGAACCGATCAGTTGTTTGGCTTCCTGCGCATCGGCACCGGCCAAAAACCGCACAATAGCCGTCCGTGTGATCCCGAACCGGAGCATATCCAGAAAATTCGCGGTGGTAATGAGCAGAACCCACTCCCCAAATTCGTTTGTACTTAAACTTCTGACAAGCAGTAAGAAACCAAAGAATCCGAAAACTGCCACCAACCCATTGTTAGCAAGCGACAGAAAGTTCTTATTCTTAAGTATTTTGTCAAGTACATTATTCACTTTTTAGGCTTCTTTCTTAAAGACAATTTTATATTTAGAAGGATATTTCAGCATATTTTTCAGTTTGTCGAGATGCGTTTTTCTGGTTTTGGGCAAATCCGACATCAAATCATCCAAATTGAAAAGTTCCACTTCGTTTAGTACCACAATGGGTTGCCCTTTGTAAGCTTCTTTAAAAATTTCCATGGCTGTTTTGTCGGCTTTGGCAAAACGGTTGCTGCTTTTGATAACAAACAGGGCCAGATCAATTTCTGAAAGCAATTTAATGGGATAGGTATGGTAAATGATGGAGGGCAATTCGAGGAATATGTAATCGTAAGCCGTATTGGTTTTTCTCAGGTAACGGTTATCCATCAGTTCCTGCAGGTTGGCAACATCGATAAAATTGTTTTTGATAACGTACCGGAAAGTGTAGTTATAATCTTCTTCGGTAGTTGTATCATCATTTTCTCTATAGTTCAGGAAAAGGATTTTATCGCCCATGGAGCGCATGCGGTTAATGATTTTTTGCGCAATCAACGTTTTTCCGGTTTGGTTCTGAGTGCTGAAAATCAAAATGATATAGGGCTTTTCCGGTTTCGGTTCTGCCTTTTCAAGATTCAGTTTGATATTTTGTATCATCATGTCCACCAGCCTGTTGGTGATTTGTGACAGTTCGTTGGCCTGGTGTTTTGACGACAGCAACGGGAAGGCACCGGCCAGGGGCATTTCGGTTTGTTCCATCACCCGGCTGGGATTTTTCAGGGAGGTATCGAAATACTCAAGCATAACAATGAGCAAAGCAACCACAAGAAAACCGAATATACCGGCAGCCAAAACAATATATTTTGTTTTGGAAGGATTGGGTTGTATGGGGAAAAACGGAGGATCCACCACCTTAATATTGGTGGACATTTCCATGTTTTGCTGTTTCATTTTGGCCAGGTTCAGGCTACGGAGCAATTCCAGATAGGTCTGTTCTGCTACTTTTATCTCTCGTTGTATCCGGGTGAGCATGGCCCCCAACGGAGCCATTTTTTGATAGGTACGGATAAAATCGAGCTTTCTTTGTGCCAGTACAACAAGGGCCGCTTTGGCTTCTACATAGTCTATTTTGTTTTGCAGCCAGCTGTTCAACAGGTTCTGTATCGGAACACCTTGTGTGGAATGGCCGTACAGGTACAATTGGTCAACATACAACTTGATTTCGTTGCGCAGTTGTTGCTGCCGTAGTTTTAACTGTTGGATTCTGCTTTTCACCTGGGGGTTATAATCTTCTGCCAAGCGGTTTACGATAATATCTTGTGTAACCTTAGCCAATTCTTTTTCACGTTGTGTAATGGCATCGCTTTTCAGATAAATGGAATCACGGGCCGTCATTTTGGTTTCCAATGCATACAATGTGGCCATGGCACCCGAAAGTCGCACCTGTTGATCCTGATATACTTTATCCAATGCTTCTTTTTGTCCGGCAATGGCTTTACTTTGCTCGTAGTAGTTGATGATGTTGTTTTGCTTGTTGAAACGGAGCAAACGGTCTTCGGCTCTCGACAGCCTTTTATCGGCCGAATCGACCTCGCGTTCAAAATATTTGACCACACGGTCTGTTTCGTTGACACGCAGTGATTTGTAATCGTCCATGAAAACCTGGGAGATGATTTTTAGGGTTTGTTCGCAGATGCCCGGGTCGTCACTGGTAAAAGTTAGTTTAACAAGGTCACTGTTATTGATACGATAAATTTGTATCTTACTGATGGAGTTGATACTGTAATGTTTATTGGAGCCGTAATGCAATAATCCGTAAATAAAGTTGGTATCGTTGGCGGCATAATAATTTCTCAGGTTAGCCACTGTTTTTTCATAATCTGATTTTTTAACTCCTGGTGGTATCACCGGATCTTTGACAAAAACGCCTGCCGGATTGTTGTAACTTGCCGCCGCACTCTCTTGGGTTTTGGATGAAGTGCTTTTTGCAGGAGTAGTGGAAGGTGCATTGGAAGGGGTGGTGGAATAATCAGGGGAAACCTGTTTCATGGCAATGTCGTACCCTGATGGGGACGTGCCGCCGCTGATGAGAATTTTTTGTCCGGTATGCAGGGGACGGTTTCCGAGATGGTTTATGGCCCGAAGTTTACTGATATTGATTCCGAAACGCTTGGCTATGGTATATAAGTTATCGCCGGGTTTTACCGTGTAATATTGTTTTGCGGCAGCGGACGGAAGTTTTTTGATGACGAGTGTTTGTCCTGGGGAAAGTGTTTCGTTTCCGGTCAAACCGTTGAGTTGCAATAGCTCCCCCCGTGAAATGCCATACCGGCTGGCAATGGTAGCCAACGATTCGCCCGGCAAAACCGTGTGCGTGATAAACTGATCTTTGGCATCGGTTGTAACAGCCGAATTGCTTTTGTCTACCCCAAAGTCTGTATCAGCCGGGGAGGTGGAATTTACCTGTTTTTGGGATTGGGATGAAATGGCAGAGAGTTCGCGCAGTGCCTGGTTACGTTTTTTACGAATTTTCTTTTCCAGTGATTTGATTTCTTTTTCGAGGGCGTGAATTTGTGCTTCTTTTTTTCGCTGGACCCCGTTTTTACCGTTTTTTACCACGAGGTCTTTAACCCTTTGCGGAACAAAGTGCTGGAGTTTATCGAAATTTTCCTGTGAAATATATTGTGGGTTGGCATGCTCCAGCGACAAATCCTGCGCCAGCAACCGGAGGGAAGTTTCCACAACGGTTTGACGTGATTTCAATAGGTTAATCATGTTGTCGAACTGGGCACTGGTACTGAAAAAGTCGGTGGAACGCTGCACCGTGGATTCAATGGAATAACCGGTGGTGATACCGGTATAAATAATGGCTTCCGACTGATAAACTTTTTCCTGGTTCCGGGAAAAATAATAGACTACAATGGAAAGCAACAAAGGAACTCCGATAAGGATAACTATGTTTCGTTTAAAGAGCCGTATGAAATATATTAAATCCATCCAATCCGTTTATTAACGCAAAATATTAATCAGGTTAAACTTCATTCCTGTGGTTACTTCCAGCAACTGGTATTCTTTGTTGAACTCGGCAATGGCCTGCTGGAAATTTATGGCCCCACGGGTTTGTATCTCTTTCAGCCGGGTGTATTCGGCTGTGGAGATTTCACCGTTCATAAACTCATTTTGGGCCATGCGCATTTGCATCATGGTGAAGTTCTGATAATCGTTGTAAATTCTTATGTAATTCTGGTATTGCACCAGGTTATTGTAATGATCGATAACTTCTTTGGCAAGAAAGCGGCGGTTAATTTCTTTTTGGGTAAGGGCGATTTCAATCCACTTCTTCTGTTTGTTGATGCGGTTTCTCCGGTCGAAAAAAGTGGCAAGGGGAAACCGGATGTAAAACCCGACGGCATAATTGTCGCGGATGGACTCTGAACGGTAATAACGATCCCGTTTGGTGATTTCATCGCGGTCCCAAAAATTCCATTTTCCCAGGTTCATGTCTAAATTCAGGCTGAAATGCTCGAGCCAGGCCCGCTGTGCCGTAAGTTGTTCGTAATAATAATACTGTGCTTTCAGATCCTGGTAACGCATATCGGGCGAGTTGTAGGCGGCCGAATCGATGAGTACACTCAACGGGGGGAGTCTTTTTACAATATTATCGGTGATGGGATTAAAAAAACGGGAGCTATCCACTTTCCTCTGTTGGCCATGGGCTGGGGCTACAAACAGCATCATGAAAATGATCGTACCCAAAAATTTGGCTTTGACCAGCAACCTGATTTTATTCCTTTTTCCCTTCATGGCGTTCTGTCCGATTTAATTGGTGAAAATTACGTTATTCCCTACTTTATTTCGATTTTTTTGATAAAGAGTTATTAAAAAAGTTTTGAACAATTTATTAAACATTTTCTTTCTGAAATAATGCAGGAATTGTCCTGAGGATCAGTTTTATATCACCCCAGAACGAATAATTGTAAGCGTATTGGTTGTCCAAAG
>CAYYRE010000013.1:0-30939 GCA_964473895.1 uncultured Lentimicrobiaceae bacterium | reverse complement strand
AAAGATAAGCATTCGACGCATTGACAACAACCTCCCGTAACGGAACGGGCTAAATAGCATGTGGCGCTAAAATGGAAAAGCCACCGCTGAATAGATACAGGAAGTGAAAAAATCGTTTTTTCGTTCCTCCCCACGGGCCATAAATAGGCATCGCGATGCAGTATTTTATCCCTAAAAATATTACCCGGTTTCTCACCATCTCCCCAGAAGGGCTTCAATACGTTCACGCAACACCTTGAAATCATTTACCAAATGCAACCCTTTGTACTGTTTGGAAACTTTCAAAGCCTTTTCTAAGGAAAAATCTTTTTGGTGACAACTGTAAAAGTAACCTTCCTGCTTCAATTTCGATGCCAGATATTCCTGTTCGGGTTGCCCCGGTGTCGGCACCAATATGGCGCTTTTCCCCATACTGACCAAATCCATCACACTGCTGTATCCCGAACGGCAGACGATGGTCCCGGCAGACCACATAAGCCGGTACAAGACTTCATCTCCGGCATGGGAACGAATTTCAAGGTTTCCGGTCTTTTGCAGCGTTTGTTCATCCGGTTTTCCGGAAAGCAAAACCGCATGCAACCGGCTCTTTTCCATTTCTTTGATAAGCATTTTTTCGAATAATGTACGTTGCGGCTCAGGCCCCGAAAGCAAACAGAGCACATCAGGCCCCGGCAAGGTTTCTCCGGCAGGCGGACGAAGACCTTCAAAACGGCTCAACGGCCCAATGAAATAAGCAGCTTGCAACGGAAGGGGGTACCCATGGGAAAGCGCCCCCGACAGGTTCGGCTCCGTTTCAAAATCGGGGATCCAAAGCTCATTGTGCTTCCGGATAAAGCGATAAATCATTTGCCGAACCAACGGTTTTCCGGCAGCCCAGAAGGAAGGTAACGGAATATGAAGTTGATGCGTCATAAACACCGTAGGAATTTTTTCAGACCACAGTTCATAGCGGTTGTCCGAAATCACGGCATCTATTTTTTTTTCTACCACCAACTGTTCCAGCATCCGGTGTCCTTTTTCTGCTTCATGCAGCATTTCGGGGATGGTTAAAGCCATTTTCAAAGCCAGCGAGCCCCTTTTCTGGTATTGCGGTTGAAAGCCGGGCATCCGCACCCATTCCATACGGGGAAATTGCCGCCGGAGAAAAGCCAGCGGTTGCCGGTCGGCACCGATGACCACTTCGGCACCTGCCTGTTGCAACAAGCGAATGACCGGCACTACGCGGGTGGCGTGGCCCAATCCCCAATCCATGGGACAAACAAGTATGCGTTTTGCAAAAGACATAGGTTTTATGCAAAGGTAGAAAAACACCGTAATTTTCATTGCATGGAAAAGAGCCGGCAAGCCATAGGGAACAACGGAAAAGCTTTCTGCGTATCTTTGTCCGTTGAAAGAAAAGAGAAATGAAACATCATCACATCAAAAAAAGAATCCTTTTGCTTTTCATGCTATTGGTTTCTGCAGGCAGCCTGATCCAGGCACAAACAAAAAAAAGCTCCGTCGAACTTCCGGGGAAATACCAAAATTTCACCCTGCTGCCCAACGGATGGCGCCTCACTCCGGTAGGAAAACAGGTTCCCATAGGCGAATTACCATTGAACATGGTCATCACCCGCAACCGGCGTTATGCCATCACCTCCAACAGCGGCATGGGGGTCAATTCGCTGTCGGTGATAGATATTCCCCTTCAAAAAGAGGTGCAACGCGAGGTGGTAAGCAACACCTGGGTGGGATTAACTTTCGGGCCGAAAGACAAATTCCTTTATGTTTCGGGCGGAAACGACAATGCCGTTTATGTTTTCCGGTTTCAAAAAGGAAAACTGACTCCGGCCGATACCCTCCGGGTCGGACCCAAATTTCCCAAAGGGAAAATTTCGCTTACCGGATTGGCATTCGACCGGAAAAACAACCGGTTACTGGCCGTTTCACAAAAAAGTGATAGCCTGTATGTGATTGACCTGAAAAGCAAAAAAGTTGTCAAAAAAAAGGCTATGCCGGGCAAATGTTACGACATCCGTATCAACCACAAACAAACCTTTGCCTATGTATCCATTTGGGGAAAGGCGCTGGTAGCCGAAATCGATCTCCAAAACGACAGCATAACCCATTTGTATCAAACGGGCGACCATCCCAACGACATGGTCATCAGTCCTGATGACAGCCGGCTTTTTGTAACCAATGCCAACAACAACAGTGTCAGCGTACTCAACCTGAAAAAGAAAACCGTAAGCGAGACTTTACAAACAGCGCTTATCCCGGATGCCCCGTACGGCAGCACCCCCGATGCCCTGGCACTGTCGCCCGATGGAGAAAAGCTGGTGGTTGCCAATGCCGATAACAACTACCTTGCTGTTTTCGATGTGGAAAAACCGGGACATGCCAAAAACCTGGGATTTATCCCGGTGGGATGGTATCCCACAGCCGTCCGGTACCTGAAAGGCGGCAAAATACTGGTGGCCAACGGAAAAGGAATCTCCTCACGGGCCAATCCCCATGGACCCAATCCGGAAAAAAGAAAACCTAAAAACTGGCGTGAAAATTACACGGGGACCATGTTCAAAGGAACCCTTTCCATTTTTTCGCTTCCCGATACCAAAACACTGGCCCGTTTGAGCAAAAGGGTTTACGACAACACCCCTTTCATTCATAAAGTAAAAGAAACGTATGATGAAACGGTAATTCCGGCCCGACACAACGGTGTTGCCAGTAAAAAAATCCTTCATGTATTTTATATTATCCGTGAAAACCGGACCTACGACCAGGTTTTGGGTGATCTGTCCGAAGGCAATGGCGACTCTTCACTTTGCCTTTTCGGCCGGAACATAACCCCCAACGCCCATAAGCTGTCGGTTACCTATACTTTGTACGATAATTTTTATGCCGATGCCGAGATCAGCGCTGATGGGCACAACTGGTCTACCGCTGCTTATGCCACCGATTATGTGGAAAAATTATGGCCGGTAAATTATGGCCGCAGGGGCGCCACTTACGATTTCGAAGGCGGTGTTCCGGCAGCAGCACCTTCTTCGGGTTACATCTGGAACAACGTACTCTCTCATGGAAAAACTTTCCGCAACTACGGCGAATTCATGCATTTTAACCGCAAATTGCACGGCCCCTATTATCCCAACGATTCCATTCTGAAACCCTATACTTGCAACGCTTTTCCGGGATTTAACCTCGCTTTTCCCGATCTGACGAGGTATAAAATCTGGGCACACGATTTCGACAGTTTGCTGGCCATAAACAAAGTTCCGGCTTTTAACCTCATGCGTCTGCCCAACGACCATTGCTGGGGCACCAAGCCGGGAGCCCCCACGCCGGTGGCTTATGTAGCCCGTAACGATTATGCCCTGGGCCTTGTGGTACAAAAAATATCGCACAGCCGTATTTGGAAAAACAGCATCATTTTTGTGGTGGAAGATGATGCCCAAAACGGCCCCGATCATGTGGATGCCCACCGTTCGGTTTTGCTGGTCATAGGGCCTTTTGTCAAACGACATTTCGTGGATCATACCATGTACTCCACCTCAAGTGTACTGAAGACCATTGAACTGGTACTGGGCCTCCCCCCCATGACGCAATATGATCTGGCGGCACATCCCATCCTGCATTCCATTACCGATTCGACCTACCTGAAACCATATAAAGCCATAAAACCGGCCGTCAACATGGAGGCCAAAAACACAAAACACGCTTACGGAGCCAAGCTTTCCGAGAAGTTAAATTTCACCCGTGAAGATGCCATACCTGATGGGGAATACAACAAAATTATTTGGAAAGCGGTACGCGGGGCCAACGCCGTTGTACCGGCGCCGGTGCACAGCGCTTTTGTCAGCGAAAGAGCCGGGGCAGACAAAGAGGAAGATGATTAAAAAAACCCGTACGAAAACCAAAGATTTTTCGTACGGGTCCAGCAACTTTAAACACGGAAATAAATTCCCGAAAAGGATTTGTTAACCGTTGGTTTTAAAACAAAAACCAAAACTGCAGGTAAATGGAATTGTTATCGGAAGCATTCCGCCCTGCACCATCGTAATCGGTTTTGGAGCCGTTAAATTTTCCGTAAGCCACGTATTGCAACGATATTTTCGTATTGACCCAAGGCAGATAATCCACCTGAATTAAAGTACCGCTGCTGTTGGGTACACCGGCTTTACTCCCTTCCATATCGCCCGGTGCATAAAGGCCGTCATCGGCGGATCCGGTTGTATTGAAATATCCCAAAGTAAAATTCACCCCTGCTTTCAGGTAGATACTACCATCGATTTTAAACATATTCAGTGTATTGGACTTATTTTGGCTGTCACCCGCATCATAAGAAGCGCTCAACGTTTGTTTTTCGGTAATGTAGGTGGTATGCAAGGTGAATTGACCTTTGGAGAAGGTCTGCTCGAATTGCAAATCAAAACCGTAATCGTTGTATTTGTCGGTAAGTCCGGAAATTCCCGAAGGGTACATATTGGTGGACATGCCGTAGGTTCCCGCCGAAAGATAACTTTTGGTCCACTGGTGCTGCAGGGCTAACCGCCAGTAGGGAGCAATCCCTTTCACCGCGCCTTCCACAGATGCATCGGGGGGCATGTTGATACCAAGCTGAGCCGTTCCGTAACCGGTAAACTCAAAATAAACCAAGTTGTTGATAAGTCCGTATCCGCCCAATCCGGCAACCATACCTCCCATGTCGGTAATTAAAGGTGCCCATCCCGGCGTAGGGGCTACACCCGAAGAGGTATAAGGAAATCCCCAAGCAGGTGTGGTATTCCAAACATCCTGCATGGTCGGGTTGTTGTTAATAATAAACCCATATGTAAAAGGAAGTTTTCCTTTGGTCTGATTGGCATAGCGAAACTCGGTATTGTCCAAACCAAAAGCACCGGAACCATCGAGCGTCATTTGAATAAAAGCCCCCAAATGAGGAGCAATCTGTCCGCCGTAAAAAAGGCTCAACTGCTGCGGAAATTCCACATTATTGTTTTGGGTTTCCGGAATAGTGGTGTTCACATGGGTAAAACCTGTTTGAAACATAGCCGACAAAGGAGAAATGCTCAGCAGGTTCAAGACCTTACTTTCACTGTTTTTCTTCTTTGTTTCCCGGGGTTGGTTAATGGTTTTTATTCCCGTCAGGGTATACCCGTTTAATTTAAATTGCCGGCCAAAAGCCGTTAATTCGGGAAAAACAGTGTGGCAGGCTTCACAAGAGAGGCCTGTTTGTCGTGCATAACTCGGAATAGCCTCAACTGTTCCGGAGGTAACCATCAAGAAAAGAAAGAAAACCGCTCCACCCATCAAGGCAAGTACTTTTTTCTTTAGAAAAGATCCCGTTTTGGCATACTTTTCTTTTAAAAATAATTTTCTTTTCATAACACGAAATTTTTGTGATTAAACTGTTTATGACGAAAAAACCATTATTACATAAGTAACCGTTTTTTTGTCAATTCAAAAGTATTTCGTGTAACAAAGAATCTTTGTAACATTGGTCACACTAAAGAATCACTTCCCCTTTTACGGCAACGGGGAAACCCATCTTACAAATTGTCGCACAGTATATTAAATATCAATATAGAACACATATAAATTAATGTTTTATTGATTTAATCCCTGAATCCGAAGTTACAGGCAATTTCTCCTTTGTTTTTTTGTTATCATTGCAGGCCTATTCTCAAATAGAATGAAAAAGGTGTTATTCATAGCTTTTGCCGTTGCCGGAATATTTTTCGGCTCGTGTAATAAAACGCCGGTAAACCCGGTGGACCCCCATGCGGTTATCCGCATTGATATTGACCCCAATTCCACCTTTTATCAGGGATTGAATGCTGTTGGCGGATGGATTTACGTAAAAAACGGCGACCAGGGGGCTTACATTGGCGCCGGATCACGCGGGGTGATTATCTACCGTGAAACACGTACCGAATTTAAAGCTTACGACCGGCTTCCTCCCAATAACCCGGACAAATGCGGAAACAGCACAAAACTGGTAGTGGGCAAATATTATCCGTTTGCCAAAGACGAATGTACCGGAAACAGTTACCAGTTACTGGACGGCTCACTCTTTCAGGGAACAGGTCGCTACCCCATGATACAATATCACGCAGTTTATGATGGAAACTTGTTACATGTATTTAATTGAATGCATAAATCAACGGCTTGAAAAGTAAAAGACGCCGCCGTTTTATAAACGGCGGCGTCTTTTTTATTGGTAACAACAGGTATCAGCCGCATTTGGAATAACCGCAGGAACTGCAGGTCAGACAGCCATCTTGGTACACCAAAGCCGCTTCGCCACATTCGGGACAAACATTGTCTTTGACTTTTTCGCCATCCTGCAAATAGCGTTTCAGTGCCCTGACCACCCCGTTTTTCCAGGTATTGATGTTGTCTTCTTCCACATTCAGGTTCCCCACAAGATCCACCACATAAGTCAGTGGCATACCATGCCGGAGCAGTCCCGAAATCAAGCGGGCATAGTTCCAATAAGTTTTATCAAAGGAGCGCGAAAGACCTTCCACGGTAATCTTGTAACCCTGTTTATCTTCAAACTGAAAATCGTAACGCGAGTGTTGTCCTTTGATTTTATTTTTGATGACCCATCCTTTTTCAATGGAAGGCGGGAGGTAAAAATCGTCCGCTTTTCCGGTAAAGATTTCATAGGGCCGGCCATCAAGAATTCCCACAACAGCCACCCATTTTTCGTAATTATTCTGAAAGCGGATGACATCGGCTTCAAGCACTTTAGGCCGGGGAGGCGCACTGGTTTCTTTAAATACGTTTTCTTTTTTCTTTTCGTTACTGACCAGAACACCGGCACGGGAACCTTCGCGGTAAATGGTCATCCCTTTGCAACCGCTTTCCCAGGCAGTCATATAAATTTCACCCACCTTTTCTTTGGGAGTATTTTCCGGAATATTCACGGTAACACTGATGGAGTGATCCACCCATTTTTGTATCCGTCCCTGCATTTTCACTTTGCTTACCCAGTCGATATCGGCGGAAGAGGCTTTGTAATAAGGTGATTTTTTAATGATTTCCTGTAATTCTTCCTCCGGAAGGGCTTTCACTTCGTCCACATTGTATCCGTGCACACGGAGCCAAACTTCAAACTTGGGGTGAAAAACATTGAATTCTTCCCAGGCGTCCCCCACCTCATCCACAAAACTGACCGTCACATTCTGGTCACTCGGATTGACTTTCCGGCGTCTCTTATAAGAAACCATGAATACCGGTTCGATACCCGAAGTAGTTTGTGTACAAATACTGACGCTGCCTGTAGGGGCTATGGTCAGCATGGAGATGTTACGCCGTCCCACACGGACCATCTTTTCGTAAAGGTTGGGGGCATTTTCCTTAATTCTCAGAATAAAAGGATTGTTTTTTTCCCGCTCGGCATCATAAATGGGGAAACTGCCCCGCTTTTCGGCCAGCTCTACCGAGCTGCTGTACACCTCAAGAGCCAAAAGACGGTGTACCTGAACAGAGAAATTAATGGCCTCTTCGGAACCATAACGGAAACCCAAAGCGGCCAGCATGTCACCTTCGGCTGTTATGCCAATACCTGTCCTGCGCCCCTGCAACGACTTTTCACGGATTTTTTCCCACAGCCGGCGTTCGGTATATTTGATTTCTTCCGATTCGGGGTCGGCATCGATTTTGGCAAGAATGGCATCCACCTTTTCCACTTCAAGGTCCACAATATCATCCATCATGCGATGGGCAATGTGAACGTGTTTACTGAACAAATCTCCGTTGAAATAGGCTTTATCGGTAAAAGGATTTTCCACGTAGCTGTACAGGTTGATGGCCAACAACCGGCACGAATCGTAAGGACACAAAGGAATTTCACCACAAGGATTGGTCGAAACGGTTTTAAAACCTTTGTCGGCATAACAATCCGGAATAGACTCACGGATAACCGTATCCCAGAACAAAATTCCCGGTTCGGCAGAAGCCCAGGCATTGTGCACAATCTTGTTCCATAGTTTACGGGCATCAATTTCTTTTTTGTATTTGGGCTGTTGGGCATCCACCGGATATTGCTGGACATAAGGCGTACCGTTTTTCACGGCCTGCATGAACGCATCATCAAGCTTTACCGAAATGTTGGCGCCGGTGACCTTCCCCTGTTCCATTTTGGCATCGATAAAATCCTCGGCATCGGGGTGTTTGATACCGATACTCAACATAAGGGCGCCACGCCGGCCATCCTGGGCCACTTCGCGTGTGGAATTGGAATAGCGCTCCATAAAAGGCACCACCCCGGTAGAGGTCAACGCCGTATTTTTTACAGGGCTTCCTTTGGGACGAATATGGGTAAGGTCGTGCCCCACACCTCCACGGCGCTTCATGAGCTGTACCTGCTCCTGGTCTATTTTCATAATCCCGCCGTAAGAATCGGAGTTCCCTTCGTTACCAATCACAAAACAATTGGACAAAGAGGAAATTTGATATTTGTTTCCAATGCCGGCCATGGGACTTCCGGCAGGAATAATGTACTTAAACTTACGAAGTACTTCATAAATTTCATCTTCCGACAAAGGATCAGGGTATTTTTTTTCTATACGGGCAATTTCGCGGGCAATCCGCCGGTGCATTTCATCCGGTGTTTTTTCGTAGATGTTGCCCATGCTGTCTTTCAGGGCATATTTGTTGGCCCATACACCGGCAGCCAGACTGTCACCCTCAAAATATTCGGTGGAAGCTTTCAGCACCTCATCATAGGAAAAAGGAATATCTGTAGTTGCCCCCTGCTCTTCCTTAATGTTTTCCGATACTCCGGAACCTTTCAGGCTCAATTTGCCAATGGTCATGTTCCATTTTTTATCACCGGAGGGTTCGGTCTTTTTTCTCTCTTCAAGTACCTTATCGTAAAATCCTTTTTCCGGTTCGGTTTTTTCCGTTTTTACCGATGAATTGTTACCGGCCTCATCTTCAAACTTAAAGAGTAAATCGTTTTCCATAATCGCAACAATGCTAAGTTTAGGTTCTTTATAATTTACTAAATTTCAGGGTACTAAACCCACAGGGGGCATTTTCCGAAACTTGTGCAATGTACAATACAAAAAGACATCTCCTGACAAAAATTTATCAACAGGCCATCGTGAATAAAAAATAAAATCCAGAGGTTGAAATGGTTAGACAGCAATAACCGTGTGAATAACGAAAAAAGTTTTTTTTGGCACAATTTTAAGTATGAAAAATGATTTTTTCCCTTTATTTTGAAAGGAAGAGTTTAACGGCAATCAGGGCAAGGATTACAGCCAATACTTTTTTCAGGATGACCTGGGGAATACTCAAAGCTATTTTGGAACCGAAATAACCACCGATAAAAAAAGCGGCAGCAATAATCAAAGCATATTTCCAGTTGAGGGCCCCTGCTTTATAATAATTATACGCTGCCAGCAAACCGATGGGCGGTAACATGACAGCAAGGCTGGTACCTTGTGCCTGATATTGGTTCATTCCCATAAGAAAAATCAAAGACGGTATAATAATAATGGCACCGCCAATGCCGATCAAGCCGCTAAAAATGCCGGCCACCAAGCCGATAAGAACCAAAAGGACAAATATCAACAATGTCATAATGAAAATATTTTTCAGGATTAAAAATCAAGATTAAACGACCAATACCACAACGGTTTGGGCGTCACCACACCATCCTGCACACCCCAGGCAATATCGGTACGCAGAAAATAGCCGAACAGATTGACACGAAAACCGAAGCCGAAACCTTCCACTACCGGATCGCGTTGGGTCTGGTAAACTACATGAATGGGGCCGCTGTCAACGGTTTTGGTGAAGAGGGCATTTCCCTCCGAATAAGGTGTCAGCCCTGTCCAGGCGGTTCCCACATCGGCAAAAGTCACTACCTGGAAGTTTCGTAGAAACTTAGAACTGATGGGCGTCTGGGAAAACATTTGAAATACGGGCATACGCAATTCGGTATTCAACAACAGGAAAGAGTTGCCGTTACGGATATTCTGCGGAAAGCCCCGCATGTTTACAGCAAGGGCACGATACGCATAGTGCTGGTTGGGGTCCACCGGTGTGGTGGTATTGTATTTGATATTAAGCCAGTTATCAACCCCCCCCATAAAATAAATCAGGCGGTCGGTTCCCCCACCGGAGCTCCCGGCCAAACGGGCCGCCACAATAAACTTCCTATAAATTCTGTGGTAATAACGGTAGTCGAAACCCGCCACAAAAAGGTTATGGTTTTGCCTGGAAAGCAGTTGATTATACTCAACAAAAACTTTCCATCGCGAACCCGTATAAAGGTTCAATCCCAACCTTTTGGTACCATCGTACACGAGGGCTGTGGTAAACCCAAGCCAATTCTCGAACTTTGCAGGCGTATTGAGCGAAAGCATATCCGTTGCATTCAAAACGTACATATTGCTTCTAAAGTGGGCCATACCCCGTAAGCTCAGGTTTTCGTTGAACGGCCATGACAAAATGTAATACACCTCGTGGGAGTGGATCTTACCGAGATAATAACGGCTGGTCTGTGTTACCGTATTGCGATGAAACAGGATTTCGCGGTTCAGCCGGTTTTTGTAATTGGCATAACTGAAAGTATATTCGTTATCGATAAAATTGGAGTTCAGCCGGAAACCGCCTATGATCCGGTGGTCTTCCATAAGATCGGATATTCCCAGCTTGTATCCGAGATTGATGGGGGTATTGTTGTATGGTGCCCCGGCGGTATAAGGCTGATAATAGGTGGCCAGGTAATTGTAATTAAACTGCGTAACCATTCCGTTTACCGCATACTCGGTATAATAGTTTCTCTTTTTGGGGAATATGAAATGACCGTTTTCATCGCGGTAACCACCATTGGCCGCCCCTTCCCCGAAAAATCCCCCGTAGAGGCCTTTCTTTTTTACGGAAGGTTTTTCCACAACAACTTCCCTGTCGTTTTTATCAAGATACAACATCCTGAAATGCTTGCGATGCCACACGGGTATTTGTTGGGCAACCGCTTTTTTCGAAGCTGCTACACGGGGCATAACCGGCAACACAGGCAAAGTTTTTTCCAACTTTTTGAGACGGGCCGTCATAAAAGGGGTCTTTAGGGGATGAACTTCAGGAATTTCATCGTAAGGACGGATATTTTGCACAAAAATTTTCCAGTGATGATCCGAAAGCACCAACTCGGCCAATTTCCCGGCAACCTGACTGACATGCTGCTCAATGATGCTCCGGTTATAATCGGTAACGGGTTTGGTATGAATAAAGTAACGGTAATGTACCGCCGTATCCACCGCTCTGACCGTACTGTCCACAATACCGAGCCAGGCATTACGGATCCCGTTGGCATCACTCAGGTACCGGAAAGCTTTCGGCCCGTAGGGTTCAGGCTGGGTTTCATTTGTCCAGGGTGTATGGGTCAACCGTTTCAAAACAGGATTATTGCGTCTATAATCATACAGAAAAAGATCAAACTGGTGCGAAAACAGCGTGTCTTCGGGGTTGGGTTTTAAATCCAAAGTATCGTTAAGCCGGTTGGAGCTGAATAAAATTTGCCGGTCGTGGTTTACAAATACCGGATGAAAGTCTGAAGCGTTGTCGTTGGTAATTTTTTCAAACGAACGGGCGGCCACATTAAACACAAAAATATCGGAACTTCCGTTTTGCATAGCCGACATAACCAACAGGCGGCCATCTTCGGAATACGACAGGCTCAACACCTTTTGCACATCGGTCAGCAAAAGTTTGGTCATTCTTTTCTTCCGAATGTCGTAAAAATAAAGCCAGGGCAGCCCTTTCACTTCTATCACAAAAGCCAATACCTGTCCGCTGGGATGCCAGGCGAGAAGTGGATAACGGTAATCTACTGGGGTTTCAATCACCTGTCCTTTTTTAAAGATTTTCCGGCTCTTTTTTGTCCTGAAATCATACAGCATGATCTTGTATTTTCCCGAAAGGTTACGCACATAAGCCAGGTTGGTTCCCGTAGGTCCCGGCACAGGTTGCAGCAGCCGGACAAAACTTTTGTCTTTAATGGGTAAGGCATGCGTTGGAAGGGTGCCTTTGCCTTCGGTGGCCGAAAATTCCTTTAGGTAAAATTGCCACCAATCCTTTCTTAACTGCTTGTATTTTATTCCGATCACATTACGGAAACCTTTGTCAAGACTACCTGCCAACGCCGTCATCCGGACAATATTATTCACCGCTACCCGGCCGTATTTTAGTGCAACATACCGCCAAACGGAATACCCGGCAATGAGGGCATCTTTCTTTTCCAGGTCGCTGGGCCTTTTGTAAAAGCCACTCAGGATGCCATCGCGCAAGCGGTTGTCAAAATCGGTATTCCACGGTTCGCTTACATACGAAATATATCCTTTTTCGAACCATTCGGGAACCTCCACCTTGGAGGAGGTGGTGAGCATTTGGTGTACCGCACTTTGCGAACCCGAGGCAAGCTGATTGTATAAAATACCTGCAATGCCTTTCCTTACCTCGGTTTCGAAATCAGGGTAATCGCCATCAAAATAGAGCAGGGCTTTGTATTGCAACACCGTGTTCAAACCACCCTCTTCCACCGAACTTCCATCGTGAATCAGACCGATATTGGTCTGTTTCATATCATTCAGGGTATTAAAAACGATAAACTTGATCTTTCTGTCGAGGCTGGTCCCCATTTTATTTTCCATCAGAGGAATTTGTTCAGCGGCATATTCCGAAACAAAATTGGCCAACGGACGACCGTTCCGGTAAAAGTAAATATCAAAATCGGGAAATTTATAATAGGTCCATAAAAACTTTTTATACTGGACACGGTTTTTACCGAAATTGACGTTCGACCCGTTGTAGAACTGCGCAAACAAAGGGATGGCACATACCATGAACAAAGCGAACAGTACGGCTTTCCGTATGATTTGTTGCAGGTAGTTTGATTTTCCCATTTTTTGCATTGGTCATTTTCAGTCCGACGTGCTAAAATAGGATATTTTTTTACAGCCAGCGCGGGAAAACCTTTATCAAAAAGAAAAAGCCTGTTTCCGGAACGGAGCAAAAACAGACTTTTTCCTTCAAAAACAAAAAAACCTTTTTAGGATTTATCGAGATGAACATCCATTTGCGGAAAAGGAATACTCAAGCCAAACTTACCGGCATTTTTATAGAATTTTTCGTTCATATCAAAATAAACGCCCCAATAGTCGGAAGCTTTTACCCAAACCCGCACGGTCAGATTCACCGAACTGTCGGCCAACTCACCGAGGGCAATGAAAGGTTCCGGATGGGATAAAATCCGTGGATCCTCTTTAATAAATCCCATGAGCATTTCTTTGGCTTTATCATAATCATCGCCATAAGCAATACCAAAAGTCCAGTCTACCCGGCGTTCGGGTTGGGTACTGAAATTGGTCAGCGAACCGTTGGACAAAGGGCCGTTGGGAATATAAATCGTTTTATTGTCGGGGGTGGTCAATACGGTTACAAAAATCCTTATCTCTTTAACCACACCGGAATAGCCCTGGGCCGTGATAAAATCGCCCACTTTAAAAGGTTTGAAAATTAAAATCATAACTCCTCCGGCCAGGTTACCGAGTGTGCCCGAAAAAGCCATGCCAATGGCCAGGGTAGCCGCACCCATAATGGCTATAAACGAAGTCATTTGTATCCCCATCATACCCATGACACTGATAATCAAAAGGGCCTTGAGCAGGATATCTATCATACTTTTCAGGAACGAACCGAGCGAAGCATCGATGTGGCTTTTGGTCATTAACCGCTGTGTGCTTCTTACCACGATTTTAATCATCCAAAGACCCACCACCAGTACCACAATGGCACCGAGTAACCGTAAACCGTATTCGGAAACGTACTGCGAAAGTGTTTCCATCATTTTGGAGGCCTGTGGGGCGAAGTGTTCAATATTATCCATAATTGAAAATGTTGTGAAATGAAAAGATTATTTATCGGTAAAGTAAAAAGGTTACAAAGGGTTTGTGGGGCAAAATTAATAAAATTTCCCACACTTGTTAACACGCTGAAAATAAAACTATTACAAAAAAACCACCCTCAAAAAGTAAAGTTGTTTAAAGCCGGTTTTTATGCCTTCATACCTTATTATTTTTGAAGGTGAAACGGCGAAAGGTTCATTTTTTCTGCTGCTGTCCGGTAGGCCTTCCATTGCGTTTGAAAGAAAATATTTATTCTGTTTAACGTTTCCTCTATCAATCTTTCCGACAGTTTCAACTGCAGTTTCTGGGTAGCATTCAACGGTTCCTTTTCAAAAAGCACACCATACGTTCCCCGTAATTTGGTTGTAACGAGATGCGGATCAAAATATAGGCCCTGAACATTCTTTGGCGGAAAAATATCATAATATATGGCATGGATGGAATCTGCCGTCACTTTGGCCAATTGCATAAATCCGGCATATCCGGCCGGTTTTTGTTTAGGCATCAAACGGCTTACTTCCTGCATTATTTTCTTGCTCTCTTTCAACCGGTCCACCGCAACGGTCAGTTTTTGAAGTTTTTCCATTACAGGTTTCACCAAGGCATAATTGGCTTTCATGGCTTGTACCGAAAGGTCCATTCGCGGATCCGGTTTCACTGTCAGCTGTGTGGAATCGGTATGTCCCTGATAGGAAAAGAGCAGTTTATAAGTCCCGGGAATCACGTACCCCCCGCCACCGGATTCCCCTGCATCCTTTTTGGGTTTGGGACTTCCGGGAAAACGGAATCCTTTCCGGTCGAGCCGCCAATGGATGCGGTTGATTCCCGTTTTGGGAACCACCGATAAAGTACGTACCACATGGCCCTGGTCATTTTTCACCTGAATGATCACTTTTTGAGGAGGACTCTTTGGGGTGATTTTTGCAGTTTTTTCTTTTGTAGGATTGGTTCCCTGCTTTTGGGCACCTTCTTTCACCGAAAAGGTAATCATTGCTCCCATGGGTTTGTTTTGGCCGTGAAAATAGCTTGCTCCTCCGGCAAAGACGCCGGGTTCCGTTTTCCAACTCACCTCATAGGCTGTGGGTGGGTGAAAAACATGAATAGGCTCATCCAACAGTTGCTTTCCACCCGGGGCAGCAAGAGCCCGCAAAGGACGGATATCGTCTAAAATAAAGATGGAACGGCCGAAGGTAGCCACCACCAGATCGGCTTCACGGGGCTGTATCACCATGTCGCGGACAGGTACACCAGCCGGAAAATGATGCGTCCAATGGCTCCAGTGCTTCCCGGCATCGAAACTGACATAAAGGCCGTTACTGGTACCGAGAAACATAAGACGGGGTTGAACGGGATCCTGGAAAAAAGAGAGGCAGTAACCAAATACCTGATCCTTATCCGCCATGTTCTCCCAATGCTTTCCGAAATCGGTTGTATGGAAAAGGTAAGGAGAAAAATCGTGTTGCCGGTAATTGTTCATCACCACAAAAGCTTCACCGGCGTGGTAAGTGGAAGGATCAATTTGGGCTGTCCAACTACCCATCGGAAGGCCTTTCATTTTCTTCACGGTATTTTGCCAATGTTTTCCCCCATCACGGGTCAGTTGCACATTCCCATCATCGGTACCGGCCCAAATCACTCCTTTTTGCACCGGACTGGGACCAATGGCTGTAATGGTGGTATAGTTTTCGGCACCGGTGGCATCCACTGTCAGACCCCCACTTTGGGCTTGATGTTGTTTGGCTGTATCATTGGTCGTTAAATCAGGCGAAAGAACCGTCCAGCTGTTTCCGTGATCGGCTGTATAATGCAGGAATTGACTACCGAAATAGAGGCCATCCGGGTTAAAAGGATCGGCAGCAATGGCAGCATTCCAGTTGCACCGCAAAAATTCGCCATCAGGCAAGACCGGTCGAATTCCTTTTACATAACCGGTTTTCATATCCACCCGGCCCAGATTTCCCTTTTGCCACATGGCATAGCAATAACGGTCACCGGAAGGGTCGGGCACTACATCAAAACCATCGCCCCCCATCAGTTTTTCCCAGTAAGCATTGATGATTCCGCCACCGGTCCACACATAGCCCGGCCCGCGCCAGGACCCGTTGTCCTGCATGCCGCCAAACACATGGTACGGCAGGTCGTTGTCCACATTGACATGGTAAAACTGCCCCACGGGAAGATTTTGTACATACCGCCAGGTCTTACCCTGATTGTAAGTAATGGCCAGTCCGCCATCGTTGCCATCCATCATAAAATCGGGATCCACCGGAGAGATCCACCAAGAATGGTGATCGGGATGAATGTTGCGACCGATGAGCGGCTGAAAGGTTTTTCCCCCGTCAATACTTTTGTTCACACGGGTAAAAAGGGTATAAACCGTATTTTCGTTTTTCGGATCCACATAAATAACGGAAAAATAAAAAGGACGGCCCCCGATATTTTTGGTACTGCGCAGTTTCCAGGTTTTACCTCCGTCTTCCGAGCGGTAAAGACCGTTTTTCTTCGATTCGACAAGGGCATAAACCACTTGGGGATTACTGGCCGAAACGGCCAGACCGATGCGTCCCAGTTGGCCTTTGGGAAGACCGTTTTTTTCGGTCAGTTTTTTGAAATGTTCCCCGCCATCGTAAGTAACGTACAATCCGGAACCCGGGCCGCCGGATTTAAAAAACCAGGGCCAGCGCCGGTATTGCCACATGGCCACAAACAGTTTTTTCGGATTGGACGGATCCATAACCATGTCGGCCACGCCGGTCTCCTCATTAACATACAATATCTTTTTCCATGTTTTTCCACCATCACTGGTACGGTACAGACCTCTGTCGGGACTTTTTCCCCACGGGCTGCCAATGGCCCCCGCATACACCACATTGCTGTTGTCGGGATCAACGATAATCCGGTAGATGTTTCGCGTTTTTTCCAGCCCCATAAGTTGCCAGGTTTCACCCCCATCAAGCGAACGGTAAATGCCATAACCCGATGAGAGGCTGTTGCGCGGGTCGCCTTCGCCGGTACCGACCCATATGATATCCGGGTTGTGCTGGTCGATGGCAATGGCTCCTATGGAAAGTACTTTTTGCTTGTCAAAAACCGGCTTCCAGGAAATGCCACGGTCGGTGGACCGCCACACGCCGCCCGAAGCCGTTCCGACAAACATGATTCGCGGATTTTTTTGATTTACATCGATGGCGGTCACACGTCCGCTCATACCGGCAGGCCCGATATTACGAAACTGCAGGCTGTTCAGTTTGGACAAATCCGGTTGCTGTGCCCAAAGGGATAAAGAGAAAAACAAAGTGAGCAACAGGGAAAAAAAAGTAGTCATTTTTTTCATGGTGGTATGGTTTTGATCAAATTAATATCCAAGTTGTTGAAGTACTATGCCGTAATCTCAAAAGTGGAGCCTTTTCCCAATTCCGATTTGACGGAAATGGAAAAGCCGTGGGCCTGAACGATTTTTTTTACAATATCCAATCCCAAACCACTCCCTTTTTCTCCGGAAGTACCGAGGGTTGAGGCATTGGGAACCCCTGCAAAAACCGATTCTTGCACCTTTGCGGGCATACCCACACCGGTATCGGAAACAAAGAACCTGATTTTTCCGTTTTTGCGCTCGGCACCCAGGCGAATCACTCCTTTCTCAGGAGTAAATTTTATGGCATTGCCTACCAGATTGTTGAGGGCTTGTAAGAAAAGGGAAACATCCACATCGATTTCAAAATCTTCGGGAAGCAAAACCGAAAAACGAATCTGCTTAGCCTCCAACTTATTGCGGGCCGTTTGGGCAACACTTTCAAAGAGTTTACTGACCTGTACTTTTTCCACATCCAGCTGAAAGTTACCCAATTCCAAATTCGACCAATGGTACAACCGGTTATTGTATTCGAGCAGGCGTTCCAGCTCTTCTTTCATAAAGGTCAGCATTTCACGGTTAAAATCGCTCATACAACCCAACAGTTGTTCATCGGTAAGCAGCATTTCGGCAATACTCACCACCGACGCCATGGGCGAACGCAAATCATGGGAAACAATAGAAACAAATTTGTCTTTGTAATACAGCAACTCTTTGAGTTTTTGCTCGGCTTTTTGCAATTTCTCATACAAAAGCTGGTGTTCGCGCGCTTTTTGAATGGTGGGCTGACTCAACGGTATATCGTCGTTCTCAAACTGCCGGATGAGAAGGTACCGGTTCCCGTTTTTGGTCAAAGCAAAGGCCCTGAAATGAAGCTCCACGCCAGGTTCCGGATTTTCGATCCACATATCGGATCCCCAAAGGGTTTCTTTTTGACCGGTCCAGTGTTCCAACGCTTCATAAAGAAAGACATCGAGGTATGGAAACAACTCCACAAGGTCAACAGTACCGTTGGGGACAATTTCGGGGAAATAACGTTTGGCCCAACCGGGAAGCGTACCCTGCGTGATAAAAGTTGTTTTTCCGGAAAAAAGGAACGCCCCTACACCAAAAAGATAGAGGCCACCGAAAGGGCTGTCAAAAGCCTGTTGTTGTTTCCGGGCCAATGCATAATCGTTGTTTTGCTGGATATGCGGTCTCATTTTTTCCACCGTATCCGAGACGTCGGCAAGTAAAATCCAGAGATTTTCTCCCTGATCCCTGAAAACGGAAACATTAAAGTAATGTCCTTTCCATTCAATACGGGGTAAATCCACAGACTCCATCGGTTTGTCAGGAAAAGAGGTATGCAGGAAAGGGAAAATATCGGCTGCAGCTTTTCCGGGTTCAGCAGTACAACAGTTTCCCATAACCGACAGGATCGTTCCCTGCGGATCGGTTTTCAGAAGCAAGTCCCGTTCGGGGTCCATACCACGGGCAAACAAAAAAGCGGCAATATCTTCAGATGGCGAGCGGTTCATGACCTGTTGTTTTTTAGCATTTGCCGTGCCAAATCCATAAATGCCTCTTCCACTGTCTCACCGGTCTTGGCACTGGTCAGCAGCACCCCTGCCCCGCTGCGGCGCAACACATCCAAATCTTCTTCTTGAATTTCCCACTGATTGCGTAAGTCCGATTTATTGACAAGAATCAGGTAAGGAACGTTGCCAATGGTTTGTTGTACCATTTGCTGCAACGCCAGGCCCTTTTTAATGGTATTGCGGCGGGTACCATCCAATACGATAAAATAACCGGAAGCACCCATTACATAAGCCGGTTTCACTTTTTGAAATTCATCTTCACCATGAATATCCCACAGCATAAGGTTGACTTGCTCACCATCGAGTTCCAAGCGTTTTTGGTCGATTTTCACCCCAATGGTGGTATGGTATTTTTCGGAAAAGATGCTGTTGACAAAACGTTGCACCAAACTGGTTTTTCCCACGGCAAACGAGCCCAGCATACATATTTTTTTCTTTATCATAGGTTTTCGGGTTTTACATATTTTACTTGAAAGGCAACCGAACGGATGGGATATTTGTTTTGATAATTTTCCACAAACCGCACTTTGGGAACCAGCACTTCCTGGGGTATTCCATGACGGATCATAAGATTGATAAATTGATCGGCGCGGTGCCGGGCAATGGTTTTGTTGGCTTCCACATTTCCGGCATAGCTGGTGAACGAATTGACAATAATCACGGGTACCGAATCCTGTTGAAAATTAAAATTCAAAACGTTGTTTACTTCGGAAATCAATTTATCAAATTCCTTGATCTGAACACTGTCGAGCGAAAAGACATTGTACCGGAAATGGAAAACATGATTTTCGATGGCCAGAATATTTTTCTTCACTTTTTGTTTTTGTTGTTTCTGCAGCCCGGGAATCCGAATATCCACTTTTAATTTACTGACGCCGAAAACCATAGGGTATTTCCGGTAAAGGCTGTTCAGCCATAAGGAATCGGCTTTTCCGGAAACCGTCAGCACCCCGTTTTGAAAACCCATTTTTACGGAAGGGGGCGGTTGCAAAACCTGCCGGGCCCTTTGGAGAACCAACGGGGCGGCAACGGAAAGATACGGTTTAAAAACAAAGTGCACCCGGGCAGGAGGTATTTCTTCGCGGGACAGAAACATCTCAGGAGAAGTTGCCAGCGGGTCGCGTAACCCGGCAAAATGCATTTTCCCGAACAAAGCATATCCAGAACGGGTGACCACAATACCGGGAGCCGACTGTAAATCGGACAGCAGGCGATGATATTGCAAATGTTTCTCAACGCCCCGGTACGCACCGTAAACCAACCATCCGAACAAAAGAAGCAATAACACGATGGCAAAGACAGGTTTTTTTTTCTTTTCGGGTTTTTGTTCTTTTTGGAGACACTGTTTGAGCAAGCTCAAATCCTTTTCAAAAGGCGTTACATCACCGGTAAAAGTTTCTAAATCGGAATAAAACGATACATGGATGTTTTCAAGGGTTTCTTTGAGCAAATCGTAGTATGCTTTGGGCACATTCCCTTCGACCACAGCAGCAACAATGGCAAACGGCCCCTGTTCGAGCAGGATACGAAATCTTCCCACATTGATTTCTTCGAGGGTACTTCCTTTTTTATCCGAAAAAGAGTCCTGTACAAAATCCTTAATGGCCGAAAGCATGGAGGACACCATATCGGCATCAGCAGCATTTTGCTGTTGGTCATCGGCTACCTGTGCCAGTAACAAACCGGTGGCTTTATGGATCAAAAAGACCTGTTTAACCTGATAAACATAAGCATGCGAAAGTACAATTTCGCTGTATTTCCGGCCACTGAAAAGGGCTTGCATGCGCCATCCGAGGCGTTTTAACGAGAACCCGTGTTCGAGGGTATTATTCAAACTGTCAAGCATTTGTTTGATATCGGCCGCCACCGCTTTACGGATGGCAGGCATCATAATGGGAAACAGAATATCTGCCATTTTTTCCGGATGATGCCGTATGCTTTCGCTGATGGACTTTTCCACCAACGGCAAAAGTGTTTCCAGGGTGATCTCGCCGGCATCTACCATTTTACGGATAGAAAGCGGCAACAATTTCCCAATTTCTCCGGCAAAAACTTCCGGATCGGATACCAGGTTATTGAGCCGTTGCAGTTCCTCACGGTCCAAACCCGTCAATATTTGCCGGAGTTCATCCATCTGCGCCGCAGCGATGGCCTTGTCAATTTTTTCTTTCAGTTCTTTTTTCGACATGAAATGATCAGGATTGGTCGGAATATAAATTTTGTTGTCTTATTTTAACTTTTGCACCATCATACCGAAAAGGTCGGCAATCTCGTTTTTATCCACTTTCATCAAATCCAGCTTACGGAGGGTTTCATCGAGTTCTTTCTTTAAATTCACCAGAGATTTTTGTTGTTCTTCGTACCGATGTACCGCCTGTTTTTCGAGCGTTTTTATTTGTGCCGCCACCGTTTGCAACGTGTTGTTTTGCCCTGCATTCACTTCTTTTTCAGCGGCTATCTGATTTTTCAATTCTTCTATCTTCCGGTGAAATGATTTTTCCTGCAAAGCCCATTTTTCCTCAAGGGTTTTTATCTGATTTTCAAGAATATTCACCAGTTCACCCCGAATCCCTTCCAGGCGTTTATCCACTTCCTGCAGTTCATTGCCAAACAGTATTTCTTTTACTCTTGAAAGTTCTTTACGTTCATCTCGCGGGTTTTGCATGGTTTTGGAAGTAATGATTGGACATATTTTCGGTATAAAGATAGAAAAAATCATAAAACTTTTTGAAAAGAATCATTTGGAGAGAAAACAGACGGGAAAAAAGAGGAACAGAAAAGGGGTCTTCAGCTACTGTGCCAGGTTAAACCGCAGGGTAAACCCGCCGCTTGTGGTAGCGTTGGCCAGTTGCGAAGAAATATACGGCGCATTTTTGTTCATGTTGAAATAAGCCCGCAGTTGAAGGCTTTGACTCAGGTTATAGTCAGCCGAGAAATTGAGGGTAAACTGTTTGGAACCCGCCGAAATCTGGTTGGTACTTTCATCGATACGACGTAAGATGGTTTTGTTGTCGCGGAGGCCCACATCAAGCTTCAGGTTCAGGTCGGTATTGTATTTTTTGGTTTTTCCACCCATAAAATTACCCACGGAAAATTTCAGTCCTTTCAGCCGATAGCTCATACCTATCACAATTTCTTTGCTGTCAATTTCGGTCAGCTGGTTGTTCACAAAACTCATGACCACGTTGCGCGACTTTTTATATTCCAGCCTGCCGCCCAAACTGTTTTTCATGGTAAAATCGATGCCAATGAGCGGGCTGTATTGTTCAATAAACGAAACCACCCCCACATCGTACCGGTTGATAAAATTGTTGCTGTTGTCAAAAGTCTTGCCCGGATTTTCCGGATCATAAATCACATTGGTTTTCCAGGCATTGATACTCAACAAAGAGCGGTAACCGTGATTGATGTTAAACCCCCTGAAAATATTACGAATGGCTTTAATATTGGTCAAACCGCTGAACGAAACCCGCCAGTTGGGCAACGGAAAAGCAGGAAACGGATTGGATATGTTGATTTTTCCCACATCTTTTCCGGAGTAAGCCGCCAGAAAGGCGTAATACATAACCTGTTGCTGGTTCGACCCGTATCCTAAAGGAAAGTAATCGCCGGCAAGGCTGTCGTACACATACTGGCCGGACCATGCGGGGTTATTCCGGGCCAACCGTTCGGCCACGGCTTTCCGGTCGGCCTTGAACTGCTCGAAAGTTGCCGAGAGATTATCCGAATTGTTTTTTTCGAAGGAAGTGGCAATAAAAGGATAGGAAACACTGAAGTTTCCCGCTTCCTGAGGTGTATAGTTTACAAAATCGCCCACGCCGGGATTATAGCGGTAGTAGGAGGTATAATGGCTCGAAAAAACACGGTCGCCGTCGAAATCCACTTTAATAAAATTGAGGATATTGGTATTCACTTTGTACGACATGTGTTCGGTCAGCTTGGTGATATAGGGTTGGTTCAGGATGGTATCGTAGGTAATCCAACCGTTTTGCGCCGCTTTAAGGCGGATATCTTTTTGGCTTCCCAGTACAAATCCCACCCCCGGGGCACCATCGGTGATATTGACCCCCACAATATCCGGAACAGGCACAAACCCCGGCAACTGCGTCCCATCGGTACGCCGGTACACAAAATTGGCCCGTTTGACCAGCATCAGGAAACGCAAAAAGCCATCGCCAATGGTTTTGCCCACCGAAGGCCCGGTTTTCTTTTTTGCTTTTTTTGTAGAATCTGTTGCTGCCGTACGGGTTCCCGGGCGTGGGGCAAAACGGGGTGGTGCAGCACGCCGCGGACGCCGCCGGTTTATCTTTTTCAAGTAGGGGATTTTATTATAAAGTTTATTGAAATCGGCACTGCCATTCCATTGTATGCTACGGGCATTTTCAACCGTATTACCCAGCCGGTTTTGGATGGCCACCGGCGAAGCGTTCCAGTTGTATTGTACCTGGTAACTGGCCGAACCGTTCAACCAGTCGGTCAGCGGAAGTTTGGCCAACGGTAACCGGTACGTCAGTTTGATCGACTGGTTAAAATTTTGCAGTGTACCCATGCTCAGTATCTCGCTCCATATCTCCTGTTTGTATTCGGCCCACTGCTGCGTATGTTTGTCAGGATAAATTTGCGGTTCACGGATATAGGCCCTGGCCCCCGCCACATAGTTGAGTGATAACGAACGGGTAAAATCGTATTGGAAGGAATAATCACGGTTGTATTTCCAGTCGCGCTTAATGGTAGGCCGGGTAACGATATCGCCAAAACTTTTGTCACGGTACAGCCGGTTGTTGATGATACGGTCCATACTAAAGCGGAACGAAAGGCTTTTGGGCCACAGGTACACATTAAAGTCACGCACCCACCGCAGCCAGGGCGAAGAAACTTTTTTGCTTTTGGCGAACGGCCGGAAATTCTTGGGTCTGGTATTAAAGTTATACCCCAGCCCGCCCCGGTAGGTTTTCATCCGGTCGGAAGCGATGTCGATGTTGCGATGATAAATTTGCGAATAAGCAAAAGAAAAATTAAAGTTTTCCAAATCGTAAATCTGCGGTTTTCGTTTTTTCTTCTTCCCCAAATTGGTCCGTTCCTTCCGCAGGTTCATAATGTTAATATTGGTACGGCGGGTATAATCAATGGCCATTTGTTTTACCGAATCGCGCTTGGTTTTGTCCACAAAAGTCTTCAGGTCATCTTTCAGTTTGGTATCGGGGTTCAACGGATTATACCTCGGCGTATTGATTCCTTTGCCGTAATCGAAATGGACGGGGATTTTCAGTCCAACCTTTTTGGGTAATAGTTTTCCAAGGTCCAGGTCGGTGGCCACCGTATAATTCACAATGTTGTCCTGGGAAATGACATTAAGTTTTTGATCGAGGCTTCCGAAGCCTGCCGAAGTATAAGCACCGCTCACCATAACACGTCCGAGGTCGGAAAGATTGGCTTCGAGACGTCCGGTACCTGCCCATCCGGGCGATTTGTTGAAATCGGTCAGCCGCAGTTCGTCCACCCACACAACAGCATCTTTTTTCTGACCATCGTCATCGAGGCTGGTACCCTGCCGTTTCGGATTGCGTACCCCAATCAAAATTCCTTTTACATCGCTGAAACTGGGATTTCCCACCACCGTAATTCTGTTGCCGCCATCGTATTCCACAAAAGGCCGGTTCAGCTCCACATCCGAGTTGGGATCACGCATGGCCACATTGCGGTCTTGTTTGGCTTTGATCAGTTTGTCCAACACAATCTCCATCCGGTTTTGTTCAGGCCAAATGGCATCCGGGTCGGCCGATGAAGTATACCAGGGGGTTACTTTCAACGGCATTTCATATTCGTAATAGTTGTGTGTAAAATCAGAGCCTATGCGGATAAAAAGGGTAATATCGCCATCTTTCAGGTCTTCGTTGGCCAACAGTTTTTCGGCATGCACATACATTTTTATTTTCTTGTATTGCCTGAAATCGAAGCTGGTATTTTTATAAGCTCCCCGGGCATCACCATCTTTCAAGTCTTTCACCGTAAACTGCAGTGATTGTTCGTTCAGCCTGACATAATTGGTAGTGCCGAAGTTCACCTCACGTTCGATGCCCGGAGGGATCACATACGGAATGGGGGTGCGGTTGGAGTTTTCCTCCACATTGACAGTGGAAATCACAAACTTGGTCCGGTTTCCGGCATCCCCCGGCAGGTATTCGCCCTGGGCCAACAGCGAGTGCATGTAATTCCGCCATTCGCCGCGTACCAGGCTAAAGGTGGCAAAACGGCAGATGATCGGTTTGGAGAAACCCTTCATAAACACGCGCATAAACCGGATGCTCTGGAAATTGTCGATGTTGCCCACCACTTTTGTCGGCAGCTGGATGGGGATTTTAAACTGATACCATTTCACGCTGGTCACGTTTCCGTTGGGAAGCCGGATGTTCCCGGCGGTACGCACATCTTCAATGTAATTTTTTCCCACCACCATTTGGGTCGGGTCAAGGTTAACACGGTACTGGAAATAGCGTTCCGACTCGTTAAGGGTATTGTCGTGGTTCAGGTCTTCCTGATTGGGCAAGTTGGTAGCGCTGGTTTTGTAAGCTTCCGGATTTTCGGCATCCGTGGGAGAGTTTCCTTCGGCATTGTTATAATTTTTGTACCGCTCGGAGATGCTGGCATATTTGGGATCATTGTCGTAATCGGTGCCGCGATAATAATGATAATCATCGGCCGATGGGTCTTTTTCGGCTTTTTTATAGGCCTCAGAACCCGTACCGTAACGCTCATTGATGACTTTCAGGAAATTTTGTTTAAAAAACGAGTCTTCATCTTTATCGCCCAGCCCATCGTATCCCACATCCTGAAATTTTCTGGAACCGGGAACGTTGCTAAACGACTCCACCAAAGCCTGTTTTGTGGGAACACGTCCCCAGATGGTGGTATCCACATCTTTGACCACGGCGGAGGTGGGCAGGCCGTTTTCGTAACTCTTACGGCCATCGCGCAACAGGTCTTCCGAAACATCCCCGAGATCAATATAAAGTTGTCCGCTGTTGTTGGGATCTTCGGTAAACGGATCCATCATCCAAAACTCGATATACTGGATATTGGCCGCTTGGAAATCAGTGGTTTCGAGGCTTCGCATGATACCGCCCCAACGGGTTTCGGGACGGGCCAAACTGCCATCGGCTTTCATTCCGGCAGAATAGGGCCCCGGTTTGACATCGTAGTTGTACGGCCCCCTTTCGGAAGGATAAAAAGCCAGGTTCAATACCGGAATGTTGGTCACGGTACCGTTGGGAATATCGCGGTTGGGGAAGACTTCGGTTTCCAACACCTGCCGGGTCGAATTTTTGGAGATTTCGTCCTTGGTAATATTTTTCGGGCGGTACACACCCCGTGTATCATAAAAAATGGTCGGGTCAATGACATACCAGGCGAATTTGGCCCTGTTTTTACCGTAGTCCAGTCCGCTTTGCGAATAAGCTTCGGGGAACAAATTGGGTTGACCTTGCGGGGTACTGGCCAAAAACCAGCTGCTGACGCTCATCAGGTCGATGGTTGATTTGGCGCCTTCGAAGTCATCAATATAACTGGTACCGGATTTTCCGACCGTTTTGGAATGGCCGGGCAGGAACTGGGCCATTTCGGCGTTGAAATTGATTTTAGAATCCACGCGGGGATTGGTTCCGGGCAAGCTGCCGAAAATTTTAGAGAGCCAGCGCGACTTATTGCTATAGGCCAAATCAAGCCCCCAAATGGTGTTGGAAATAGGATCTTCCCCGTAATTCACTTTTTGGGTAAGCGGCCGTTCGTGCAGGTTGAGCAACGTGCCGCCCAGGTGCAAATGGCGGTTGAATTCATGGTCCACATGGATTCCCATCATCCTTTTTTGCTGCAGGTTGAACATGGAATTGTTTTCCAGCGAAACGTGAATGGGAGTCCCCGAATTGAGAATTCCCTGGTTCAGGATGGTTACCTGCCCCATGGTATAGTCCACGGTATAATCCACATTTTCGGTCAGGGGCACTCCACCGGCGGTAACACGGACCGAACCCCGCGGCACGTTCATGGCATTGAGGCTAATGGTGGAACCCGATTGGGATTTGTAAAAGCCTTCGATGATGTATTTGTTTTTATCGGGAAACTGCTCCGCACCTGTTTTGGTCATGGTGTACAGCGAATCGAAAGCATACTTGTTGGCCAGATCGGGATTGTTGGGGAAAACCGAATCGCGGATGTATTCGCCGAAAGGTTCCAGTTTGGTAAAAAAGAGCCTTCCGTTGCTTGCCTGGAACGTTCCCCCTTGTGTGGCAGCGCCATCGATAAAATCGAAAAAGCCATCACCGCCGGGAATGGGATTTAGCTGCTGGTCCAAATTATCCAGTCCGAGCACATGAATCAACGGCACTCCTTTGACCTTGTCGGGGCCTTCGGTAAAATAGCCGGTAGGCACATCACGGTTGTTGCCCGAATAAAGTATATTCAGAATAAAGCCATCCTTTTGCACCTGGTACGCCCCGATGGAATAAACGTTTTTCATCATCAGGTTCCACATGGGCATGTGGGTGTTCAACGTGTTGCTTTTCAGTAATTTTACAATCAGGTTTTTGGGAGAGGTCACCCCCTGGTCCGAAAATTCACCGATTTGAAAGACACTGTCGTGTCCAATGACGGTATATTGCACGGCCACGGCCAGCACCTGATCGCGGTTTAAGCTGGTATTCAACGAGATGAATCCTAACTTTTTATTGACGGTATATTCGGAAGGTTTCAGCCTGCGGGCATTTTCCAGTTTCACAAAATCCTGTCCGGCTACGAAATAGTTGTTTTTACCGATACCCAACGGATCTCCCGAAAGGTAGGCCGAAACCGTATTGATGTCACGCAGTTGGGCCGTATCCATACGGCGAATCAGGTCGTTGGAGTTGTTGGTAGGAATCACACCACCGGGCAGCGGATGAACATATTTGTTGTAAATCTCGCTTTGGCGACCTTCGCCCAAATCGGTAAAAGCAATAATGTTCCTGTTTTCTTCGGTGGCCGGCCCCACATTGGTTACCCATACCTCAATTTTAGTGATGTTGATGTCGGAGGTAATAATGGGCAAAGTGCTCAAAGCTTTTTCGTAATGATCACGAAAAAACTGGCTGAGAAAGAAATGGCGGTTGTCTTCGTAATCGAGCGGGGTGAGTTTAAAGCTGTTTTGCTGGGCACCGTTTTGTACGGTAATATTTTTTGTTTCGCTTTGCTGCTGCGAAAAAACCGCCGTAACGGAAGTTTTTCCGAACTGCAGTTTGGTTTTTACACCAAACAGGCTCTGGGCACCGGTAATCAGGGTCGAATTCAGCGGCAGACTCACATTTCCGGCTTCAATGCTTTGGATAATGTCATCCTTATCCCCGTGGTAATTGAGTTTGAGCTGATTTTCAAAATTAAAGGAAGATTCGGTGTTATAGGCGGCCTTAAAAGTCAGCTTGGTACCGATTTTGGCCGTGACATTCATTTGTATTTTTTCATTAAAATCGAAATTGGTGGTTCGGCGTTGCCGCACGTCAAGGGCCGGATCGTCACGGAAGTTGGAAAGCACGCCAAAGCTGATTTCGGCCGACCCCTGCGGCCGGATGTCAATGGCATTACTTCCGAAAATTTGTTCGAAAGCTTTGCCTTTGATATATAACTTCGGGATGAGTCTTTTCCCTTTATCGGTTCCGGTCATCCGGGTGCTTTCCATCCAGTTTTTTTGGATTTCGCGTTTCAATTCCAACTGTTGGAAATCTTTAAAATCGAGTACGGTAGGCGTACGGTATTCAAAATCACCCACTTTGGTAACAAATTGATAAGTATGGGTCAGGGGATCGTAAATGATTTCTTTTTTGATGTTGTTGGGATCACGCAAAAAAAGCGGACTTTGGTTCAGCGTGTCGAGGTAGGGATTACCGGTTTCCTGCCGGAAAGGATAAATCAGGTTGTTGTACAGCGTATCCGAAACAAGCGTGTCAGCTGTTTGGGCAACCACCGTTGTACTTCCCATAAAGGCTTCCGCCAAAAAGAGCAGCAAAAAAAACAGTTTTCGCAAAATGTAAACGTATTGTTCCCTCAACTTCTTTTTTTTATCCTGTCCGGGCCTGTGAATGAAGACCGCTTGTTTTACATGTTTTTCAAAGCTTCTTTAATCAATGTTTCCACACTGTCGAAAGAAGAATTTTTCAAAATCCTGTCCAGTACTTTGGAAGCCACGGCTTTATTAAAGCCAAGGATAACCAATCCTGATAACGCCTCATTTTTCATTGTATTGTTGGAAAGGCTCAATTTATCCGGCAAAAAGCCCTGTTTTACCAATTTATCTTTCAAATCGACCACAATGCGCTGGGCGGTTTTTGCCCCGATGCCTTTCACACTTTGCAAAACGGCGGCATCCCCCGAGGCAATGGCATTGTAAGCTTCGTCGGTGGTAAGCGACGAAAGCACCAGGCGGGCCGTATTGGCTCCCACACCCGAAACGGTGATGAGTGCACGGAAAAGGGCACGCTCCTGTTCGTCGGCAAAACCATACAAAATCTGCGCATCTTCCCGCACCACAAAATGCACAAACAGTTTCACGGAGGTTTCCTCCTTAATTTTATCAAAGGTGTTGAGTGAGATATAGATGGTGTATCCAATCCCATGGTTATCCACCACCACATAAGTGGGTGTTTTTTCTACCAGTCTTCCACTGAAATATTCGTACATATTGGTATTTGGGTTTTGATTTTTTTCTGCGAGAAGCAAGACAAAAATACAATTTATCCTTAATGCGCATCGAAAGGCGGCTGATTTTGGCGAAATATTATTTTTGCAAAAAAATAACCATGGAAGAAACAAAATTAACCCACATAGCCGAACTGGGAGAATTCGGCCTGATTGACCACCTGACCAAAGGCATCAGGCTGACCCAAAAAAGTACGGTGATGGGAGTAGGTGACGATGCCGCGGTCTTGAAAACCGGCGGAAGGAAATACACACTGGTTTCCACCGACCTGCTCGTCGAAGGGGTTCATTTCGATGTAACCTATACCCCGCTGAAGCATTTGGGCTACAAATCGGCTGTGGTCAATTTTTCGGATATGGCCGCCATGAACGGTCTGCCCAAACAGATGGTGGTCGGGTTGGCCGTTTCTTCCAAATACTCATTGGAAGCCCTTGAAGCTTTTTACGATGGCCTGAAAAAAGCCTGTGAAATTTATCACGTTGACTTTGTGGGCGGGGATACCAGCAGCAGCGTACACGGCCTTTTCGTTTCGGTAACGGTCATCGGTGAAGTGGAGAAAGATAAAATCACTTACCGGCACGGTGCCAAGCCGGGAGATATTGTTTGTGTTACCGGTGACCTCGGCGGTGCTTATATGGGATTACTCTTGCTGGAACGCGAAAAAAAGGTATTTCGTGCCAATCCCGACATGCAACCCGACATGGCTGGTAAAGAGTACATCCTCGAACGTCAGCTTAAACCGGAAGCCCGCACCGACATGGTGAAAAAACTGGCCGAAAAAGCAGTGGTACCCACCGCCATGATGGACATTTCGGACGGTTTGGCCTCCGAAGCACTGCACATTGCCAAAGCCTCGGGTACCGGCGTAGTGATTTACGAAGACCGTATCCCCATTGACCAGGTTACTTTTGATACGGCACAGGAATTTTCGATTGTCCCTTCGGTAGCGGCCCTGAACGGAGGAGAAGACTACGAACTCCTTTTTACCATCGACCAAAAAGATTACGACAAAATCAAAGAGATGCCCGAAGTACATGTGGTGGGATATATTACCGATGCCTCCGAAGGCAACCGGCTGGTCACCCCCGACAACCAAATCATTGAGCTGACGGCCCAGGGATGGGATACGTTCAAAAAATAAAAGAAGACCTTGTCATGTAGTAAACTGACCCCAAAAGGCAATATTTTATACAAATTTCAACTTCTTCAATAGGTGTTAGGCGTTAGGCGTTCGGGGTTAAGCGTTCAGGGTTTGGGTGTTGGGCGTTCGGGGTTCGGAGTTCATCATTTTTTGGAATATCGAATATCGATGAACGAATGATGATTTTCTATTTATCTGTGAACGAGAAACTTGTGCCTTGGCCAATCTGAAAAGAGTACCGG
>CAYYRE010000012.1:0-31198 GCA_964473895.1 uncultured Lentimicrobiaceae bacterium | reverse complement strand
TTTTATGAAATAATTGCGGGTTGAGCCTGAAAGCCAGGTACCGTATGGGAGTACCGTGTTCCAACCATTTTTTTTCGTAAAAGGTCTGTATTTGGGTGAGCTCGTTATCCCATCCCGAATGGTAAATGTCTTCGTTGGCTTCCAGCAGGATATGTCCCCCTTGTTCGATCACTTCGCGGGTGTAATCGTAAAGCAACAGGGCATCGGTTTTCAGATGAATGATGGCCTGGGGATGGAGGAATTTGGCGTAGCGTTCCAAAAACCTGGGGGACGTCAGCCGTTTTCTTTCTCTTTTGGCTTTTATTTGAGGGTCGGGAAAAGTAATCCAGAGGCCATCCACTTCTTTTTCATCGAAATAGTATTCCGAAAGTTCAATACGTGTCCTGACAAAAGCCACATTTTTCAGATTTTCCTCCTGTGCTGTTTTTAACCCGCGCCACATCCGAGCTCCTTTAATGTCCACCCCAATGAAATTTTGTTCGGGGTGCTTTCGGGCCATGCCGACGGTGTATTCGCCTTTGCCGCAACCCAACTCCAAAATGAGCGGGTGTTCATTTTTAAAAAAATCTTTTTTCCACCTCCCTTTCAGGGGAAATCCCTGAATCACTTCCTCGTAGCGGTATTGAAAAAGATTGGAAAAGGTCAGGTTTTCGGCAAAGCGCTGCAGTTTGTTTTTATTTCCCAAACCTGTTTGTTTTTAATGAACCAGTATCCAGGCCGAAGGGTTCTCGTTCCGGCGGATGACGTTTAATTTCTTTTCGGCTTCCTGACGGGTAGTGAAAGCCCCAAAGGCCACGCGGTGCAGCCCGCTGGAAGTCATTCCCACGGCAAGAGCATCGTAACCTTTTTTTCGCAGGGCATAAATGAGTGAACGCACGTTGCCCGGACTTTTAAAGGCGCCTGCAATAATATAATAGTGATACCGGTGCATTTGACTTACGGCTTTTACCGGTTGCGTTACCGGTTTTTTGAAAGCTGTTTTTGTTGCAATAGGTGTTGTTTTTACAGCGGGTGTGCTGACCGCCATGGCCCGGGCTTTCTTTTTTACTGCAGGAGCCATCCCTTTTTTCATTGTACCCGTCTCTTTTTTGGGCTGTGATGTTTCCGGTTTGGTTGTGGGTTCTCTTTTATACATTGCTTTCTTTTCAAAAAGGCTGAGCCACCAGGAACCGAAACGGCTGTTGCTGACTTTTTCCATGGGAACCCTGTCGATGTTGTTGATCAGATAAGCGTTTGATTGGCTGTAAAACAGCGGAATAACGGAAGAGTAGTTGTTGTAATAAGCGTTGACCATGTCTTTGTTCATGAAACCCCATCCGATGAACATGGCAATGATAAGGCCCGTAAGGAAAGCCAATTGGGTACGGTAGGGCGATTTTTTCTTGGTGGCCAGTAGTTTTTCGTGTTTGGGTAGTACGGAGGGATGCTCCGGAGTTGCCTTTTTTCCGGCTTTTTGGCCGTTCTTCTTTTCGGTAGAAGGAGCCACCGCCTCACGCAATTTTTCTTCCGGTGAGGTACGGCGTACGGCAGGTGAAACAAAACTGGTCAGCCCGAAAGCATCCGCATTGTAATTGACCGAATGGTCTTGTTCAAAGACGATAATTCCTTTTTTGTTAAGATACAGCGAGCCTACTTTGTGGAAGTTTATCCGTTTTCCGCTTTTCAATGCCTGGTCACACAGGTAAACAAACTTATCTACCTGGGCCTTCGCTTCTTTATACGCAATATTTTCTTCGCGGGCAATATAATTTACCAGCAGCCCGTCATTGGTTTTGAGGTAGGCATTAAACATGATTTGCTTGTAGGGCGGGCGGAAGTGGTGCGTATTGGGTTGAATGGATGCCGGCTTGTCGTTGGTTAGAAATCCACCCAGTCCGGGAATAACGACGCATTCGTAATCGTACAATAAGTCACCTATGTATCTGGCTATCTTCATGATCCTTTGATATTAGCGCATATAAGATTGAACCTGCTAAGATAATCACCCGGAAGGGTTATTGCAAATTTTGTTAATAAGTTTTTCCAGGTCTTCCGGGGTGTCTATGCCTATGCCTTCGTAATCAGTCGATTCGGCTTTGATGCGGTAGCCGTATTCTAACCAGCGCAGTTGTTCCAGGTTTTCAGCCGTTTCGAGCTTGCCCGGTGGAAGCGAGACAATATTTTTAAGTACTTCAGACCGGTAACCGTAAATGCCAATGTGTTTATAATAGGTGGTTTTCGTTATCCAGTTTTCCGGTTCTACATCCCTGAAAAAAGGGATGGCCTGCCGGCTAAAATAGAGTGCTGTTTTGTCTGTTGCAGTTACTACTTTTACGGTATGGGGAGCAAAAAGTTCTTTGGTATTGTGCAGGGGGTGGATCAGGGTGGCGATATCGGTTTCCGGTTCTTCAAACAAAGCGGCTACCTGAAGTAACTGTTCCTGTTGTATCAGTGGTTCATCGCCCTGCACATTGATCACCACATCGAAATATTCTCCGTTTGTCTCCAGGCTTTCAACCACCTCCAGACAGCGTGAGGTTCCGTTGGTATGATGGGTACCGGTCATCATGGCCTGCCCCCCGAAGTCTTTTACATGTCCGGCAATGCGCCGGTCGTCGGTGGCCACTATCACACGGTCCCAACCGGTGGTCAGTACTTGTTCGTAAACCCGCTGTACCATACTTTTTCCGCAAATATCTGCCAACGGTTTTCCGGGAAACCGTGTGGAGGCATAACGGGCGGGGATGACGGCAAGAATTTTCATGAAAAGTTGCGGTTAAAATAATCCGTGTATTTCGGCGTCAATCTTTTCGATAACCACGCCGATATCTTCGGGTTTCGAAAAATCCAGTTCATCCACATTAATGATCAGGAGTTTGCCCTGTTTGTATTTCGAAATCCAGGCTTCATAACGTTCGTTGAGCAATTTAAGGTAATCCAGACGGATAGACTCTTCATAATCGCGGCCGCGTTTTTGGATTTGTTCCACCAACGTGGAAACCGAAGCCCTGAGGTAAATCAACAGGTCAGGTGGCTGGATAAACGAACTCATCAGTTCAAACAGGGAGCTGTAGTTTTCAAAATCACGTGTGGACATCAGGTTCATGTCGTGCAGATTGGGGGCAAAGATGTAAGCATCTTCGTAGATGCTGCGATCCTGGATAACATTTTTATTTCCGCGCCGTATTTCCACCACCTGGCGAAACCGGCTGTTCAGGAAATAAACCTGCAAATTGAATGACCACCGTTGCATGTCATCGTAAAAACTTTGCAGGTATGGATTATGGTCCACATCTTCGTAATGGGCTTTCCAACCGTAATGTTTTGATAAAATTTTTGTGAGGGTTGTTTTCCCCGAGCCAATATTTCCGGCAATTGCAATGTGCATTATATTAATGGTTTAATAATTAAAATTCTTTTTGGTTAGTTGACTGTTTTTTAATATTTCATCCACAAATTCCCGGCTGTTGTGCAGTCTGGGTACTTTGTGTTGTCCCCCCAGCTTATTGTTTCGCTTGAGCCAGGCGTAAAAGGTGCCTTTTTTCACAGAACGGATAAGCGGCGGTTTTAACACCATGTTGTGGTAACGTTTGGCTTCGTAATCCGAGTTGAGGGCTTTGAGGGCGTTATCGAAAATCTCTGCAAAGAAATCAAAATTATCCGGTAATTTTTCAAATTCGATGAGCCATTCATGCCGGATGTCGTTTTCTTTGTAAAGGGGGGCTGCCGTGTAATCCCTTATGGCGGCGCCGGTTTTGGTACATGCCGAAGCAAGCGCTTTTTCTGCATTGTCCACCATGAGTTCTTCTCCCACAACGTTGATAAAATTTTTGGTGCGGCCGGTGACCTGAATCCGATAGGGATGCAGTGAGGTAAAACGGATGGTGTCGCCGATCATGTAACGCCATAAACCCGAATTGGTGGTAATGACCATGGCATAATGGGTGTTCAGTTCCACCTCATCCAAGCCGAGGGAACGGGGAAATGCCAGCTCCAATTGGTCCAACGGAACAAATTCGTAATAAATGCCATAGTCCAGCATGAGCAACATATCATCGGCGCCACTCCGGTCCTGAATACCGAAAAAACCTTCGGAGGCATTGTAAGTTTGAAAATATTCCATTCCGGAATGGGGAATCAACGCTTTAAACTGTTCCCGGTAAGGTTCGAAACTGACGCCGCCGTGAAAAAAGACCTCGAGATGGGGCCATACTTCCGAAATCGTCTTTTTCCCGGATAGTTCCAGTACTTTGTGCAGCAGTACCAATGTCCATGATGGGACTCCGGAAAGACTGGTTACATTATGGTTACGGGTGGCTTCGGCCATGAGCTGGAGTTTGCTTTCCCATTCATCCATGAGGGCGATGGAAAGCGAAGGGGTGCGCATGATTTGGGCCCAGTAGGGCATGTTATGGATCAAAATAGCCGAAAGGTCGCCTTCGTAATAGGAACGGTTGTTTACTTCCTGAATATTTTGACTTCCTCCCATGAGCAACCCTTTCCCCTGAAAAATATCCGAATCGGGATGGTTGTTCAGGTACAGGGTCAGTACATCTTTTCCGGCTTTAAAATGACAATCTTCCAGGGTATCCTGACTGATGGGGATAAATTTGCTTTTGTTATCGGTGGTTCCCGAAGATTTTGCAAACCATTTGATTTCCTCTGGCCAGAGCAGGTTTTGTTCTCCCCGGCGCATCCGCTCAATGAGTGGTTGGATGTCTTCATATTTGCTTACCGGTACCCGTTGCCGGTAGGTTTCGGGCGACCGGATCCCGGCATAATCGTATTTACGGCCCCATTCGGTGGCAGCACCCGTCTTGATGAGTTTCTCAAACCAGTCGTGTTGCACTTCGTTGGGAAACTGCAAAAAGAGATCTATTTGGTGCATCCTCTTCTTAATCAACCAGGTGAGCACTGAATTTATGATGGCCATGGGCGTTTGGAATAAACGATTAAAAGAATTCAAATTTAAAAAGATTTTGCAAACCGTTGGCGAGGTCCGGCATGTGGCCAAAAACCATTCTTTTTTGCGGAATCATGGCTAAATTTTCATCCGTCTGTGTGTAAATTGTTTTCATGTATATTTGTTTTTTCAAGACAAGTTTATGATTCTGTTCCCCACAGCTAAAATAAATATAGGCCTTCGTATTACTGGTATTCGCGATGATGGGTTTCATAACATCGAGAGCGTTTTATATCCTGTTCCGCTGTGGGATGTTGTGGAATTTTCGGATTCCGGAAAATTTAGCCTGCAGCTTTATGGTAGGGATATTCCCGGAAGACCGGAAGACAATATTTTGATGAAGGCCTGGGAGCTATTGCACCGGCGGTTTTCGGTTCCGGAAGTGTCGGTGGCCTTGTTGAAAAATATTCCACCGGGCAGTGGGTTGGGAGGAGGATCCTCGGATGCGGCCTTTTTTCTGAAGGGGATGAATGATTATTTTCAATTGCAGTTGCCCATGAAAGTACTGGTTGATTTGGCATTGCAACTGGGAAGTGATGTGCCGTTCTTTCTGTCAAATAAACCCGTTCTTGTTACCGGAAGGGGGCAGCATCAGGTGCCTGTTTCCTTGCATCTTGCCGGCTATTGGCTTTTGCTGGTTTGGCCCCGAATCGTTCTCTCGACAACCGAAATGTTTGCCGGTGTTAAAATAAATCCTGCGGGGGCTTCTCTGATGCAGGGCTTACAACTTCCAACCGAACAATGGGGGACTGTTTTTCGTAATGATTTTGAGGAGCTGGCATTTACAAAGTATCCTGTTTTAAAGAAAATAAAAGAGCAATTGCTGCATTCCGGGGCGGCTTTTGCCTCGATGACCGGCTCGGGAAGTGCTTTGTACGGGCTTTTTCAGCATAAACCAGATGCTTCCCTTTTTGAAAAATGGGGAACTGTTTATCTTCTCAGAATACCATAAAAAGCGATTTACTTCCGGTTTTTGCGCCGTCTTTCTCTTTCTTTTTCCGTAATGTAATGGTCGATGGCCATAGCCATGGAGGGTGCGGTTTGGGTGGGCGCCGGAATGTTTACCGTCAGGCCGGCTTCTTTCAATGCCTTGTTGGTGGATGGGCCGAAAGCGGCAATCAGCTGTTCTCCCTGCTCGTAATCGGGAAAATTGGTCAGCAGCGAATTGATGCCTCCCGGGCTGAAAAATATGAGCAGATCGTATTTTTTAATGTCCAAATCCGACAAATCACTCGGTACGGTGCGGTAAATGACGCCTTGGGTGTATTTGATTTTTTCCTGGTCCAGGAGTTTAAACATGGTTTGGTTGGGGACATCCGAAGAGGGTACAAGGAAAGATTCATCTTTGTGTTTTTTCAGGACTTCCAGCAAATCTTTGAAATTTTGTTTGCCGAAAAAGATTTTCCGTTTACGGAATTGAACATATTTTTGAAGGTAATAAGCCGTGGATTCCGAAATACAGAAATATTTTAATGAGTCCGGAATTTCTTTTCGTAATTCTTTGGCAATTCTGAAAAAGTGGTCCACGGCATGACGGCTTGTCAGGATTACCGCCGTATGACCGTTCAGTGAGTTTTTGTTCATCCGGAACTCCTGGGCAGATATTCCTTCAATGGTAATAAATTTCCGAAAATCAATGTTCAGATTAAATTTTTCACTCAATTCGCCGTAAGGCGACCGGCTAAGATCTGCCGGTTTTGGCTGCGATACTAAAATGTTCTTGATTTTCAATGTCCCGAATTTTTAACCCCAATTAAATGTTAAAATCCCCGTTTTTTATGTTTTTTTCTTATTCAACCGCTCCAACCGATGCCTGTTTTTACCAATAACAACAGGGGTATTATTTCAACGGCGCAAAGATATAAAAATAAATGAAGCGGGTGGAAGGTACGGGCAGATAAACCTGCCCGAATGGTTTGAATCCATTTTATAATGAAAATGAGGCCCATGACAACCAGCATGAAATCAATGAAAAAGATTTTACCGGTATAAAAGTAGATCAATAACAAAGGGGTGAGTACGATACCGCTAACATAGAATCCAAGTGCCGTGTTTTTTACCTGAAGTTCGGAGAGTTTCGGGGTTTGAAAAACAAATCCGGCTAAAAAATGGATAGATTGCAACGCAAGATAATATAAAATAATGCCTCCTGCAATCACCGCCCAGTACTTCGGTTGGGTAAAAACGGCCGGAGGAAGGTTTTTGAAACGAATGAGTAAAATGAGTATGAACAAAGTCATGCCCACCATAAAGTTCAGTGTTAAGAAGAGCGGAACGGCCCAGCCGGGTTTGCTGTATTTTTCCATGTTCTGACGTGAATCCGAACCGGCAAAAAGGAAAAATAACGTTCTAAGTGTGGTGGGATAAAAAAACCGGATAAAAGCCAATACCGATATCAGTCCGAAAAGGAAATAAAAAACCAAATGGCCTGTGGTATGTTCAATGACAGCGGGATGCAACATGGCCGGTTGCTCCTGAAGAAAATTTCCGCTGAACCTAAGGCTGTCGGACAAGGGGTTGGCTGTATGGTACAAAGTTGATAACAAGGTATTTATAATCGATTTAAATTTTTGTTAAAAAATTAACTATTGGGCAATTCCGCAACAAAATTAGTAATACTTTTGTAGCGGTAAATTTAAAACCAAAACAAAAATGGAATTAATCGATAAAATTCATGAAATGGCTCGCCAGGCGGGAAAAACCATTGTCTTGCCCGAAGGTACCGAAGAGCGGAACCTGCGGGCTGCCGATGTTGTTTTGAAAGAAAACATTGCCCATATTGTATTATTGGGAAACAAAGAAGAAATTTTGCAAAAGGCCGCTCAACTCGGTTTGTCTCACATCGAGAAGGCCCGTTTGATTGATCCGGAAAGTCATCCGGAAAAGGAATATTATGCCCGTATGTTGGCCGAAATCCGCAAGAAAAAAGGCTTAACTTATGAACAGGCACTGAAACTGGTGGAAGAACCGCTTTATCTCTCCACGCTGCTTATAAAAGATGGCAAAGCCGATGGTGAAGTCAGCGGTGCCGAGCATGCCACCGGCGATGTGCTGCGTCCTGCTTTTCAGATCATTAAAACCTTGCCGGGAGTGAGCGCTGTTTCAGGTGCCTTTATCATGATTTTGAAAGATAAAAATTTCGGATCGAATGGCGTGATGGTTTTTGCCGATTGTGCTGTAAATCCGGATCCTTCGGTACGCGAATTGGCTGAAATTGCTGTCGAATCGGCCAAAACCGCCAAAAATATTGCCGGTATTGAGCCCCGTGTGGCCATGCTCAGTTTTTCAACCAAGGGCAGTGCTAAACATGAAAAAGTCGATAAAGTGGTGGAGGCCATGACACTGGCAAAAGAAATGAATCCCGGTTTGTCAATTGACGGTGAGTTGCAGGCGGATGCCGCCATTGTGGAAGCCATTGGACAGAAAAAAGCCCCCGGTTCTCCCATTGCCGGTAAGGCCAATGTGCTGGTTTTTCCCTCCCTGGAATCGGGAAACATAGCCTACAAACTGGTGCAACGACTGGCAGGTGCCGAAGCCGTAGGGCCGGTTTTGCAAGGGCTCGCAGCCCCCATCAACGACCTTTCGCGGGGCTGCTCGGTGGACGATATTATTAATATGATTGCCATTACGGCCAACCAGGCCAACGGAATCTACAAGGGATAAAAAACACCAATCAATAAAAAATTTAAAATGAGCGATTTAGTTCAATTTAGCCTGGGAAACAGGCTCAAACCCAAAGGAAATATCCAAACTGTCGGGATCATCGGATGTGGTTCGGTGGGACAGGTGATTGCACGCATATCGGCACAATATGGTATGGATGTGATTTTTTTGGATCTGACAAAAGAACGGATAAAAGAGATTTACCGGGAAATCGAATCACAGCTCGATGAGGTTATTGCCCATTGGGGGATCACCTCTTCCGAGAAAAAGCTGATCATGTCGCGGCTGAAAGGGACCACCAAATACGAAGACCTGAAAACGTGCGATTTAGTGATTGAAACCATTAGCTCCAGGCAAAAAGGTACTTTGCTGAACCTGCGAAAAGAGCTGTTCCGCAAAATTGAAAAAGTAGTTCGTGAAGACACCATCATTTCTTCCGACCTTTCCACGTTGATTATTTCCGATCTTGCCGTGGTGCTGGAACATCCCGGAAGAGCCATTGGGGTGCATTTTATCGAGCCCATCGACAAGACCAATATTGTGGAAGTGGTCAAAGGGCGGCAAACCACCGACGAAACGTACGAAAAAGTGAAGCGCTTTGTGCACATGCTGAACAAAAAGGCCATCCTGATTAACGAATCGCCCGGAAATATTTCCACACGCATGCTCATCCCCTTGATCAATGAAGCTTGTGAAATCCTCATGGAAGGGGTTGCTTCCATTTCGGATATTGACGAAACCATGAAAGAAACCACCGGTTACATATACGGTCCGTTTGAAATTGCCGATAAAATCGGGTTGGACAAAATCCTGAAATATATGGATAACCTGTACCAGGAATATGGTGACAAAAAGTATAAAGCTTCACCGATTATTAAACGGTTGGTCAGGGCCAATTACCTTGGGGTACAAACCAAAAAGGGATTTTATAATTATGAGGGGAACAAGCCGGTAGGAAATACCATTTCGTGTGCCATTATTCAATAAGTGAAAAGAAAAAGAAAATGAAAATCATAGTTTTAAATTGTGGAAGCTCATCCATTAAATATGAATTGGTGAACATGCCTTCCAAAGAAGTGCTGGCCAAAGGGTTGGTTGAAAAGATCGGATTGCGTGGAAGTGCCATCAAACACAGCCGCAACGATGGCGTTGAGAAAACTTTTGAAGGGGAAATACTGGACCATCAGCAAGGAATTGAATACCTGCTCGGGATTTTAATCAGCGACCAATATGGCAGTCTGAAAAGTATGGAAGAAATCGGTGCTGTGGGCCATCGGGTGGTGCATGGTGCGGAAGAGTTCAGTGGCAGTGTGATGATAACCGATGAAGTGATTGATGCTTTGGAACGTTCTTCGGAGCTGGCTCCTTTGCATAATCCACCCAACCTGAAGGGGATTTATGCCATGAAACAGCTGCTTCCGGAGATTCCCCAGGTGGGAGTTTTCGATACGGCTTTTCACCAGACCATGCCACCGCATGTCTTTCTGTATGGTATTCCTTACAGTCTTTATGAAAAATACAAAATCCGTCGGTACGGTTTTCACGGTACCAGCCACAATTACGTTTCGCACCGTGCCTGCGAGTTGCTCGGTGTGGACTACAACAAACCGAAGATCATCAGTTGCCATTTGGGTAACGGGGCTTCCGTTGCCGCCATTAAAGAGGGGAAATCGTACGATACCTCTATGGGAATGACCCCAACCGAGGGGTTGATCATGGGAACCCGCTCGGGTGATCTGGATCCCGGTGCTTTGTTGTTTATTGCCGAAAAAGAAAAAACATCCATAGGATATACCCGTACTTTGCTCAATAAGTTTTCGGGAATGATCGGTATTTCGGGGGTTTCGTCCGATATGCGGAATATTGAAGAAGCAGCTGCCAAAGGCAATGAACGGGCAAAAGTGGCTTTGGAAATGTATGCTTACCGGGTGAAAAAATATATTGGCGCTTATGTTGCGGCCCTGGGCGGTTTGGATATTTTGATTTTTACCGGCGGAATTGGTGAAAATGATACCGAAACCCGGAAAAAGATCCTGGAAAATATGGAATTTTTGGGCATTGAACTGGACGAAAAGAAGATGGACCGCCGGGGAAGCGAAATGGTGCTTTCCACCGAAAGTTCAAAAGTGAAAGTCATGGTGATTCCTACACAGGAAGAGCTTATGATTGCGCGCGATACCTACGAACTGGTTAGTAAATAATTCGGATACAAGCATTAAAAAAAGCCGCTGAAAAGCGGCTTTTTTTTATTAAACGGAAATTTTTTTACATGTTTTCCATCATTTCATCGGTCATTTCCAGGTTATGGAAAACTTTTTGTACATCATCGTCATCTTCAAACAGGTCGATAATTTTCATAATTTTTTGGGCTTCTTCCAAAGGCAATGTTTTGGTATCGTTGGGGATGCGTTGTAACTCGGCAGATTCCGGTTCAATGCCCAGTTCTTCCAATTTTTTCATCATATTTCCAAAATCTTCCATGGATGTGGTCACGTGAAAGAAACCATCTTCCAGTTCAATGTCTTCGGCGCCGGCATCGATGAGTTCCATTTCAAATTCATCCTGGTCGATGTCTCCTTTGGGGATAACAAAAACCCCTTTGCGGTCGAACAGGTAACTCAGCGAACCGTTGGTGCTGAGGCTGCCGCCGTATTTGTTGAAAATGGCCCGGATATTGGAAACCGTTCGTTGCAGGTTGTCGGTGGTGCATTCGATATATACGGCAATGCCGTGGGGAAGATATCCTTCGTAAACTACTTCGGTAAAGTTCCCCGAATTTTTGTCTTTTCCTTTGTTAATGGCCCTTTCGATGTTGTCTTTGGGCATGCTTTGCCCTTTGGCGTTGGCGATGGCCATGCGCAAACGCGGGTTCCCATCCGGGTCGGGGCCGCCCTCTTTGACGGCTACTGTTATTTCTTTAATGAGTTTGGAAAAGATCTTGGAGCGTTTGGCATCCAGCGCCCCTTTTTTTCTTTTTATGGTTGACCATTTACTGTGTCCTGACATGTTATTTGAAATTTTTAAGATTTTTCGGTTTCTGCAGGGCAAAATTAAGAAAAATAGCCGGAACCGGAAAAACGGAAATGGCCCCCGTGTAACCGGTTGGGAATAACCATGATAAAATAAAAGCTCTCTGACAAAGAGAGCTTTTAATGTGTTTTAAAAATAGGCTTTTACCATCCTGAAAGGCTAATGCCTGCCGACCACTGATTCAGATCGGGACCCTGGCCTTTCAAAAACATTTTGTTTAAAGCATAAGTGGCATAGAGCGTTACCATCCCATAGCCAAACCTTACCGTGGCATCAAACCGGAAAGGCTGCAGGTTGAAACTGTTTACACTCTTGACAATGTTCCGGTTGCTACGGTTGGGTGTTGTGTAATAACCGGCTAACAAATTTCCCGTGGCCGGATCCTCCAGGTAATATTGCTTGTTGGCCTCGTTGAAATAAATTTTGGTATGCGTACGCAAACGGGCATTAATAATGACACCGAAATTGACAAACAACCTGCGGCTTCGCCTGGTATTGTTTGTTTGAAACTCAAACAAAACGGGTACTGTCAGGTAAAACAACGAGAGCTTGCTTTTGCGAACATTCACCCCCTGCATATAAAATCCGCTGAGCACATTGCTGTCCGGCGAAAGATAGGTTGGGTTGGAAAAACGGTAATCGTTAAAACTAAAGCCGATACCGGTAATCATTCCGATGGTTTTGGCTTTGTTGAAGGCAATGTTTTGTTCAAACAGGTTCAGGTTGACGTTAATGGATTTTTCGTAACGTTGGTTGAGGTATCCGTATGCTTTCCCGAAATCGGTATTGAATGAGGGGGTAAAGTAACCGTTGATACCCAAATCAACTCCACCCCAATGGCCGTTAAATTTGGCGGGCTTGATGCGTTTCCATTTTACATCGCCGTTATCATCCACAATCAGGCTGTGGCTGCCTACGGTTACCTTGGTAGTGTCTCCGTCCACCACCTCGAGATGAATGGAACCAATGTTTATCTTCGTGGTATCGTTCCAGTTGCCGGCGTCCGGAGAGCCATTGTAAACCAGAACCTTTGCCGGTTTGCCATTTGGCGTCAGGATGTGTACTTTTTTTTCCGCTGCATTGGTTAGTTTGATACTGGCGGCCGTGGAAGCCTCTTTTTTCAAGAATTTTTGTGCATTGACGCGGACATCGGCAGCGCCGGAGGCTTTGGCAAACACCGAATCGGCCACCAAATTTCCCGCCTTGACATCGGCAGCGCCGGAGGCCGTAACCAAAAATTTTTGGGTTCTCCCTGTAAGCCGGACATCGGCAGCACCGGAAGCATGGGTGCTGATTTGGTCGTACCGCAGCGTCAGGTGGACATTGGCAGCCCCGTCGGCCTTTATTTTAAATTGCCGGCCACTGAGCGTGTCGGCGCCTTTTATCACAGCTGCCCCCGAGAGCTGTATTGAAGAGATGTCCGGGGCGGTGACAATAAATTTCATCCGTGTGGGACGTAGGTCGGAATAAGAAAAATGTAAAGTTTGGTTAATGACCGAAACATGAATGGCATTTTGCAGGTTCTCATCCGTTTCGATGACCACACTGTAAGGGGTGTTGCCTTTGGTTAGCAGAATGATGTTGTCGGCTGCTCCGGCATCAATGTGATGAAAAACAGGTACTGTAGAAGTCGTTTTTACGATCTGTCCGTCCCCTTTGAGCTGCCCGTGACGCCTCTGGCTGTACATTTTTCCGGTGGAGAACAGAAACAAGGCTGCTATTGTAAAAATGAATACGTTAATTTTTCTCATGGTTTCTCTTTTTTTGTTCGTAAGACGGTTGGATGGGAGGAAAAGTTACAAAAAAAGGAATCCCGGGAAGAATGGACTCCGGAATTACCGGCGTTTACCGGATAATGGTAACCGAACCTTGTAAATGACGCTTTTTCAACCCGCCGGTGGAATGAAAATATACCTCACAGGTGTAAAAGTAAACGCCGGCAGGGCAATCTTCGCCTGTCTTTATGTTCTTGCCATCCCAGTTAATCATGGGATCGTTGGTGTGAAAGACCTCTTTTCCCCAACGGTTAAAGATCACCATATCCACATGGTCAACGGTGGCTTTGGGGTTGCTTGCCGATGAATGGAGCGGTACCATTTTATCGTTGGTGCCATCCTGATTCGGTGTAAATACATTGGGAAGGGCGTAAGTGGGACAGGCATCGTAATCCACACAAACTTTCAAACTTTTTGTACTTGCATTTCCTGAGGAATCCACGGCAGAAACCGCATAACACCCTACAACACTTTCCAAGTCCCTGTGAATGAAAGTTACCGTATCGGCATGGTTTCCGTCAATGGAATCGATAAGGGTCAAATCCTGACCGGGAGCAGCGTAGTAAATCCTGTATTTTTCAAGGTCGTAAAAGCAACTGTCTTGCGGTTTCATCCATATTTTCAATGTGTTGTCCACTTTTTCGCAGTCGGTACTTACACTTAGGAATGGTGTGCAGGGTGGAATGATGTCTTTGGGAACGGCACAGGCTATTTGCGAATAATTGATCACAGGATTTACCAGTCCCGGTAGCGAGAAATGCCCTATGGATCGAATGTAATAACAATACAACAACGTGTTGTTGAGATTTTGATCGGTATAAAAATTTTGGGTTACCGTGGTTACGGAATCAAAGACAGACTGGTTTTCGGTTTTACGGTAAATGACATAACGGTCGTTGATCCAAGGGACATCCGGTTTCCAGCTCAGCAATAATTTTTTGTCCGAAGGCCGGATACGCAAAAAGAGGGAAGTAGCGGTTTGCGAGCTGCCGATGGTTCCAACGGATTCGCTTTTGAGTGTTACACGGTATTTTACGGCTTGCGGTTCATTGTTGATGTTTACTCCTGTATCGATAAAAACGGTATCGTTTAATCCGTTAAAGGTTTTTACGGGTTGCAGGTTTTCTCCGGAAGCTTTATCGCTACGGTATAAAATATACTGATAAGGACCGGGGTATTGCAAAGTATCCAATTCGGTAGGTTTTGCCCAGTCCACATAAACTTCTCCTTTTGTGAGGTCGGTTTTGTTGTTGCTCACATGCGTAATGATGGGGACATCCCGTTTCAGGGAGGCACAGGCCTGGTTTGAAGCAAAACTTTCGGCGCCATCGGCAAATACGGCGATTACCCGGTAACAATAGCGGACGCCTTGCGAGAGGCCTTTCCCCTGATTGTCGTCGCGATAGTTCGGATGACCGGTACCCTCCAGGGTGGCAATAAGCTGAAACCCGGTGTATGCTGGTACGCCGGTTTCGCAGGGGCCGTGTTGCCAGAATGTGCTGTCGTTTTTACGGTAAATTTTATAGCCTACGGCATTTTTGCACCCGGTGGTATCCCAGGTTAACTGGATTCCGTTACCTAAGGCGGTTGCCTTAAGATTTTTCGGTGCCGGGGCGATCACTTTGATTTTTACTGCTTTGAAACTGGCCAGGCTCACCGGGAATCCACTGTCTTTGGCTTTAAATCCCACGGAGTAAGGTTTTCTTCGTACATGGCTGCATACCGTATGCCATGAAAAAACAGTGGAAACGGTATCGTTCCCTTTGGCAGGATCGGGGTTGATGGTAGCCGGGCTAACCGGTTGAACAAAGGGGCCACCGAAAGCGGTCAGCGTCACGTTGGTACCTTCCGGATCGTAAGCGGTTGTGGTAAACCGCAAGCTGTCGCCCGCTACCACGCAAGTGTCGTTGGCCGTGGTAATCACCGGAGGTTTGTGACTGCAACTGACAATGGTGATTTGCATGTCGCGCCGCACATAACCGATGAGAACCCCGCGACGCCATTCTTCCGTCAAAAAAGCTACATTGTATTCGCCTTGCAAAACCGGATTGACCCATTGTATTTCTCCTGTAAGCGAATCAATGCGGAAATAGTCGGAAGCTTTGGGGAAGGTGTAACCCGGAATATCTTTTCCTCCGGCACCCTTGCAAACCACCAGTTTGTAAGATAAACTGTCACCATCCGGATCGTAGGCCCCCGGATTATGATAGAAAGGTTGTCCCACACATCCGGCATCGATGGGGGGATTGAGCAGTTGTACCGAATTGTTGTATCCGAGAAATGGGTTGATGACGAGGTAGCTGTCGATAAACATGGGGACGTTCACCGAGTTGGGAATATTAACTACCCCATTGTTCCGGTTGGGGTCTTCGACTGTTATGGTATATGCTCCGGGACCGGCGTAAGTGTGGCGTCCCACATAGCGATTGTAGGAAATGTCATTGCCCAGTGGATAAAAATCGATCCGCGGAATTTCATCAGAACTGCCATCACCCCAAAAAATAGGCATGGTGTTGCGTTCATCGTCGGCCGGACTGGAGGTACGCGTGTACATGGTAATGGTAAACTCATAGGTTAGTCCTTCGATGTGCCGGTAAGTGATTTCGGCAGCCCGTTGGTGCGTAGCCAGTGCTGGGGCAACCATCAAAAAAAGAAAAGTAACAGTGAGTAAAATCCTTTTCATATACTTTACGAATGGTTCTCAAAACTACAAATAATCTCTCAGACGTTCTTTATTTTTGATTTAAATGAAAATCAAAAACTTAGTTATTGTTTACATGCCGCATGGAAAATATTTTCATGGTAAAAACCGCCGAAGACAGCGACTTCCAGAAAAAAAGCCTTAATTTTGTTCTTTCCGTTGGGGATTCATCCATGAAACAATTAACGACCGAAGAAGAGAGGCAGGAAATCCTGCGCCAGTACCGGCATCTCATAGAGGCCTGGACCACCCGTAAGGAGACCAAAGACCTGTGGGATGTACGGAAGGCTTTTCGCCTTGCTGCGGAAGCGCATAAAGATATGCGTCGCAAATCGGGGGAGCCCTACATTATGCATCCCATTGCCGTGGCGACCATTGCAGCGGGGGAAATGGGACTGGGAAGGACTTCCATCATATCGGCCCTGTTGCACGATACCGTCGAAGATACCGATATTACCCTGGAAGATGTGGAGAAAATGTTTGGCCCTAAGGTAGCCCGTATCATTGACGGACTCACCAAAATTGATGAGATATCCGACACCAATTCCACCGCCCAATCGGCCACACTGAAAAAAATCATATTGACCCTTTCGGATGATGTACGCGTCATCCTTGTCAAGTTGGCTGACCGGTTGCACAATATGCGTACCATGGAGGTGATGCCCCGCGACAAACAACTCCGGATTGCCTCCGAAACCCTTTATATTTATGCCCCGTTGGCCTACCGCCTCGGGTTTTTTGCTATCAAGAGTGAGCTGGAGGAACTTTCGTTTAAATATTCGCAACCCGAATTGTACCAGGAGATTAAAAGTGAAATTGAGCGGGCCAGACCAGAAAATTATGCTTATCTGAATAAGTTTATGATCCCTATTCGTCAGGCATTGAAAGAAAAGGGGATGAAATTCGATCTGCTGATTTATGAAAAAACCACCTATTCGGTTTGGCAGAAAATGCGCCGGTTGGAATTGCCTTTCGATCAGATTTACAACACTTTTAGTCTTGATATTATCGTTGATACGGAAACCGAAAACGAAAGTCTGGCCTGTTGGGCTGTTTATTCGACTTTGGCGCAAATATACAAGCCCAACAATAAACGTTTACGCGACTGGATGAGTACCCCCAAAGCCAATGGATACGAAGCCATTCATACCACTGTTATGGGGCCCGGTGGCCGTTGGGTGGCTGTACATATCCGGAGCCGGCGCATGCAGGAAATCGCCCAAAAAGGGTATGCCGCTTACCTGAAATACAAGACCCGCTCTTCCTCGCCGGGAAGCCTGGACCTTTGGTTGAAGAAAACGCGCGAACTTCTGCTCGAAAATGACGATGATGAAGAATCGATCAATTTTATCGATGACTTCAAAAAAGACCTTTTTTCCGATGAGATTTATGTTTTTACCCCGAATGGTGATATGGTAACACTTCCCAAAGGAGCTACCGTCCTTGATTTTGCTTATGCCATTCATAGTGATTTGGGTAACAGGGCCATTGGCGCCAATGTCAACCGGCAGGTAAAAACCATTGATTCGGTTTTGCGCAGTGGCGACCAGGTGGAGGTGATTACGTCAAAAATTGCCCAACCCCAGGAGGAGTGGTACAAAACCGTGGTGACAGCCCGCGCCAAAACAAAAATCAAGGCGGCATTGAAGAACAAAAGGAAAACTTTTCGTGAAGAGGGAGAGCGAAAACTGAATGAGTATTTTGCACAACTGAAAATTGAGCCCAGCCACCAAAATGTGCAAAAATTGATGAAAGCTTTACAATTAACCAGTGCCATTGATTTTTATTACTATCTTGCGGTGGGACAGGTGCAAAAAGAAGATGTGAAACGCCTCTTGCTCCCCGGTGATGAAAAAACGGGCTGGTTCAGTAGCCTGCGGATTCCTTTTATTACACGGCAACAAAAAACTTCAGGTGAAGAAAAAAAGCAGGGGGCAGGTGTTACATCCCCTTCAACAAATCAACAAATCAAAATCGAATATGAAGTTTCGGCCTGTTGTCATCCCATTCCGGGCGATAATGTGATTGCTCTGCAGCTTCCCTCGGGAAAAACGGAGGTTCACCGGACCGACTGTGAAAAGGCCATTCAGCTCATGTCGGTTTACGGGCGCAATATTTTGAAATCGAAATGGACACCCGAAGAAGGAAAAACCTATCTTGCCTTGTTGCACATTACGGCCAAAGACCGCCCGGGATTGCTGAACATGATCACCGAAATTATTTCCATGAAATTTCATTTGGATATGAATGCCATCAATATGCATTCGCATGAAGGATTGGTTTTTATTGATATCAAAATTTTTGTTTCCAGTGTGTCTGTTTTGAAAAAACTCATGTCCTCCCTTGGAAAAGTACCGCAAGTGATCAAAGTGGTCAGGACTTTCTAAGGGGGTTTACCGGTCCCTTTTCGGGCTTTGTCAGTATTTGTTTGGTTTCTGTTTTTATCCCGTCGCTTTTTTCAGGATGTGGAAAAAATATTATTTCTATTTAAACTGTTTAAATATAATTTTGTGTATTTTTACGGCGCAGAACTTTATCACGGAAATATGAAACAGGAAACGAAAAAAGACACTTTTGAAAAAGTAAAAAAAGTTTTTACGGAATATCTTGATTCGCGCGGACATCGTAAAACGCCGGAACGCTACACCATCCTGAAAGAAATATATGCTACCGATGGGCACTTTGACATAGAAACACTGTATATCCGCATGAAGAACAACAAATACCGTGTCAGCCGTGCCACTTTGTACAATACCATTGAACTGTTGCTGGATTGTAACTTGGTGACCAAACACCAGTTTGGAAACAATTGTGCCCAGTTCGAACGCTCTTTCAAGTACAAACAACACGACCACTTTGTGTGTATGGATGATGGCACGGTGCTTGAATTTTGCGATCCGCGAATCCACGAAATTCAGAAATCGGTGGAAGAACTGCTCGGCGTGGAAGTGGCCTATCATTCCCTGACTTTTTACGGAAAATGTCCGGAAGAAGCCAAAGAAAAAGCAACAAAACAGTAATTGTTCCCCCAGTCTCCTTAACTTTGTACCGTGTTGTAGGTGCCAAATAAAGTACGGAAAGAACACTTTTTAATCATGGAAAAAAAAACAGATGTACTTCTCGGCCTGCAATGGGGCGATGAAGGAAAGGGGAAAATTGTGGATGTCCTTACCCCGGAGTATGAAATTGTGGCCCGTTTTCAAGGAGGCCCCAATGCCGGTCATACCATTGCTTTCGGGGATAAGAAATTTGTTTTGCACACCATTCCTTCCGGTGTTTTTAACCCGGATACCGTCAACGTGATAGGCAATGGCGTTATCATCGATCCTTTTGTTTTTGCCCGGGAGGTGGATTCGTTGAGCACTTCGGGTGTGGATGTGTCGAAAAATGTGCTGATCTCCGACAAAGCACATCTTATTTTGCCCACACACCGTTTGTTGGATGCCGTGTACGAAAAGGAAAAGGGAAAGGACAAAATCGGTTCTACCCTTAAAGGCATCGGCCCGGCATATACGGATAAAACGGCACGAAACGGACTCCGTATCGGAGACCTTGACCTTCCCGGTTTTCAAAAACGCTACGAGAAAATCAGGGCCTACCATTTCCGGCTGGCTTCTTTGTTTGATGTGGACCCCTACGAGGTGCTGATAGAAGGGATTCCCTTTGAAACCTATGAAAAATATTGGCTTGATGAGCTGAAGATAGTGCAGCAGTTTGAAAAAACTAGCAGCGAATATTATTTGAACCAGGCCCTGGACAACGGAAAGCGCGTATTGGCGGAGGGGGCCCAGGGAACCTTGCTGGATGTGGATTTCGGTGCTTATCCTTTTGTTACCTCGTCCAATACCACCGTGGCGGGGGTTTGCAGCGGACTCGGTATTCCGCCGGTCAAAGTGGGCAAAGTCTTTGGTATCTTTAAAGCCTATTGTACCCGCGTGGGCAGCGGCCCTTTCCCCACCGAACTCTTTGATGAAACGGGCGAAACCTTGCGGCAGCGTGGCCACGAATTTGGTGCCACCACGGGCCGTCCCCGGCGATGCGGTTGGCTTGACCTCCCGGCATTGAAATATGCCATTATGCTCAATGGGGTGTCTGAATTGAAAATGATGAAAGCCGATGTGCTCTCCGGTTTCCCGGAAATCAAAGTGGCTACCGGATACAAAATAGATGGTGTTTTTACGGAAAAGCTTCCCTTTGACCCGGAAAGAACCCATGTGGAAGTGGTGTATAAGACTTTTGAAGGGTGGAAAGAAAACCTGGAACCGGTAAAGGATTTTGATGACTTGCCATCGCAGTTGAAAAACTATGTGCACTTTATCGAACAACAAACCGGTATCCCTGTCCGGTTGGTTTCGGTGGGGCCCCACCGGAATGAAACGATTTTAAGGGCTTAGTACTTTGCAATGCAGTATTGTTGCAAACGGTTGCACCGGATGACCACAAGGCGAAAAATGTCAGGCTGTTTTTAACATTTTACGGAAAGTTGGGAGTTCCTGACCGTTAATTGATTAATTTTGCCGCGCAAATTCATGAAGCTTTTTGTGAAATGAAAAAATATATTATTAGCACCCTGGCATTTATTGCCTTGCTAACCTATCTGGTTTCGTCCTGCAGGAAAGATCAGATCAAGCCGTTTTCCGTGGCCTTTTATAATGTGGAGAATCTTTTTGATACCATTGACAATCCTAAAACGAGAGACAACGACCATTTGCCCTCCAGCCGTATTCCGTGGAATACCCAGCGTTATGAGGTCAAATTAAAACATCTTGCACGGGTGATGTCGGCCATTGATGCTCCAGGGTTTCCGACGGTTTTCGGGTTGTCGGAAGTGGAGAACAAACAGGTGGTTGAAGATTTGATCCATACCGGTAAACTCAAAAAAGCGCATTACAAGATTTTACACAAAGAGAGTCCCGATGAACGGGGGATCGATGTGGCTTTGTTGTACCAGCCTGATATTTACACGCCGGTACAGACCCATTTTATCCGCGTGCAGTTTCCTTCGGATCCTGAAAATCCCACCCGCGATATTTTATACTCCAAAGGATTGGTTTATGGCAAGGATACCATCCACATTTTTGTAAATCATTGGGTGTCGCGCTATGGCGGGAAAGAAAAAACCGATGCTTTCCGCCGTTTTACAGGGCATTTGCTTCGTTTGATGGCCGATTCGATTTTTAATGTGGATCCCAATGCCAATATCCTGATTATGGGGGATTTGAATGATAATCCAACCGATAAAAGCCTGACGGAAGATTTGGGGGCTTTGGAACCCAAACCGCCTTTGGCTAAAAAAAGGTTGTACAACCTGGCCATTATCCCGTTTAAGGCCGGCCAGGGCTCCCTTTATTACAACGGATGGAATTTGTTTGATCAGATTATTGTTTCCACTGCCATGGTGGGAGGGTATAACGGCATTAAAACCGATTTGTACAAAGAAGAAATCTTTAAGAAAGACTGGATGCTGTACCATCCCAAAAAGGGGCCTGCTGTTCCGAACCGCACGGCCGGCAGAAACTATTACGGAGGGTATAGTGATCATTTGCCTGTGATTGTTCATATGAAAGTGGATTTGAGCGGCGAGATATTTACCATCATTTGATTTCCATACCGTTGGCTTTTCGTGAACAAAGCCTCAATAGGAAATTTGTTATCGAAACCGGTTTAAAATACAGACCATGAAACATTTTTTTCTTGCCGGCATTGCCTTTTGGGTTGTCGTGATGTTGATTTTTTCCTCTTGTTCGCCGGAAAAAACCCTGCAACCGATACATCTTCAGGGGGAAGCGCAAGGTACCTATTACAATATGGTTTATTACGATTCGTTACAGCGTGATTTGCATCCCCAGGTTGATTCCATTCTGAAAGCTTTTGACCGTTCGGTATCGCTGTGGTTGCCCAATTCCATTTTGTCGCGGGTAAATCGTAATGATACTACAGTGGTACTGGATGACCATTTCCTGGGGAATTTTTACGATTCACAGAAAGTCAGTAAAGCAACCCGAGGTGCTTTTGATATGACAGTGGGACCTTTGGTGGAAGCTTGGGGATTCGGTTTTGAGAGCCGTGAAAAAGTGGGAAAACATATCGTGGATAGTTTGCTTCCGTTGGTGGGATATCAAAAAATAAGCATTGTAAACGGCAAAGTGGTCAAGGCCGACCCGCGGATGCAAATTGATTTTAACGGCATTGCACAGGGATATTCGGATGATGTGGTAGGGAAATATTTCGACCATCTCGGCATCCACAATTATCTGATTGACATTGGGGGCGAAGTGAAAGCAAAAGGCCATAAACCCGATGGGTCTTTCTGGCGTGTGGGAATCGAAAAACCTGCCTCCGACAGCGTTTCGCCAAGAATCCTTAAAGCAGTGATTTTGCTGCACAATATGTCGGTGGCTACTTCGGGCAGCTATCGAAAATATTACGAAGAAAATGGGGTGCGCTATTCCCATACCATCGACCCGAAAACCGGTTATCCGGTACAACACTCTTTGCTGAGCGTTTCGGTGCTGACTAAAAATACGGCCATGGCCGATGCCTATGCTACTGCTTTTATGGTGATGGGATATAAAAAATCAAGGGCTTTTGTGGAAAGTCATCCCGGCCTGGAAGCTTTCTTTATTTGGTCGGCCAAAGACAAAACTTTTCAAAGCTATGCTACGCCCGGTTTTAAAAAACTGATTGTAGAGCAGTTTAATTGATGGTCATATCACAAAATATGATTACTTTTGAAAACTAAAACCCTACGAACCATGAAAAAAGGAATCTTGTTTCTTGTTATTCTCTTCAGTGGACTGCTTTTGAAAGCGCAAGACACCACCCAAACCGATTTGGCCATAGCCAAAGCATTGGTAAGTAAGGATGTGCCCAGTGTTAAACAAGCGCTCACCAACCTCGGATTGACTTTCCAAATCATCAAAGAAAAATCCCGTAAAGCTTCGGCCTTTGTGGAAGGAAGCAAAAATAACATGAAAAAATGGGAGTTTGAAATGAAAAGGGGCAACGAAAAAGGAATGAAGCAGATCACGGATATCATTGTGCATTATGATATGAGCAATGGCGGGGATTTCTTTGATATGCACCGGTATAATGAACCGCCCAAAAAAGAAATTATCAACGGTAAAAAAGTGAAATTTAAACTTTCGAGGGGTAAAAAAGAAAGTACGCTCGAAGTGTCTGTAAAATAAGTACCGACGGTTTGTTACTCAAACATGTCCAGTGTTTTGTCCCCTTTACTGTCTTCAAAAATGTCTAATTGGTTGGCCGTAGCATAATATTTTTGGGGCACTTCGTTTGAAAAATTTTCGATGTAGTAACGGATACTCTTTTTGATGAGTTTGGTGGGTGTGGTCTTTCTTGCTTTGCAGTAGTTTGTCAATGACTTCATTTGTTTGTCTGAAAGTTTGAAACGCACCTCTTTGTATTTCGACTTTTTCCTGCGTTTTTTGCCCATGGATTTCCAGTTTGGATTATTGGCCATAAAAATAAGCAGAAATCTTGATAACTTCAAACGGGACAAACTTTTAGGCTAAATTTTATCCTGAAAATCCTTGAAATATTAATTTTCTTCCGGTTATCGGGATGAAATGAGATACGAAAACAATTGTTAGAAGGATAGCGTAAAAGCAAAAAATTGATCGTGTCGAAAATTTTTTTACTGCAGCAATTTCATAACGTCTTTGGCATAGCTTTCGGCCTTTTTCATGCTGGTTGACTCGGCGTAAATCCGGATAATGGGTTCGGTATTGGAGGTACGCAGTTGAACCCAACCATCCGGAAATTCTATTTTTAGCCCGTCAATATCCACCATGGGGTACTGGGCATACGCTTTTTTGACGCGTTCGAAAAGCGTATCAACCGGTGTATTTTCGGGTAAAGCCATTTTGTTTTTCGAAATGAAATAGTTGGGATAAGAAGCCCGCAAAGCGGAAACCTTCATTTTCTTTTGGGCAAGATAAGTGAGGAAAAGTGCCGTGCCGACCAGTGCATCACGGCCATAGTGTAATTCGGGATAAATCACACCGCCGTTGCCTTCTCCGCCGATAACCGCCTGTTTTTCTTTCATCTTGGCTACCACATTGACTTCTCCCACGGCGGCGGCATAATAATGCCCTCCTGCTTTTTCGGTTATATCGCGCAAAGCACGGGTAGAGGAGAGGTTCGAAACCGTATTGCCGGGTTGGTTTTGCAATACATAATCGGCTACGGCTACCAAGGTATATTCTTCGCCGAACATTTTTCCGTTTTCCATCACAAAGGCCAGACGGTCCACATCAGGATCCACCACAATGCCGAGGTCTGCTTTTTCAGTGACTACCACCGAAGCAATTTCCGTGAGGTTTTCGGGCAAAGGTTCCGGATTGTGGGCAAATTCACCCGTTGGATCGCAGTTGATTTCAATAACTTCTTTTACCCCAAGGGCTTTAAGTAGCCTCGGTATAGCGATGCCTCCCGTGGAATTGACGGCATCTACCACCACTTTAAAACCGGCTTTTTCGATCAGGGAAGGGTTGACAAGATTCAGTCCGAGAACAGAGGCAATATGCCGGTCGATGAAGGTTCCGTCTTCGGTTAGGGTACCCAGTTGGTCTACTTCGGCAAAAGCAAAGTCAAGATTTTCTGCAAGGGCTAATACCCTGCGCCCTTCGGCGTTGTTTAAAAATTCACCTTTTTCGTTGAGCAGTTTCAGTGCATTCCATTGTTTGGGATTATGACTTGCGGTAAGGATGATACCGCCATCGGCATTCGATAAAATAACGGCCATTTCAACCGTGGGGGTAGTGGAGAGTCCGGCGTTAATAACACGGGCCCCCATTCCTGTGGCCGTTGATACAACCAATCCTTCGGCCATTTCTCCCGACAGGCGGGCATCGCGTCCAACCACCAGGAGAATTTCTTTTTTGTGGTGGTGCTGTTGTTGAAAACGTACAAAAGCAGCCGTAAATTTTACAATGTCCACGGGCGTCAGGTTATCGCCTGTTTTTCCGCCTATGGTGCCGCGGATTCCTGAAATTGATTTGATTAAAGTCATTGAAAATAAATAAGTTAATATTACTACCCTTTCGGTACCGGGAAAGGATGCGCAAATTTAATGAAATATCTTTCCCTGCTCAAAGAAGAATGCTTAATTTCGCTGTAAGAAGGATACGCAAAGCGGTGAAACGGGTTTGTTTTTGTGTGGTTTTAAATCTTAAATTTGCAGCAGAATATAAAAATATGGATGAAGAATTAGATTGGCAGCGTGATGACGAGATTGGGGCTTTGGTAGAGCGTTTTGAAACTTTTCTGAAGTCGGGGGAAGGCCACTTTTTTGATGTGGAGGAGTTTGAAGCCATTATCGATTACTACCTCGATGTGCAGCAAACGGCCATGACCCGTACGGCTATCGAATGGGCCGAAGCCCAACACCCGGGAAGCAATTCGTTTAAAATCCGGGAAGCCCGCTTGCTGACCCAGGAAGCCAAATATCTGCAGGCCTTAAAAATTCTTGGCGAACTGGATGAAGTGGAAAAAGGAAACGAAGAGCTGTATTATGCCAAAGCAGAGATTTACAGCCTGATGGACAAACATCAAGAGGCAATCAATGCCTATAAAAAGGTGTTGGAAACGACCGAACGTCCCGAGGAAATTTTTTCGAATATTGCCTATGAGTACGAAAGCCTTGATGATTATCCCAATGCCTTGCGTTATCTGACCAAAGCACTTGAATTGCAACCCGAATCGGAAGACCTGATACAGGAAATTGCCTTTTTCTTTGAGTTGACAGGCCATGAAGAAGAAGCCATTGAGTTTTTCGGGAACTTTCTCGACCGGCATCCTTACTCAAAATTTGCCTGGTTTAATCTCGGCATCTTTTACAGTAACCTGGAACTTTACGAAAAAGCGATTCAGGCTTACGAATTTGTTGTGGCCATCGATGATCAATTTGCTTCGGCCTATTTTAATATGGCCAATGCGTACACTAATATGCACGAATTCCTGCGTGCCATAAATCTTTACGAGGAGACCATGAAACTGGAAAAGCCGGATGCGGTTACTTATTGTTACATTGGTGAATCGTGGGAAAACCTCAATGACCTGGAAAAGGCTTTGGTTTATTACAATCGGGCGCTGGATATGGATGACAAGCTGGCGGATGCCTGGGCGGGGGTGGCCCGTATTTTTGTCCGGCAAAATATGGAAAAAACAGCTGTCAAATATTACGAAAAGGCCATACAGCTTGCACCCGGAGATGAAGAACATAAATTTGAACTGGCGGTACTGCTGTTGCGTATGAATCAACTGGAAAAATCGGCTTTGCTCTTTGAAGATGTGGTGGGACACAATGTTTTTAATGTGGAGGCATGGCTTAATTATTCGTTGGTATTGGCCCTGCAGGAGCAATTTGTTGAAGCCATTCACCTCCTGGAGCGTGCCCTGAAAGACAATCCTGCCGAGGCAAAGCTTTTGTATCGCAAAGCAGGGTATCTGTATCGTGTCGGCCGTATTGCCGAAGCCTATTTTGATATTGAAGAGGCCGTTAAACTGAATTTCGATGAGCATGAAGAGCTGTTACGCTACCTTCCTGAATTGTTGGATGAACCGCGTTTTGTAGAGATTCTCGACTTGTATAAAAAACCCAATAATTAACATAATGTTTTAATAATGAAAATGAATATTTCTCTCAAATTTATTCCCGAAAGGACCAAACATCCGAGAACCAGCGGGTTGACCATGGTCATGGATAAAGGCATCGGTATGCACCAGGCCGAGGATCTGGTGGAAACGGCAGGAGAACTGATCGACCTGTTAAAACTGGGATTCGGTACTTCTTACATTAACCAAAACATCAAAAAGAAAATTGCTTTGTATAAAAAGCACGGCATCCGGGTTTATCCCGGGGGAACTTTGTTCGAAGCTTTTGCTATTCGCGGACAGTTTGATGATTTTCGCCGTTATATTGATAAACTGGGTTTTGATGCCGTGGAAATTTCGGATGGATCCATGGAAATGAACCACGATCAAAAATGTGAATATATTCATACCCTTTCCAAAGATTTTTTGGTGGTTTCCGAAGTGGGCTCCAAAATCGCCGGATTGGAGATTCCTATTCCGCAATGGGTCTCTCAAATGAAAGCCGAACTGGAGGCCGGTTCTTTTAAAGTGATTGCCGAAGCCCGCGAGAGCGGCACCGTGGGGATTTACGATGTGCACGGAAAAGCCAATTTTGAATTGATCAGCGAGATATCCAACCATTTGCCGCTCAATGATATTTTGTGGGAAGCTCCGCAAAAATCGCAGCAGGTTTGGTTTATTAAACATTTCGGAGCCAATGTAAACCTTGGGAATATTGCTCCGACGGAAATCATTCCGTTGGAAACCCTGCGTCTGGGATTGCGTGGCGATACTTTTATGCACTTTTTGCCCGATGAGTTGAAACAATAACCGGAGGCCGGGCGGCCGGGTGCCAAACCATTTACAAAAATGACACGACGATGGAAGATACTTCGTTACAAGCACTGTTTGCAAGCCAGCAAAATTTTTTTGCCACCGGAAAAACCCGGGAGGTGGCTTTTCGCCGCGAAGCGCTGAAAAAATTACGTTCTGCCATTTTAATGCATGAGCAGGAACTTTACGATGCTTTGCAGAAAGATTTGCATAAGTCGGCGTTCGAATCGTATGCTTCTGAAATTGGTTTCGTCCTTGAGGAGCTGCGTTTCCACTTGAACCATTTGAAAAAATGGACCCGCCCCCGGCGTGTTTCTTCTACCATTGTCAGTTTTCCGGCCCGTGCCCGCCTCAAACACGAACCGCTTGGTACCGTGTTGATTATTGCTCCCTGGAATTACCCGTTTCAGTTGATGATGGCCCCATTGATCGGTGCTGTTTCAGCGGGGAATACAGTGATGCTGAAACCTTCGGAAATTGCTGAAAATACAGCTTCCGTTATCGCAAAAATCATAAACAATAGTTTTGAAAAAGAATATTTGCACGTAGTCACCGGTGGGGTAACAGTGTCGCAGGCCTTGTTGCAGTACCGGTTCGATCATATTTTCTTTACCGGCAGCCCGCGGGTAGGAAAAATCGTTATGCAGGAAGCGGCCAAAAACATGGTGCCCGTTACCCTTGAACTGGGCGGAAAAAGTCCCTGTATTGTGGATCAAACAGCCCCATTAAAACTGACGGCGCGGCGGATTGTATGGGGGAAATTACTCAATGCGGGACAGACCTGTATAGCACCCGATTATCTTTTTGTACATGAAAGTGTAAAAGAACGGTTGTTGTCAGAGCTGATAAAAGCCATCCGGAAAGCCTACGGAAACGATGCCCGTAGGAGTCCCGATTATCCGCGTATCATTACCCGCGCCAATGTAGAGCGGTTGTCGGCACTGCTTCAGGGGGCCAAAGTGGTTTACGGCGGACATTATGATGTGAAAGAAAAGTATTTTGAGCCAACCATACTCGACACTGTAACCTTTGATCTTCCCGTCATGCAGCAGGAAATTTTCGGGCCGATTTTTCCGGTGCTCACTTTTCGTGATCCGGAGGAGGTCATCCGTGCGGTGAATGCCCGGCCAAGGCCCCTGGCATTGTATGTGTTTTCGAAAAGTAAGGCTTTCCGTCATAAGATGGTCGAAAACATTCCTGCCGGTGGTGTGACCCTGAACGATACCCTGATGCACATTGTAAGTAATAAACTGCCTTTTGGTGGCGTGGGGAACAGCGGCATGGGAAAATACCATGGCTATTACAGTTTCCAAACTTTTTCCAATGCCAAACCGGTTGTGCAGCGTGGACTTTGGCTCGATGTGCCCATCCGGTATGCCCCTTACGGGAAAAAATTAAAGATCATTAAATATCTGATGCGTTAAGCGGATGTTTCCGGTTTTACTTTTTCATGCCGGAAACATTGAAAAAAGACAATCTATGAAAGAATACCTGAATTATCTTTTGAAAGGAATTGCTGTAGGGGTAGCCAACATTATTCCCGGCGTGTCGGGGGGAACCATTGCCTTGATTACCGGTATTTTCGAACGACTCATCAATGCCATAAAAGCTTTTGACCTGAAGGCGGTCCGCTTGCTTTTCAGTGGAAAATGGAAGGCATTTGCCGAAAAAACCGATTTTTATTTTTTGGTTACTCTGGCCGTAGGCATTGCCTTGGCCATCATTGCCCTCGCCCGGGTGTTTGATTTCCTTTTTAAGCATTATCCGGTTTACATCTGGTCCTATTTTTTCGGACTGGTACTGGCCTCCATTTATTTTGTCGCCAAAACCATCGAACGCTGGAATTTTGTGGTGATCCTCTTTTTTGTTTTGGGCACTGCTTTTGCCCTTTTTGTCTCGCTGATTCATCCGGCAGCGGAAAACAGCAACTTTTGGTATTTGTTCCTTTGTGGGGTGGTGGCCATTTGCAGCATGATCCTTCCCGGGTTGTCGGGATCGTTTGTTTTAATCCTCATGGGAAATTATCAGTTGGTCGCCATTCAGGCCATTAACCATCGCGAACTGAATATTTTACTTCCGGTAGCCCTTGGTGCCATTATCGGGATCGTGGCTTTTTCCCATTTGCTTTCGTGGGTTTTTAAACACTATAAAGACCAAACCATTGCCACTTTATCCGGCTTTATCCTCGGCTCGCTCAACGTGTTGTGGCCTTGGAAAACAGCCGAATATCTGAAAAACAGCGCCGGCGATTTTGTGGTGAAACACGGCGAAAAAGTGGTGGCCCGTTATGCCAGTGTTTTACCCCAAAATATGGATAAAACCGTTTGGATAGCAATTTTTCTCATGATTTTGGGGATTGTCAGTATCACCGTTATCGAACTTCTGGCAGGCAAGGAAGAAAAAATGAAGTAAGCACAAAAGAAGCGGTTTATTATGGAACTATACGGACTCATAGGGAAAACATTAAAGCACTCTTTTTCGGGTGACTATTTTGCAAAGAAGTTTCAAAAACTTCGTTTGGATGCAACATACCGCCTGTGGGAGATGGAAGATGTTCCGGATCTTCATGCCTTTGCCCGGAAGTATCCCCAATTAAAGGGCTTTAATGTGACGATTCCGTTTAAACGAAATGTGATGCCGTATATGGATGAATTGGGTAAGACGGCATTGCTTACCGGTAGTGTCAATGTGGTAAAGGTGGTGCGAAACCGGGACGAAATATTGCTGAAAGGGTTTAATACCGATGTCGTTGGTTTTGAGGAATCCCTGAAGCCGCTTATAAAAAATAGGAAACTGATCCGTGCATTAATTCTCGGATCGGGTGGTTCTGCCCATTCGGTGGCCTTTGTTCTACGAAAATTGGGGATTTATTTCAATTTTGTTACCCGTTACCCCAAAAAACTGGAAATGATGGGGTATTCATGGATTACTCCGGCAGTTATGAAGGAGTATAAACTGATTGTAAATACAACACCCCTTGGGATGTATCCCAAAACAAACGAGGCGCCGGACTTGCCTTACGGGCTTTTGACCCCGGAACATATCCTTTTCGACCTGATTTATAATCCGGAGGAAACACTTTTTTTGAAAAAAGGACGGGAACAGGGAGCGGTCACCAAAAACGGATTGGAAATGCTGAAAATACAAGCCGAGGAGTCCTGGAAAATATGGAAAATGTAAAACGCAGAAATTTAGTAAATGGAAGGGTTGAAGATGAATGTCATTATATCGGGTTACGGGCGAATGGGAAAAACTGTGGAAACGGTATGCCACGAGCGCGGACATACAGTGATCGCGGTTCTTGATGATCCAGGAGATTGGGAAAAGGCGAAGGTGCCGTCTGATGGTGTGGTCATTGATTTCTCCCTTCCGGAAGAAGCGGTAAACAATATCCTGCGTTGTTTCAGGTTGGGTCTTCCTGTTGTTTCGGGAACCACGGGATGGTACGACCGGTTGCCTGCAGTGCAAAAAGCCTGTGACGAACACAACGGAGCGCTGTTTTATGCCCCCAATTTTAGCCTTGGGGTGAACATTTTGTTTTATGTCAACAAAATATTGGCATCCGTTATGTCAAAAGTTGAAGGCTACCGCGTTTCTATCAAAGAAACCCACCATATTCATAAATTGGATGCCCCGAGCGGGACCGCCATACGCCTG
>CAYYRE010000011.1:0-33162 GCA_964473895.1 uncultured Lentimicrobiaceae bacterium | reverse complement strand
TTATTGTATTAAGAGCCATGAATAAATTCATGGGTAAAAGTTGAGTCGTCCGCCAAGGCGGACTTTGGTGGGGGTATGGTATATGGTTGGTTGCGTTTCTGTTAAAAGGGGGGGGCGTTTTGGTTTTTTTGTTGTTGTGTGCTTTTCCGGTTGGGTTTTCCCCGCAGCCGGGATGGAAAGTGCGGGTAGCGGCGCAGCGGCATCTTGGGGCGGGCTGCGGTGATGTGCAGCAGGCAGGATACTGCGACCAGCGGAAGCACGTATGCTGCCGTGGCGGAACACACTGCAGCGTGTCCCAAATAAAGCGAAGCCTTGGCGCCCGGCTGCCCAAAAAGAAAATGACATTATTTTGTTTATCTGACCCTGATTTTGGTTCCGGCCTGGGCTTGGTAACGGCGGGGGAAGTTGTTTTTGTCCAGCAGTTTGCTCAGGCGGATGCCGTAAAGCTGGGAGATTTGCCACAGCGTTTCGCCCTGTTTTACAATATGGTATTTGTATCCTTTGGCTGCTTTTGAGGCTTTTTTCTCAAGATAGAGCAGTTCGCCGGGATGGAGCAGGTCAGAGTGTTTACGTTCGTTAAACCTCAGGAGGCGGTTTGTGCTGATTTCGAATTCGGTGGCGATTTTATTGTAGGTATCGCCTGATTTGACTATGATGAGCCGTCGTCCGTTGTTTTCGAAAACGGGTCTGCCGTACATGCTCTTGCGTACTACCGGAAAAGCGGTTATGTCGGGCGTGGCATAGCGCAGCCTTTTTTTGTTTTTTCTCCGTTTTTTAGCATGGTGCAATCCTTCCCGGTCGTATTTGTACAGGTGGTATTTTTCGATATAATGGATCAGCAACTGGGGGTAACGCGGATTGGTGGCATAGCCGGCACGTTTGAGCCCGTAAGCCCAGGCTTTGTAATCGGTGATGGGATACCGGAAAAGAAAAGCGTACCGTTGCCCTTTTCTCAAAAATTTGGAGTGGTCGCGGTAGGAGGCTTCGGCATTTTTGTACTTACGAAAACAGTCGTGTTTGCTATCGTCGGCCACATGGATGGTGGGGCCGTTCCATCCGTTATGGCATTTTATGCCGAAATGGTTATTGGCTTTGCGGGCAAGGATGCTGTTACCGCTTCCCGATTCCAAAATACCTTGTGCCAGGGTGATGGAAGCCGGTATTTTGTACGACTTCATGTCTTTTATGGCGATATCTTTGTATTTGTTGATATATTCTTTGGTGCTCATTTTCCGGTGCTGTGCCTGCACGGGAGAAACCGTGAAAAGCACGATAAAAAAGAAGATGAGCGGCGGTAAATATGTTTTCCTTTTTCTCATTGAATCAACAAATATAGGGGAAAGGGGCATGTGTTCCGTATGGTTTTTCGTCTTTTGTTCACAAAAAATTGTTAAACAAAAAAGTTAAGGCGTTTGTTGTAATGCTTTTGCCGTGTGTTCGTCCGGAAAAATCCAAAACAGCGGTTGCCAGCGCACATGCCCTTGTGCATCGATCCGGCGGGCCACAGGGGCTATGCCCAAAACCGTTTTGGAGAATTGTAAGGTTTTGGGATCGATGCGCCATGTTTCCATAAAACGCAGGCGGAGGATGTCTTTTATGGCTATGTGAGTAATTATCAGCGTGTCTTTCATTGCATAGGGTGGTGAGGGGTCGGGTATTTTATAAGCCATGGTATCAGTTAATATGCGGGCCACGGCCTGTTTGCTCAAAGGCTGGAAAAAATAGTCGTAGGCTTTGTATTTTCCCGAGACGGCCCCTTGCAGGATGGTGCGTACCAGTTTTTCGCGTTGAGGCCCGGGCAAATTTTGTATCCACCAGTCGTAATCGGACTGCGGGCTTTTGATGTTTACGTCATATTGAATTCTTTGGGTAATGGTTTCTTTGTGTGGTGGCTTGCAGGAGATAATAGAGGCGGAAAGTATTCCTGCCATCATCCAGAAAAAAAACTGTGGAGAAAAAAGTGTTTTCATTTGCCCGATTTCATTTATCTTTGAACAAGAACGAAATTATGAAAAAAATCGTATCCTTCATTGCTTTTCTGTTGATGCTGCTGCCGGTGGTTGCACAGGTGATCCCGGTTACGCGGCGGGTAAACTGGGAGCAGATTGTACGGCAGGATGTTTACCGGGAACCGGAAAAAATGATGAATGTGGTTGATTTTGGTGCTGTGGCGGATGGGGAAACAGACAATACGGAAGCCGTCCGGGCTGCCATGGCTTCGTTTCATGGGGGAGCGGGTACCGTATTTTTTCCTGAAGGGACTTATTTGTTTTTTCATTCGTTGGTATTGCCCGACAGTATCCAGTTGAAAGGAGAAGGGGCTTTGCGTACGGTATTGCGTTTCGATTTGGGAAACTCGGCGGCAAGTTGTCTCCGGATAACTGGCTCCGCATCAAAAGTATTTGTGCATTTGAAAAGCGGGTTTGCCAAAGGGAGCACAAAACTCGTGGCTGATTCGGCTTTTGTTTTTGAGCCGGGCGAATGGGTGGAAATGGTGGAAGATAACGGAAGTTGGAATACGGTGCCGGCCGAATGGGCCAAAATGTCTGTGGGGCAGATTGTCAGAATAGAAAAAGTTGCCGGTGATACCCTTGTTTTGGAACAGCCGTTACGCATCAGTTATACGGATAGCTTGCGCCCCCGTTTACGGCGTATTTTTCCCATCAGGCATGTTTCCGTTGCCTGTTTGAAAATTGTCAGGAGCCGCCCTCCTGATGCCGGTGGCGGATACAATATCTCATGGGATTATGCAGTAGATGGCAGGGTGAGCGGCGTGGAAAGCGACTCCAGCTCGGGCAGTCATATCTATATCAGCCGCAGTGCGGGCATTGTGGTTGAAGGAAGTTATTTTCATCATGCTTTTTTTTATGATGGTGCCAGTACACACGGCTATGGGGTGACGCTGGCGCATCACAGCAGCGGATGCCTGGTGATGAACAATATTTTTGTTCACTTGCGGCACGCCCTTATGGTGAAAACCGGAGCCAATGGCAATGTGGTGGCTTATAATTATTCGCGTGATCCTTACCGGAGCGAGGCCATTTCCGATTTATCAGGTGATATTTCTCTTCACGGTCATTATGCTTTTGCCAATTTGTTTGAAGGGAACATAGTGCAAAACATCATCATAGATCATTATTGGGGACCTTCGGGGCCGTACAATACTTTTTTCAGGAACCGTGCCGAGTTGTGGGGAATCATTATGACACAAAGCGATACTACCGAAACTGCGGATCAAAATTTTGTGGGAAACGAATGTACGGACAACAGCTTTTACCACGGACAGTTTGTTTTGTATGGGAAAGGGCATTTTGTTTACGCTAATAATGTGTTGGGTCATCTGGTACCGGCTTCTTCGGGAGATTTACCGGATCGCTCCTATTATTTGACACAAAAGCCTGCTTTTTGGGATGTTGATGCCGGTTGGCCGGATATGGGCTGGCCTTTTTCACTCGGTGAAGGGAGTATTCCGGCACGCAAGCGGTTTGACACCGGTAAAGGCTTTACGGTTTGTCCCGGGGCGGCTGTTGCTGTCGAAACCTTTTCCCGTGAGGCCAAAGGCTGGTATATCGGTCCGAACCCGGTGAGGAATGTATTGCATGTTGTTTCTCCATTAAAAGGAGCAGAGCGTTTTTCCCTGCGTTTTTTCAGTTTGGATGGCCGGTTGCTTCTGGTAAAGCACTTCAGTGGGAGGAAGGCGAGATGTTTTCTGCAAAAGGAATTGCCTTCCGGGATTTACCTTTTGGAGATCCATTGGGGGAACAGCCGGCTGATAAAAAAAATGGTGGTGTTATGATAGTTGGATTTTTTCCGGAAAATTCGCGGCATTTTCTACCGGTCGTTATATTTCAAAAGAAAAGATTATGAATATCTCACGTCCGTCCCTGTTGGTGGACAGGGAAAAAGTAAAACGCAACATCCGGCGAATGGCCCAGAAGGCCCGGGCATCGGGTGTGCTTTTCAGACCTCATTTTAAAACCCATCAGTCGGAAGAGGTGGGGAAGATTTATTTTAACGAGGGCATACGGCAAATTACCGTTTCTTCGGTTTCCATGGCACAAACTTTTGCACGGTGGGGGTGGAACGACATCACCATTGCCTTTCCGTTGAATTTGCGGGAAATGGCGGCGGTGAACCGGCTTGCCTCTCAAGTGGATTTGCATGTTTTGGTGGAAAATCCTTTTACGGCACAGATACTGGCAGAGAAAGCTACTGTCCGACTGGGGGTTTGGATAAAAATTGACACGGGTTATCATCGGGTGGGGTTGGCTCCGGATGATTTTCAAGGGATAGATACTGTACTCAGGTGGTTGGGGACTTCCCGGTTCTTGCATTTCGATGGCTTTTTGACCCATGCGGGCCACACGTATCATGCGCGGGGCAGGGAGCAGGTGCTTGAAATTATGGAAACCGCTTTGCAACGGATGACACTTTTGAAACAAAAGTACGGGCGGCAGTATCAGGATTTGCAATTGTCTTACGGGGATACTCCCTCGTGCAGCCTGGCCGAAAGTTGTGGGGGGGTTGATGAAATCAGGCCGGGTAATTTTGTGTATTACGATATCATGCAGTACCACCTGGGTTCCTGTATGCTGGACGATATAGCGGTGGCAGTTGCCTGCCCTGTGGTAGCCATTTATCCTGAAAGGTCGGAAATGGTGGTTTACGGTGGCGGTGTACATCTCTCCAAAGAGTTTATCGCAGGCGACGAGGGGTTTTCGCTTTACGGATATGTGGTGGCGCTGGAGGAAGATGGACACTGGCAGGCGCCTTTGGCGGGAGCTTATGTTCGTTCGCTTTCGCAGGAACACGGGGTTATACGGTTGCCGCAGAATGCTTTGGAAAAGTTTCGACCGGGTGACCTGGTGGGTATTTTGCCGGTACATGCTTGCCTGGCCGCCGACTTGCTAAAAAACGACACCTTGTTTATTTAACCTTCCGGAAATTTTTCAGGATGATTTTTTGTTTTGGGGTTTGATCACTACGCCGAGGTTTTTTTTGCCGTCAATTTTTATGATCAGGGGATTTTTGAACCTGACATGCCGCAGGGTTTCGTTTTCGAAGACGGCCTTTTGACGGTCTAAAAATTCCAAATCGAACAGCCCATCGTTTAAATAGGGGTTAATGGTAAAATAGCCCACACGAAACGAGGTAAGGTTTTGGAAAAAGTGGGTGCCCTGGCTGGGGTCGATGCGGTAATTATCCAATCCCGATTCTACGATCAGGCGTGCAGCCGATATTTGCGGCCACTTGACGGGGATGCCGAGCCAGGGATCGGAGGAGCCCCATCTGCCGGGGCCGATGAGGATGTAATTCCTGTTTTTTTCAAGAAATTTCCGGTTTACCATGCCTATCATTTCGGCGGTTTCCCGGTTTTTGGCTGCATTGAAGTTTTGTGGTTTAACGTATACCACGTCATAAACATCATCGATGATGCCGTTGCCCAAGGCCGTATGCGAAAGAATGAGCAACCTGTTTTGGCTGATCTTTTGCAGGTTGAGATGGACGTTTTGTTCTTTGCTGGCAATCGGCCGTATCTGTAACAAGTAGAATTTTATTTTTTCTCCCTTTTTAACATTCAGGTCCACCACAAACTCAATTTCCACCGGCTTGTCCATTTCCCGTGCACCGAGGTCGAGGGTTTTTTGTAAGATTTCGGCCAGCGGGAAGATGTTGTGTTTTAAAATGGCATTGAAAGTGATCAACTTTTTGCCTTCATAATGGTATCCATCGCGAATCACATGGTTTTGCATGTCGTAAGTGCTGGCAACCTTTTTTATGGAGCCGTGTTTTTCTGCTTCTTTGATACGGAGTTTCACCAGGTTAATACTATCGTCCACGCTGGGGACAAACTTTTCCGGAGAAAGGTCCAGGGCGTAAAAATATTTTTGCGTTTCGCGCAAGGCAGCATCCGGTGTGGCGGTCTGCATGATCTTTTTAGGATATTTGGGGGAAAAACGCAGCGATAGTCCGCCGTCTACGATGTATTTTCCCAACCCGAGCGCAATGTTGGCAGTTCCGTCTTTGGGTTTTTCGGGGGGGATGGGGTAGTAATCCAGTGACCGTGCTACACCTGAAACGGTGGGGTAGTAATAATTTCCGTAGCGTTTTCCACATACCTCTTGTAAAACCACTGCCATTTTTTCTTCATCAATCACGTTGGAGGTTGCCTGCATGTAAGCTTTGCTATCGGCAAAAAAAGCGGAAGCGTAAACGCTTTTAATGGCTTGGTTCAGCAATTCGAATTTTTTGTCAAGGTCTTTATCGGCGGAAGGAATCATATAGGTGTTGTAAATACCTGCAAAAGGTTGGTAATGACTGTCTTCGAGCAGGCTTGAAGAACGGACGGCAAGCGGTTGGTTGACCATGGAGGCAATGGTGAAAAGGTCTTCCTGAACCGATTCGGGGAGTTTGGCATCGAGAAAAAACTGCAGGATTTGTTCGTCGGAGTAGTCGTGGGACAAGGCTATGGGGTAGAGTTCGTTTTGGTCCATGAATTCATCAAAGATATCGGTTCCGAGGACTACGGTTTTGGGGATGGAGATATCGATGTTTTCGTAAAGGTGATGCAGCTTATTCCGGTTAATGAGTGAATCGAGGAAAGCCAGACCACGTGCTTTACCGCCTATGGAGCCTTGTCCGATACGAGAAATGGTAAAATATTCGTCAAAAGTTGCCCGGTCAAATTGTGAAATGACCCCGCGTGATTTAGTGATGCGGAAATTACTGATGGCATTAAAAATGAAATACCGAACTTCGTTGATGTTGTCAAAATCGGCGATGGTAAACGACTGAAAAAGTTTGGCAAGGGAAAAAAGGGCCCTGGCCCGGAGCCATTTCGACAGATGGTCGCGTTCGATGTGATACCGTAAAGATTCTTTGGGGATTTGAAAAATCTTTTCCTGCAGGTCTTTCAGGTTTTTGGCACGGCCCACTTCCCGGTCGGTGGCCGGGTCTTTAAAGATAAAATCCCCGAAACCGAAATAATATTTGATAAAACTACGCAATTCGTAAGGGAGACTGGTGGAGTTTTTGTCGATAAAACCCACACCGAGTGCCTTGGCTTTTTGTTCGTTCCCCGGGTCAGACGACTGGAGCAGCAACGGCATGTACCGGTTTTCTTTTTTGATACGTTTGAACAACCGCAAACCGGCTTCCGGATCTTTTATACCCTTGCGGGGATAGCTGATATCGGAAATAACCCCGAGCAGGTTGTTTTTGTATTTCCGGTAAAGGTGCATACCCTCTTCGTAATGGGTGGCCAGCAAGATCTTGGGGCGGCCACGCGCTTTTAACATCTTTTGGTGCTCGTTGAGCCCTTCCGTTACAAATGCTTTTGACTGTTTGAAAATGATCTTATAAATATTGGGCAGATAGCTGGAATAGAAACGAATGTTGTCTTCCACCAGAATAATGGTCTGGACCCCGACGGCTTTTACATCGTGTTCGACGTTCATGCGGTCTTCAATGAGTTTGATGATGGCCAACAGCAGGTCGGTGTTGCCCAGCCAGCTAAAGACAAAGTCAATATTGCTCAGGTTGAGTTTTTCGATGCGCAGACTGACTTCGCGTGAAAATGGAGAAAGGGCTACCACCGGAACATGGGGAAATTCGGCTTTTACATGGGCCGCCAGTTTAAAGGTTCCTTTGTCATCAAAACTGAGCATGGAAATGACCAGGTCCACCGGTTCTTCACGCAGGTATTTCATGGCTTCGCGTAACGAGGTGGCCTGAATGAACCGGGGCGGGTAACGCAGGTTCAGCGACATGTATTCGTTGAATATCTGCTCTTCTATACGGCCGTCTTCTTCTAAGATAAAGGCATCGTAAACACTGGAAACCAACAGAATGTTGTAGATGCGCTTCCGCATGAGCAAACTGAACGAAGCATCATTGAAAAAATAGTTTGCCGCATAAATATCGGTGCGTTCCATCGTGTAAAACGTATTTTTGCAAAGATACGTGCAATTTATCAATCTTATTCTATGGTAATTTGCCGTGGTGGTTTGTCTTTGAAGTTGTTTAAAGTTTCCAAAACGAAAATTTGCTAAGAACCTGATCCATCAGCAAATAAATGTCTTTTTGATATACCTACCCCTACACCCCTTCAAGAAGGGGAATATTCGGTATTTATTTGCTGATTGATAATACATTATAAACAATATTTTTAGATAAACTTTAAACAACTTCATTGGGTATTTTTATCCGTTACTGGTAAAAAAAGTTATTTTTGTCCTGAAATACCCGTGTTTTTATGGTGCAGGATATCCACGAAATTTTTTACAGAAAAATAAAACCGCCCAATTTTGAGCGGACCATGGGGCTTTTTGGGGCTACCACCATAGGTGTGGGGGCGCTGATGGGTGCCGGTGTTTACGTTTTGATCGGCGCAGCCGCCGGTGAAGCCGGACCTTCGGTGATTTTGACATACCTCATTACCGGTGTGCTGGCATTTGCCACCACGTTGATGTTTGCCGAGCTGGGCCGTATGATTCCACGTTCGGGGGGAGGATATACCTATGCTTATAATATCCTCGGGAGTATTGGAGGCTTTACAACCGGTTGGTTCCTTGCCCTGGGGAGTATCTTTGCCTGTGGCTTGTATGCCATTGGTTTTGCCGAATATGCTATTTCCATTACGGGGATAAAGGTTCCTCCCCTAACCGGTAAATTGGTGGCTGTGGGAATGACGCTTTTGCTTGGTTTTTTGAACAGTGTCTCCACGGGCAAAAAGAAGTTTAATCTCCAAAATTGGATTGTTTGGGGAAACCTGACTATATTGGTGATACTGATAATCTTCTCCGTTTTTCATGCAAAGCCGGCCAACCTTCACCCGTTTTTTCCGGAGGGGATGAAAGGAACTTTTGGTGCCATTTCGCTTATTTACATCTCTTTTTTCGGATACCAGCTCATCGCCAACAATGCCGATGAAATCATTGCGCCGGAAAAAACCGTACCCAAGGCCATGAAATTGTCTATGCTCATCAGCGGGATGGTCTATTTGCTGATTGCTTTGGCGGCAGTTATGACGGTTCCGTGGGACGAACTGGCCAAAAGCAGTGCTCCTTTGGTGTTGGTGGCCAATAAAAGTTTCGGCGGAAAGGGATGGCTGCTCATTTCCATCGGCGGTATCATGGCTTCGTTGGGTGCGTTGAGCAGCACCATGATTTCGCAAAGCCGGCAAACATACGAAATGGGAAAAGACCGGTTTTTCCCTGATTTTATGGGGAAACTGGATGAAAAAACCAGACAGCCTAAAATTGCGTTGGTAGTAGGCGCTGTGCTCATCAGCTTTATCTTGTTGATGGCTGACCTGGAGTTTATAGCGCGGGCAGCCAACTTTTGTCTGCTGGCTTCGCTTTTGCCCGTGTCGTTGGCCCTGCGGAAGATCTACAGGAAAAACCCTACCCTTAAGCCCAAATCCTTTTGGAAAAATATACTTCCCGAACTGACGCTGGTGATTAATCTTGCCCTGTTATTGACCCTTGGTTGGGTGACACTTGCTTTTGGCCAGCAGTTGCTGGTGGTGGGCGCCGTGGTTTATTTTTTTTATTCGCGGAAGCGCGAAAAGCGTCATCGTCAGGGGCTCAATATTATTCTTGAAGAGGAAAAAGGATTTTCATTTTTCAGGAAAAATACCGTTTTGGTACCCATGTCTAATCCCGAGACACAGGAAGCCTTGCTGATGTTGTCCAACCGGTTGATGGCCAAACAAGGGGGGGAAATTATTGTATTGGCGGTGAAAGATGTCCCGGAAGGGGTTGATTTTTATACGGCGCTTTCCGGTGCCGAAAAATCACTGGAGGTGATCAAACGGAGCGTGGAACTGGCCCGGCAAAACAAAATTAAAATCAAACCCGTTATCCGGGCGGCGCGGAGTGTTCCGCAAGGTATTGTCCAGGCCGGCGAAAGCGAAAACAGCGATTTGATCATAATGGGTTTCCCCAAACGGAAAACACCGGGGAAGCCTTCTATCCTAAGCCAGGTGATGAAATTGTCGGTAACCGATATGGTTATTATGAACCTGAAAGTCCAGCCGGAAAAATTTCATCCGAAAAAAATTGCATTATATGTAAAGAATGCTACGGATTTGAACCTTATGTTGAACTGTGCCACGGCCATTGCTGAATTCAGAGGGGCACGCATCAGCCTGCTGAAATTTCTTCCGGTAAATTATTCCAAAAGGCAAAAAGAATGGGCCGACAAGTTAATGGTGCAGGCCATTGAGAATTTTAACTCAGTGGCTTTGTACGACATCTCCCTGATTCCGACAGACCATCCCAGGGAAGAACTTTTGCAATTTTCCGAAAGGGTGGATTTGCTCATTATCGGTGCCGATAAAAGCACGAAGTCAGCCAAATCCATTGAAGAAAGCGAGCCGTTCCGTATTGCTGAACAGGCTGCCTGCTCGGTGCTTATGGTGAAAAGTGTGAGTAAGCTGAAAAGGTTGATCTCTAAATTGTAACCCCGGCCGAACGGATGATGTCTGCTGCGGCTTCTATCCATTTTTTGTCGTTGTTGAGGCTATCTACCAGTATGAGTTGTTCGCCCCCGTATTGCCGGAACAAATCTCCATTTTCCATCCGGATTTCTATGAGTGATTCCAAACAATCGGCCACAAAAGAAGGAACAGCGACCAGCACTTTCCTGACCCCTTTTTCGGCCAGCTCACGGATGACCTGATCGGTAAACGGTTGCAACCAGTTTTTTGAAAAACGCGACTGAAAAGAAACGGTATAATGCGATTTGTCGAGATGGAGTTTTTGGGCAAGCATTCTGGAGGTTTCGTAGCACGTGGCTTTGTAACAATGTTTACCGTGTTTGGGTAGGGCGGTTTCGCAGGAACAACCCGCAGCAGAAATGCCGGGATGTACACGTTCAATATGCCGGTTGGGCAGTCCGTGATAGGAAAAAACCACATGATCGAATGTTTCGGGATGGCAGGCGGCAATTTTTGACGCAAAGGCATCCAAATACCCCGGATGGTCATAAAACTGGTTGACAAAGCGTAACTCCGGAATGACATGCCAACGCTTTATCTGTGAAAGGACAAAGTCGAAAATGGTACCCGTAGTGGAAGAAGCGTATTGCGGAAACAAAGGAAAAACTATGATTTCATCGAAACCTTGGATGCGGATATCTTCCAGTGTTTTGGCCAGCGAAGGGTTGCCGTAACGCATGGCAGTATATACATGGAAAGAAATGCCGAGGTTTTTTTGTAATCCGGTGGCAAATTTTTCCATGTTGAGTACCAGTGGAGATCCTTGCGGGGTCCATAAACGGCGGTACAATCTGGCCGACCGGGGTGCACGAAAAGGAACGATGATCAGGTTGACCAGTACCTTCCTGAACAGCCAGGGGATGTCCATGATGCGCTTATCGTTTAAAAAATGGGTCAGATAACGTCTTACCGCTGTTGTGTCGGGACGGTCGGGTGTGCCGACATTGACCAATAAAACCGCTTTCTTTTTCTCCGGCATAAAGTGGATTTCTTTGTGAGGGTGAAGCTGCAAAGATAGAAAGATGTTTTAGCATAAAATATAAGGATACGGATGTAACTTTTTTAAAGTTCGTAACGTCCTATGATTAAATCAAAAATCTATCAATATGAAAAAAATCATCTTTGGGTTAGGGGCTTTTTTGTTTTTTATTTTCTTTTTGGAATGCCCGTTAGGAGCACAGGTCAGGGGTAATGGTTCCATTGCGGAAGAAACACGACCCGTTTCGGCTTTCCGTTCCATAGTGTCCACCGGTCCGGTGGATGTTTTTGTGCAACAGGGTGATCGCTATTCCATGACCGTGCGGGCAGATGCCAATTTGTTGCCCTACATTAAAACCGTGGTGAAAAACAATACTTTATATGTTTCGACAACCCGTAATATATGGAAAGCAAAAAAAATGGAAGTACACGTTACCCTGAAAACTTTACAAAAGGTGGTGCTTTCGGGTTCCGGTGATTTTTATTGTAAAACATTGTTTACGATGCCCGCTGTACAGTTTTTGGTAAACGGTTCGGGCGATGTGAAAGCCATGTTGAATACCAAAACTGTGGATGTGAAGTTGAGCGGTTCGGGGGATGTGGAGTTGAACGGGGTACATGGCACCTTAACTGCCGAATTGATGGGATCGGGGGACCTGGAGGCTTCGGGGCTGCAACTGAAAGATTGTTCATTGAAACTGTCCGGGTCGGGCGATGCGGAACTGAAGGGGCGTTCGGTAAACTTTACAGTACTTTCAATGGGATCCGGTGATGTGGATGCTTCGGGACTGACGGCTGTTCACGTAAAAGTAAAAGCCAATGGTTCCGGAGATGTGGTTGTTCATGCCGTGGAGAGCCTTGATGCCGCCGTGGCGGGCTCGGGCGATCTCGAATATTCGGGCAGCCCAACGGCGCTGACAGTGAGTGCTACCGGTTCCGGCGCAATTTACAAACACTGAAAAGGTTTTATCCCAGTTGCCTCTCTATTTGTTGCATAACCTCGGTAGCTTTCCCTTCAAGGAAAATATCGGTAATGACGGGCGTGTATTTTGAAGGCTGGGTATTCACCTCGATAATGGTTGCACCGTTTTCTTTGGCAAGGTAAGGGATTTGGCTGGCCGGCATAATTTCTCCCGTAGTACCAATGATCAGGAAAACTTGGGCTTTCCGTGCGGCTTCAATAGATTTCCGGTAAGCCTCGGGGGGGATGCCTTCGCCAAAAAAGATAAAATCGGGTTTTACCAACCCTCCGCAGGCATTACAACGCACCGGAAGGTGATTGAAATCTATTTGTTCGATGGTAAATGTTTTTCCGCAATCCATACAAACCAAGCTGTGGGAATTGCCATGAAACTCAATAACTTCATGGCTTCCGGCTTCCTGATGCAGGTTGTCAATGTTTTGGGTGATAATGTTTTTCAGCAACCCCTTTTCTTCCATTCGTGCCAAAACATAATGGGCAGTGTTGGGACGTGCTTTTCCGAAGAAATCGTAAAAGATTTCTTTGATAACAGCCCATGACTTTTCCGGATGTTGTCTGAAATAGCTTAAATCCAGTATTTCGGGGTTGTAGCGACTCCACAAACCTTCCGGGCCACGGAACGGTGGTATTCCGCTTTCCACCGAAATGCCAGCACCGGTAAAAGCCGTGGTGTATGGCGATGTTTTAAATAATGCAGCTACCTTTTCCATGTTTTCCCCAATGAATACTTTATGATTTAACTTCCGGCAGGTTTACTTCCATAAAAGCCCTCTTGGTCAAAGCCTGTTTGCTTCCGGATAGTCAGGGTTTATTTAGTAAGGTATTTTGTTTTCCGCTTTGATCCATTCTTCGAAAACTTTGACGGCATTTTCGCGCATCATCTGGACTGCCAGAATGGAACGTTCCTCTTTGGGTAGTGCAAATTCTTTGTAAATAAAAGAATCATCGAAGTCGGCTTTGGCTGCATCGTCTTTGGTGGCTGCGTAATACAGTTTGTCAAACCTTGCCCAGTAAATGGCACCGAGGCACATGGGGCAGGGTTCGCAGCTCGAATAAATTTCGCACCCGCTCAGGTCGAATGTGCCGAGATTTTTGGCGGCATTACGGATGGCTACAATTTCAGCATGCGCCGTGGGATCATTATCTACAGTCACTTTGTTGCTGCCGGTTCCTACAATCTTGCCATCTTTAACAACTACTGCGCCAAAAGGACCGCCGTTTAAACTTTTTACATTTTCTTCTGCGAGGGCTATGGCTTTTGTCATGAAAGCCTTTTTGTCTTCTTTTTCCATTCGGTTAATTCTTTGGTCGATTTTTTTCAAAATTAGAAAATTTATTCAAAAACCAAAAGGGGCGCAAATGTATGGATTTTTTCAACGAGTAGTCCGGCGGCTTTTTGCTTTTGGAATGATTATAAAGTGTACATGAAATTTTTTCATTCGAAATGACACACAGACGAATGAAAAAAATTTTATGGGAAAGCGAAGCGGTTCCCCCTGTAAAAAAAGATTTTGTATTTAATCTTTATGGCAAAATGGTTTTTTTATAGGGGAAATTGTATGAAGATGCCGGCAACGCTTTAGCTCTTTCAACTATGTAATCTGAAAGGTGGTGACTCATAAGTCTTTCACTCCGGAATGCCATGAATAAATTCATGGGTAAGGTTGAGTCGTCCGCCGTAGGCGGACTGGTTGGGTAATTTTTCTTTTCTTTCTTGACTCTTCCATAATTTATACCATAGGCACTCCCCTGGAGTAATCTGAAAGTCAATAATGTAGAGGGATTATTACTCCGGAATGCCATGAATAAATTCATGGGGAAAGGTTGAGCCGTTCACCCAGGCGGACTGGTTGGGGCTTTATGCTGTCAGGCGGTTTTTTCGATTTCTACAGATGCATCATTGCCATAGTACCATCTGTTGATAACTTTTGTGTAAATCCCAATGGTTCATATGCAAAAACCTATATTTTTAGCCGGAGTTTTTTTAAATACACAAATTATGAAATACGGATGGATTATTCTTTTGTTTTTATTATGGGGGCATGCTCTATTTTCCCAGTCTAAAGGCGACCGGGGATATCGCGTAAAAGTAGGCGATAAGGTCCCCGATGTGGAACTGCATTTTACCAACGGAACCAAAGCGTCGCTCAAACAACTTTACCAGCATAAAGTGGTGGTATTGCAGTTTACAGCCAGCTGGTGCTCGGTTTGTCGCCGTGAAATGCCCCATCTCCAAAGCGAAATATGGCAACAATTCAAAAACAAGCCCTTTGTCCTTATCGGGGTGGATTACGATGAACCTTTGGTAAAGGTGCAGGCTTTCCGTAAACAAATGAAGGTCACTTATCCTTTTGCTTTGGATCCGGGGGCAAAAATATTTCAGCATTTTGCTTACAAAGGGGCCGGGGTGACACGCAATGTGGTCATCGATACCACCGGGACCATCGTATTCCTGACCCGGTTGTATGATGTGCATGAGTTTGAAGCTATGAAGGCCAAAATTGCTGCACTGCTTTCGGGAAAAAGTAAGGCAAAACACTGAAAATGACCATTGTCCATCATGTCTAATGAATTGTACCGGCCAGATTGGTTTGTCCGCTATCCCTTTTGTAAAAAATCGTCTTTCTGACGGTAGATTCGGGTGTTTCCTCTCTCGTCCAAATGGGCTGTCTTCTTTTAAAAAGGCTCTAAATTTGTCGATGATGAGGACTAATCCGGGGATTTTTGCTTTTTTCGTTTACATTTGCGAATCATTTTTAACAGCATTTTTAGAAAAACGAAAAAATTACCGTTATGGGAATAAAATTCAGGTTGGTGGTCATGAACTTCCTACAATTTTTTGTGTGGGGTGCCTGGCTGCTCTCTTTCGGGAAATACCTCGGCGCCACTTTGCATTTCAGTGGTGAACAAATCGGGGCGATTTTTATGACATTGGGCATTGCCTCTCTTTTTATGCCCGGATTACTTGGCATCGTAGCCGACCGTTGGATACGTCCGGACAAACTGTATGCTATTGTGCATATCCTGGGTGCCGGGTTGCTTTATCTTGCAGCCAAAGAAACCAGTTTCGATGGGCTTTATCTTGTCATGCTGCTCTATTTGATGCTCTATATGCCCACCATTGCCCTCGACAATACCGTTTCGTATTGTATCCTTGAAAAAAGGGGCTATGATATTGTTAAAGATTTTCCACCCATCCGGGTATGGGGTACCGTCGGATTTATTGCCGCCGTGTGGATTGTGGATATGCTGGGCTGGGGGCTTACCAACAGCCAGCTATATTTTTCGGCCGCATTTTCATTGGTTCTCGGTCTCTATTCGTTGACCCTGCCTTCCTGCCCCATTGAAAAATCCAAAGCCAAAAAAACACTGACCCAGGCCTTGGGGCTGGATGCTTTCGTGCTGTTTAAAGATAAAAAAATGGCCATCTTTTTTATCTTTTCCATGTTACTCGGCGCTTCCCTGCAGATTACCAACATGTGGGGCGAAGCCTTTTTGCATGATTTCGGCAAACTGGCCATTTACAAAAATGCTTTTGCAGTAACCCATAACGGTATTTTGATGTCCGTTTCCCAAATGTCCGAAACATTGTTTATCCTTACCATTCCTTTCTTTTTGAAAAGATTCGGGATTAAAAAAGTCATGCTTATGAGTATGTTTGCCTGGGTGCTCCGCTTCGGTTTGTTTGGTATCGGAAGCCCGACAGGTTTGGGACTTGTTTTCCTGATCCTTTCCATGATCATTTACGGAATGGCATTCGATTTCTTCAATATTTCCGGATCCTTGTTTGTTGAAATGGAAGCCGAACCCAAAATCCGAGCCAGCGCCCAGGGGTTGTTTATGATTATGACCAATGGGCTGGGAGCCATGATCGGCGCTTACGGCAGCGGTGTCATCATTCAAATGCTCACCGTTGACGGAACCCGTGACTGGCAAACCATCTGGTTTATTTTTTCGGCTTATGCCCTTGTGATCGGCGTGGCTTTCATGTTTATGTTTAAATACAAACATGATCCCCATGCCATGAAAACGGTAAAGCACGTGTAGAAACATCAGATCTTCCGGTTGGTTGCGTAAACTTTAAACAATTTTAGTTTTCCGGTTGTAAATTTCAAAGGAGTAACTGAAATCGTTTTGCGGGTCGTCATCCACCCGATGGCTTTCGGTCAGCAGCCATTCGTCCGGTGAAATTTCCGGAAAAAAAGTGTCCGCCTCAAAATCTTTGTGTACCCGGGTGATGTAAAGTTTTTGGGCGTAGGGCATAAACTGCCGGTACACCGAGCCTCCGCCAATGATGAAGTTTTCGCTTTCGGGATCCATTTTTTCTATGGCATCCGCAATGGAATAGGCCATGACGCATCCCGCTATTTTTTCACCGGCCACATCGGTAATCACCACGTTGGTGCGGCGCGGCAGCGGACGAACCGGTAAAGAATAGTAGGTGCGTTTCCCCATCACCACGGTATGGCCTTCGGTAAGCGCTTTAAATCTTTTCAGGTCTTTGGATATATGCCACAACAAGTCGTTGTTTTTGCCAATGGCATAATTTTCGGCAATGGCTACAATAATGGATATCTTCTTGTCTTTCATTTTGTTTTTCTCTAAAGCAAATATGGTTTACACTGATATTTCCCCTTTGATGTGGGGATGCGGGTTGTAATTTTCCAACGTAAAGTCTTCGTATCGGAAACCGAAGATATCTTTCACCTCCGGATTAATACGCATTACGGGTAACGGTCTGGGTTTTCTGGAGAGTTGCAATCGTACCTGTTCGAGGTGGTTCCGGTAAATGTGCGCATCGCCGAGGGTATGGATAAAATCGCCTGCCTGCAAACCGGTTACCTGTGCCATCATCAGCGTAAGTAGGGCATAAGATGCAATGTTAAAAGGCACTCCGAGAAAAATGTCGGCACTGCGCTGATACAATTGACAGGAAAGTTTCCCGTTGGCCACATAAAACTGAAACCAGGCATGACAGGGGGGGAGGGCGGCTTTGCCGTTGGCCACATTTTCACTGAAACTTTTTCCGGTATCGGGTAAAACCGAAGGATTCCATGCTGCCACAATAATGCGCCGGCTGTCGGGATTGTTTTTGATTTGATCCACGGCAATTTTTATCTGGTCAATCCCTTCGTTGTTCCAATTACGCCACTGTGCACCATACACCGGACCGAGGTTCCCTTCCGCATCGGCCCAGGCATTCCATATTTTTACTCCGTGTTCTTGCAAATACCGCACGTTGGTGTCCCCTTTTAAAAACCATAACAATTCGTAAATAATGGATTTTAAATGCAACTTCTTGGTGGTCAGCAGCGGGAATCCTTCACTTAGCGCAAACCGCATCTGGTACCCAAATACACTTTTGGTGCCTGTACCGGTACGGTCGCCTTTTTCAACACCATGATCTACCACATGCTGCAAAAGGTCAAGATATTGTTTCATAAAGTAATGACTGTTTTTAGGTTAGGAAGGGGTTCCGGCAGCTTACAGCCGTTCTTTCCTTCGTTTTATTTCATCCCGAATGCGGGAAGCCTCTTCATAGTTTTCTTCTTCGATGGCTTTCTGAAGCAACTCTTCCAACTCTTCGAGCAAATAGTCTTCGTAAGCCGAGCTTACAGGAGCTGTTTCGTGCTGAACAGGCGGCTGGGGTTCATCTTCCGGTTCCGATTCCGACTCTTCAATGACAATACCGGCTTCATCCACAATGGCTTCATCGGCATAAATCGGGCATCCGAAACGCAGGGCCAGGGCCACGGCATCCGATGTGCGGCTGTCGATTTCTTTGATTTCCCCATCTTTCTCGCACACCAGCTTCGAATAAAAAATCCCTTCTTCAAATTTGTTAATCACCACCTCTTTTAAACGGATGGCAAAAGTATCGGCAAAGTTTTTAAACAGGTCGTGGGTAAGGGGCCGTTGCGGTTTCATCTTTTCCAAAAAGATGGCAATGGCCTGTGCTTCGAATCCGCCAATAATGATGGGTAACCGTTTGTCTTGGCCCACCACCCCCAAAAACAGGGCGTAAGCACCGCTTTGCGACTGGCTGTAAGACATTCCCGCCACAAACATTTCTACTTTTTTCATGTTACAGCTTCCTTCTTTTTCGAGCAAATAAAATTATACATTATTCGCATATCAAAACTTTTCCGGAAGGACTTTTCCGGCTAATTTATTAACATTTTCCCATATTGTTATTTATAAACAAACTAAATTTTTTCATAAAAACAAGATTATCAGATAGTAACAGCAATAAGACTTGTTTCCGGTGAAAAAATCTTATGAACAATCGCCGATTCCTCCTGTTGCATTAAAGTGAATTTCTATATTTGTACCAGTGTTCGCAAACGTTTTAAATCAGTTGTTTCAATCAAATTAAAGTCGTATGAAAAAATTATTCTCTCTGATGGCACTTTTTGCCTTGCCAGCATTTTCCATGGCCAGTGAAGCCAATTTGAAAATCCCTATGGAAATGAAAAATTCCACCATTTTGTATTGGGGTTTCCTTGTCACTATTTTGGGCATGTTGTTTGGTCTGTACCAATACAATAAAGTAAAAAAAATCGGTGCCCACCAATCTATGCTCGATGTGGCCCAGGTGATTTACGAAACAGCCAAAACCTATTTGTTGCAGCAGGGTAAATTTCTCATTGCCTTGTTTGTCATCATTGGCATTGTGGTGGCTTTTTATTTTGGATTCCTGCAGGATATGAAAGTCTGGAATGTTCTTATGATCCTTGGCTGGACCGTACTCGGTATCCTTGGTTCCTACAGCGTGGCCTGGTTTGGTATCCGTATGAATACACTGGCCAACAGCCGCATGGCCTTTGCATCGCTTGAACGCAAACCGCTCAAACTTTTGACTATTCCGTTGAATGCGGGGATGAGCATCGGCGTTATGCTCATCAGTCTTGAGCTGACCATGATGCTGATCATTTTGCTGTTTGTTCCCGGAAATCTTGCAGGAGCCAGTTTTATCGGATTTGCCATTGGTGAGTCGCTCGGTGCTTCCGTCCTTCGGATTGCCGGTGGTATATTTACCAAAATTGCCGATATCGGTTCCGACCTGATGAAGGTGATCTTTAAAATCGGTGAAGATGACCCGCGGAACCCCGGTACTATTGCCGACTGTGTGGGCGACAATGCCGGCGACAGCGTAGGGCCTACTGCCGATGGTTTCGAAACTTACGGCGTTACCGGCGTGGCTTTGATCTCCTTTATTGTTCTCGGCGTTTTCAAACAGTATCAGGTGCAACTGCTCGAATGGATTTTTGTTATGCGTATCATGATGATCGTTACTTCGGTAGTGGCTTTTTATGTGAATGATGCTCTTTCAGCTACGAAATATTCCAACGTGGATGACCTGGATTTCGAACGTCCGCTGACCGCGCTGGTTTGGATTAGCTCTATTTTGTCTATCATTATGACGTTTATTGTCAGCTACTTTACGTTGGGAAACCTGCCGCACGACTTGTGGTTGACGCTCTCCATTATCATCAGTGCCGGTACTTTCGGCGCCGCATTAATCCCCGAATTTACCAAGATATTTACCAGCCCCAAATCAAAACATGTGAACGAAGTGGTTACCGCTTCCCGTGAGGGCGGTGCTTCCCTGAATATTCTTTCGGGTTTGGTTGCCGGGAATTTCAGTGCCTTTTGGATGGGCTTGGTTTTCTTTGTGCTTATGTTCATTGGCTATTTTGTCAGTAATTACGGCTTGAGCAACTTTATGGACTATCAGGCGGTGTTTGCTTTCGGACTGGTTGCTTTCGGTTTTCTCGGTATGGGCCCCATCACCATTGCCGTGGATAGCTATGGTCCGGTAACCGATAATGCCCAGTCTATTTATGAACTTTCGTTGATAGAAGAAAATAAGGAGGAAGTTACTCCGGAAATTGAAAAGGATTTCGGATTTAAACCCGATTTTGAAAAAGCCAAGTATTACCTCGAGGCCAACGATGGTGCCGGTAACACTTTTAAGGCGACTGCCAAACCGGTGCTTATCGGTACGGCTGTGGTGGGAGCTACCACCATGATCTTCTCACTGATTTTGGTGGTTAAAAATATTCTTCCGGCAGGTCATACTTTGGGTGATATTTTGAATATTCTGAACCCATATACCATTCTCGGTCTGCTCATCGGTGGTGCTGTTATTTACTGGTTCACAGGAGCTTCCATCCAGGCTGTTACCACCGGGGCTTACCGGGCTACGGCCTATATTAAGAAAAATATTAATCTTGATCCCAATGCAGAGAAAAAAGCTTCTACCGAAAAATCCCGCGAAGTGGTGCGTATTTGTACCGTCTATGCCCAAACGGGTATGATCAATATTTTTATTGCATTGTTTTCTTTTGCCTTGGCTTTTGCTTTATTGGCAGCTCCGGCACTCGGTAACTTTAACGCCATTTCGCTCTTTATCAGCTATCTGATTTCCATTGCTTTCTTCGGACTGTATCAAGCCATTTTTATGGCCAATGCGGGTGGTGCCTGGGATAATGCGAAAAAAGTGGTGGAAGTGGACCTGAACGAAAAAGGGACTGCACTGCACGAAGCCTCGGTAGTGGGAGATACGGTGGGCGATCCTTTTAAAGATACCTCCTCGGTATCCCTGAATCCGATCATTAAATTTACCACGCTTTTCGGCTTGTTGGCCATGGAAATTTCCATATCCGAAGGTTTTCGCGATATGGCACCCTATGTGGGCTACGTTTTCCTTGCCATTGCCCTTGTTTTCGTTTATCGCTCATTCTACAGCATGCGAATTAAGGTGGAAGACTAACCGTATTTTAGATGAACATTTGAAAAGGAAGTGCTTTCGGGTACTTCCTTTTTTTTGTTTTTGGGCGGACGGACGGGGGCTCCGCTGTATGCCGGCAGCACCGGGCGGTGTTTCGCAACGGGGCCCTGCGAGCTTCCGTTGGTCGCTGCAGCCCCCCTGCTGCACATCCGCCCGGCACCGCCGGCGATGCCGCTGCGCCTTCCGAAGGAACTCCTGTGGAGCCCTGCCGCAAAACTTTCTCCCGGATCAGGTTTCCGTAAATTGTTTATAAATTAATGAAAAATCATTCTTTTCACATGTTAAAAAATAAACAGACCCAAAATAAAATGTTACTTTTGCAACGCAAAACAATAATGGACTGTTTTTGCAACAACTTGTTCTTTAAATAGTTATGTAAGATTTAAAAATACAAAGAATGGCTCAAAATACATTTTTGTCCCGCCACAACGGGCCCCAAAGCGAGGATGTGCAGCTCATGCTCAAAAAAATGGGATTGTCATCCATCGAACAGCTTATCGATCAAACCATTCCTGCCGGTATCCGCTTGCAAAAAGAGCTTGATCTTCCGGAAGGCATGAATGAATACGACTACCTGCAGCATATCCGCCGGTTGGCTGCCCGCAACAAAATTTTTAAAACCTATATCGGACAGGGTTATTACAATACCTTTGTTCCGCCTGTCATTCAACGCAATGTCTTTGAAAATCCGGGATGGTACACTTCGTACACGCCTTATCAGGCCGAAATCAGCCAGGGCAGGTTGGAAGCTTTGCTCAATTTTCAAACCATGGTTTCCGACCTTACCGGGTTGCCGTTGGCCAATGCCTCTTTGTTGGATGAAGGGACTGCCGCTGCCGAGGCCATGCTGATGTTTTACCATGCCCGGCCCCGGGCACTGGCCAAAGCAGGTGCCAACGTTTTTCTTGTTTCCGACAAAGTGTTTGCCCATACCCTTGAAGTGCTGAAAACCCGTGCCGGTTCACGGGGAATTGACCTCCGGATACTTCCGGATGACCGTTTCGAACTTTCTGAAAAGGTATTCGGTTGCCTCGTGCAGTATCCCGATAAAACCGGAAAAATCACCGATTATTCGGCTTTGGCACAACGTTTAAAAGAAAAAAACATCCCACTTGCCGTAGCGGCCGATTTGCTGAGCCTAACACTGTTGACCCCTCCCGGGGAATGGGGTGCCGATGTGGTGCTCGGCTCTTCCCAGCGTTTCGGTGTACCCATGGGTTACGGTGGCCCCCACGCCGCCTATTTTGCCACCACAGAAGCTTACAAACGGCAAATGCCGGGCCGTATCATTGGCATCTCCAAAGACATCAACGGCAAACCGGCTTTGCGTATGGCATTGCAAACCCGTGAGCAGCACATCAAGCGCGAAAGGGCTACGTCCAATATTTGTACGGCCCAGGCCCTGTTGGCCATGATGGCCGGTTTTTACGGGGTTTACCACGGAAAAGAAGGGCTGACCACTATGGCGGCCCGTATTCATTCGCTTTCGGTGGACCTCGCTGCTGCCCTCGAAACCTACGGCTATCAAAATGAAAATACCCATTGGTTTGATACATTGACCATTACCTTACCCGAAAACGTACGTTCCGGCTTGGTACGTTCCAAAGCCTTGGAAAAAGGGATTAACTTTTTCTATCCGGATGAGCATCATATCGGGATCAGTTTGGATGAAACCACCCGCACGGAAGATGTGGAACAAATTGTTTCTGTTTTGGCCGAAGCCACAGGCGCTGATGCTGCTGCGGTTTCCTTCGGCCGTCCCGAAGAAAACCTGAAAAAGGCTATTCCCCCGGCATTGTTGCGTACCAGTGATTTTATGGTACATCCCGTTTTTAAAAAATTCCGTTCCGAGACCCAAATGATGCGTTATTTAAAATCGTTGGAAAACAAGGATCTTGCGCTGAACCGCACCATGATTCCTTTGGGATCGTGTACCATGAAATTGAATGCCGTTTCGGAAATGATGCCGGTGAGCTGGCCCGAATTTACCGATATTCACCCGTTTGTACCGGGCGGCCAGGCCGAAGGGTATCATGCCGTTATAGAAGAAATGGAGGAACTGCTCTGTAAAATTACCGGATTTGCGGCCATGACGTTTATGCCCAATTCGGGAGCAGCCGGCGAATATACAGGACTAATGGTGATTCGTGCCTATTTAAAAAGCCGCGGTGAAGCCCATCGCGATGTTTGTTTAATTCCTGCATCGGCACACGGAACCAACCCGGCCAGTGCTGTGATGGCCGGGTTCAAGGTGGTTGTGGTGAAAACCGATCCACAGGGTAACATTGATTTGGATGACTTGCGCCAAAAAGCAGAAGAGCATAAAGAAAACCTTGGTGCACTGATGGTAACCTATCCTTCTACCCACGGCGTTTTTGAAGAGGGAATTCGCGAAATCATAGATATTATTCACGCACACGGCGGACAGGTTTACATGGATGGTGCCAATATGAATGCCCAGGTGGGATTGACCAGTCCCGGCTTTATCGGCGCGGATGCCTGTCACCTGAACTTGCATAAAACCTTTGGTATTCCCCACGGTGGGGGCGGCCCGGGCGTGGGACCCGTGGGGGTCGCCGAACACCTGAAACCGTTTTTACCGCGGCATATCTTTGTTGAAACCGGTGGCGAAAAGGGAATTACGGCCGTTTCCTCAGCTCCATTCGGCAGTGCCTTGGTGTTGCTTATTTCATACGGCTATTTGAAGATGTTGGGCAAAACCGGATTGAAAGAGGCCACGAAAATGGCCATTCTCAACGCCAATTACCTGAAAGAGGAGTTGAAAGATGTCTATCCTATTTTGTATACCGGTAAAAACGGCCGGGTGGGACACGAAATGATTCTCGATTGCAACGCTTTTGCCAAAACGGCGGGCGTGGAAGTGATCGATATTGCCAAAAGGCTGATGGATTACGGATTTCATGCCCCCACAGTGGCTTTCCCTGTGCACGGAACCCTCATGGTGGAACCCACCGAAAGCGAACCCCTCGAAGAGCTGGACCGTTTTGTGGAAGCCATGAAATCCATTCGTGAGGAAATCCGTGAAATTGAGCAAGAAAAAGCCGAACGGAAAAACAATGTGGTCTCCAATGCTCCGCATACTGCCGAAATGGTGATCAATACCGGTTACCAATTGCCGTATGGCCGTGAAAAAGCGGTATTTCCCCTGGATTGGGTACGTGAGGATAAATATTTTCCGCCGGTGGGCAAAATCGATGATGCCTTTGGTGACCGGAACCTTTGTCCTTGCCTTCCGGTAAGCGATTACGAAGGCCCTGTGGTCCATGTGAAAGAGATTTAATTTCTGTTGAAACCGGAATCTAAGTGTTGAGAATCCTTTGAATTTTTCGGCTTTCATTGAAATTTTGCCTGAAAAAAACCTGCCGGCATGGACGGCAGGTTTTTTTGTGTTGGGGGAAAACCATTTAAAGAGAATTAAGAAGAAGTATTTACCCAAAATAATACGTTTGATTTTTTTCATGATTTTCCAAACCCAAACAGGTAAATAAATACTACAATAGAATAATGGAAAGGTAAAACCCTGTGAAATAATGTATTAAAAATCATTTTAGAATCTTAAGGAAATTTTAAGGTGTGAAAATGCAATTTTCTTTTAAGTTTGCAGTTATCATATTGAAATATCTATAACAATTAATATTTAATTTATGGGAAAAAAAGTCTTTCTGGCCTTAAGTGGCTTGATCATGCTATGGGCATGGTTTTGGACGGGGGGGTGTACGCATGCGCCGGGGGTTTATTACGATAATACACCCAAAGTGAGCAACCAGTGTGCATCGGATACGGTGTATTTTCAAAATGAAATTTTGCCGTTACTCAATTCCACCTGTGCCGTCACCGGTTGTCATGATGGTATTACGGGAAAAGAGGGGGTGGTATTGACCGATTATGCCGCCGTCATGAAAACGGGGGGCATCAATGTGCAGAATCCTGCGGAGAGTAAAATTTACCGGGCGGTTCTGGCGGGCGGAGAAGACCGTATGCCTCCGCCTCCTGCACCGGCATGGACTTCGGCACAACAAAATGCTTTGCTCACCTGGATATCGCAAGGCGCTTTGAACAATGCTTGTGTGGATTCGGTTTGCGACACTACCCAGGTAACTTTTAAAGGCAGTGTAGATCCTATCTTTCAAACTTACTGTTACGGTTGCCACAGTGCGGGAAATAAGTCGGGTGGTATTGACTTGACAGATTTTAACCAACTGGCTTTGTTGATCAGCAACGGTGCCTTATTGGGCTCTGTCCGGCATGAGGCCGGATATATTCCCATGCCACAGGGCGGGAGTAAACTGAGCGACTGTGAAATCAATACGATTGCCATTTGGGCACGCGATACCACCCTTACCGGTGGAGGGAACGGTAATGCAGGTTCCACCTGTGATCCCGATACCGTTTATTTTCAAAATCAGGTTTTACCCCTGCTACAATCCAATTGTGCCGTATCCGGATGCCACGATGCGGCCACACGGAAAGAGGGCGTTCAACTCACTGATTACAATTCGGTGGTGAAAACGGGTGGTGTGGTGGCCGGAAATCCCAATGGGAGCAAACTTTATACGATTTTGTCCGGTGGTGGCGGAGACAACGACAAGTCGGCTCTTGAAGGCATTATGCCCCCGCCTCCGCGGGCGGCATTTACCACCGAACAGAAAAATCTGATAAAAAACTGGATATTACAGGGCGCATTGAACAATGTTTGTGATGCCTGCGATACCACCAATGTAAGCTTTAAAACCAATGTCTTTCCCATTGTCGAAACCTACTGTCTGGGATGTCATAGCGGAACCACGCCGGGCGGGGGGATTTACCTTCGGGATTACAATGACCTGGTGGCTGTGGCCAATAATGGAAAATTGTGGGGGAGTATCAACCATGATGCCGGTTTTTCGCCCATGCCAAAAAATGCCAATAAATTATCAACATGTCAGTTAGCAACCTTTAGAATTTGGATAAGCAATGGAACACCAAACAATTAAGTATTTATTTTCTTTGGGAGCCCTTTTCCTTTTTATGGCTTTGGGTTCTTGTTATAACGATAACTATCAAGATTTATACCCTTCCGGGTCGTGTGATACAACGAGCGTTTCGTACGCCAACGATGTCTGGCCGGTCATCAGCGCACGATGTACCGGTTGCCATAGTGGCGGTGCACCGGCAGGTAACATTGCCCTCGAAAATTATAACGATGTGGTGGTTGTAGGCAAAAACGGCAAACTACTGGGCAGTATTCGTTTTGACCCGGGCTATTCGCCCATGCCCAAAGGAGGTTCTAAATTAAGTAGTTGCGATATTGCTAAAATCGAAAAATGGATAAATGATGGGATGCCCAATAATTAATTGGAAAAATAAACGGATCAAAATGAAAAAAAGTATAAAAATAACGCTCCTTGTTTTTCTTGCCCTTCTTTTGTCTTTGGCTTACGTATGGTTTTTTGTTTATAATAAACCTCACAGGGATTTTGAGAAAGCCAAACCTGATGTGGTGGAATCGGCGCGGCAGTGCTATGAAAATTTTAAAAAATCGCCCAAAGCACCCGAGTCGGGAAAGGTGGTGGAAATCTATGGCCTGCCCTCCGGTATCGAACATTCCGATTCGTTGGTGACGATAGTTTTTGCATTCCAGGAAGGAATGTTTGGTGATGAGGGGATTCGTTGCACCTTGCTTCCTAAATACAATGCCATGGCAGGGAAACTTTCGCTGCATGACACCTTGAGAATCAAAGGTTTTTGTTCGGGTTACAACGGTACTGATGTGATCCTTGAAAATTGTTCAATACTTCAATAAATTTATATCATGAAAAAATTCACACTATTTGTTTTTATTCTTTTTGCCACCTATCCTTTGTTTGCACAACGTTATATGACCAAAACAGGCTTGGTTAGTTTTTATTCGGATGCGCCGTTAGAAAAAATCGAGGCCAAAAACCATCAGGTGAATTGTGCCCTCGATGCATCATCGGGATTTTTTGTCGTTAAAATTCTAATGCGCTCTTTTGTTTTTGAGAAAGCTTTGATGCAGGAACATTTTAATGAGGAGTATGTGGAAAGTGACAAGTATCCCAATGCCTTTTTTAAAGGAAAAGTGGTAAATCTGAAAGACATTAACTTTTCAAAAGCGGGTGTTTATCCAGCGGTGATTGAAGGCGAGATGACCATTCATGGAAAAACGAAAAAAATAAAAGCCAAAGGAACATTTACCGTTTCGGATGATGGGATTATTGCCAAAGGAAAATTTCCGCTTAAACTGGCTGATTACGGGATATCCATTCCCGGTGCGGTAACCGGGAAAATTGCGGAAGACCTTGAAATTACTACCGATATTCATCTAAAACCCATTAAACGATAATTATGAAAAAGACAGGAATTGGTATCATTTTATTCTTTTTATTGATCCGTGTTGCTTCGGCCCAGGATAGTTTGATGGCTTTGTTCGGTGAGACACCACAGACGGTTTATACCCAGGCTACTTTTAAAACGACCCGGGTGGTGTTGGGACAATCGGTCGAAAATCCTGCCAAAGGAAATTTGATTTTTGTCATCCAGCACCACTTTGGTTATGTCAACCAGGGAGCTTACGAGTTCTTTGGCCTTGACCAGGCCACCATCCGGTTGGGTTTTGAATATGGTATTACCGATTGGCTGATGGTGGGTGTGGGAAGAAGCTCCTACGGAAAAACATACGATGGAAATGTAAAAGTGAAAATATTGCGCCAGAGTACCGGAGAAAAAAACAGGCCGCTTTCCATCAGTTATTTCGGTTCCATTGGTGTGAATACCTTAAGAATTGAGGACAAAACCATTGATTACTATTTCTCCAACCGGTTGACCTATTTAAATCAGATTCTGATTGCCCGTAAATTCAGTCCGGGCATATCGGTTCAGCTGTCGCCCAGTCTGGTACACCGGAATCTTGTGGAAACACCGCAGGATGACAATAATGTTTGGGCACTGGGTGCCGGTGGCCGGTTTAAGTTAAGCAAACACACCAGCCTCAACGCAGAGTATTTTTATGTTTTTTCCAAACAAACGGCTACCGATTTTCATAACAGCTTTTCCATTGGTTTTGATATAGAAACAGGGGGCCATGTTTTTCAATTGTATGTCTCCAATTCACAGGGGATCATTGGCCAGAATTTTATTCCCGGTTCCACGGGTGACTGGCTGAAAGGCGATATCCTTTTCGGGTTTAATATCACCCGGACTTTTGTGTTGAAAAAGCCCAAGGGGTTTCAAAAAGAATAAAACGGGTAAATAGTGTTATGACATTAAAAAACCTGCCGGATATTCCGGCAGGTTTTTTGGTTTTTTGAAATGGCTCATTGGCGTTTACACCATGGTGATACGTGTTCCGCCGTTGTCCACACCAAGTAAATTGGTTTCGGTAATGATGGTATCTTTTCCGGTACTTTCCACAAAATTGATGGCCGCCCGTACTTTGGGAGCCATACTGCCTTCCCCGAACTGTCCTTCTGCGAGATAACGTTTGGCTTCGTTCAGGCTCATACGATCAATGGCTTTTTCCTGAGGCGTATTGAAATTGATAAATACCTTGGGAATATCGGTTAAAATAAAAAGTTTATCGGCCCGGATGCCAACGGCCAGCCTCGAGGAAGCCAAATCTTTGTCGATAACGGCATCAATGCCCTGCAATTTTTTCTCTTTTACATAAAAACAAGGGATTCCGCCACCTCCCACCGCAATGACGATATGCCCTTCACGGGCTATTTTTTCAATGGTTCTTTGGTTAAAGATAAGCATCGGATTGGGAGAGGCCACCACCTTGCGCCATCCGCGACCCCGGGCATCTTCTTTAAATACGGCGCCTGTTTCTTTCATTATTTTTTCGGCTTCTTCTTTTGAATAATAAGGCCCTACCGGTTTGGTGGGATTTTTAAAAGCCGGATCGTTTTTATCAACAAGAACCTGTGTAACAAGGGTAACAATATCCCGGTCTTTGTCCTGTTTCATTAAAACATTCCGGAGTTGTTGTTCCAGAACATAACCGATAAACCCCTGGGAATAAGCACCGCAAATGTCCAACGGCATTTCCGGAATGCCGTAAACCTGTTTCCCGGCCGCGTTGGCCAGCATGATATTTCCTACCTGAGGTCCGTTCCCATGGGTGATGACCATGTTGTATTTTCTTTTCAGGAGCTTGGTCAACTTTTTGGCAGCATCGTAGGCATTGGCTTCCTGCTCATCGATGGTTCCTTTTTGTCCTGCCCTGAGCAGTGCATTTCCGCCAAAGGCAACAACAGCTAATTTTTTCATAGGCTTATTTTTTAAAAAAATCGTGAAAAAAGTTTGCAAATTTAACAAAAAGAAACACACAACAACTTTTTGGAAATCCCGGAACAGCGAAAGCATCCATGTTTTTTTTGAGGTAGGCTGAAAAACCTTTTTAATTTTGTGGCCGTAAAAACAAATACCATGAGGAAACTTTCGAATGAGGAGCTGGGGCGGTTGGATACGGCTGCCTACAAAAAAGCACCTAAACTACCGGTGATTGTGGTTTTAGATAATGTCAGAAGCCTGAACAATATTGGGTCTGCCTTCCGTACTTCCGATGCTTTCCGTGTTGAGGCGGTTTATTTATGCGGGATTACGGCCACTCCTCCTCATCGCGAAATCCATAAAACAGCGCTTGGGGCTACCGAATCGGTGGACTGGTTGTACTTTTCCACCACCATGGAGGCGATCAATAAATTGCGTTCACAGGGTTGGCGGATCATTGCCGTGGAGCAGGCCGATGAGAGTACGGCATTACAAGACTTCCGGCCCAAAAAAAGTGAAAAATATGCCTTTGTTTTTGGGAATGAAATTAAAGGTGTTGAGGATAAGGTGGTTATGACTTCGGATGTGGTTGTTGAAATCCCCCAATTCGGCACCAAACATTCGCTGAATATTTCCGTAACTGTTGGGGTTGTGTTATGGGATGTGTGGAGTAAGTTACAGAAAATCAAATGATCAAGACAGGAAATTTAAAATTATTATAAAAATAAGGTGGAAGGAAAAGCAATTAAAAAAAAATGTATATTTGCCTAAATTATAGGCAGGTGTATCCACCTGTCGGGATTAGTTCTAATGTTATTAGAATGTTTGGAATTTTTAAATCATAAAATTAACAAAATGAAAAAAAATTATTCTTTAACTCGGGTGCTCGTTTTGAGCATAATGATGATGCTGCCTTTGGCATTTTATGCACAAAATGCATCGGGCCAAAAGGACAAACAGAAAACGGAGAAAAAGGCCCAAAAGCCTAAAGAAAGTTTCTCTCCTTATTTTTTCGGACAGGCACAGTTCGGTGCCTCCTGGTCGCACGCTGAAATAGCCACAACCTTATTTGTTCCGGATATCACTAAAAATCATAATACTTTTGTGGGAACCGGAAGCTTGGCTGTTGGCTGGCAGTTTTTACCCTGGTTAAATGTATACGGTGGTTTGAACCGTGGATATGCCAAAGGCTATCTTTGGTCGGGAAATAGTCGTGGTAAAAATAAATACATGCCCAATCCGGCGCACAATTATTGGTTTACTTCCGATTATTACGGTGCCGACCTGAATCTCGGCTTAAACCTGTCGAATCTCATCGGGGGATACAAATCGCGGTTGGTCAGTTTTGGGTTTCATGCCGGTTTAGGCCAGTCGCAATGGAAATCCAAAACATATGATAAAACGACAGGTAGCCTGATTGCACGTCATGGTTACAGTGGAAACAACGATTCGCACAATGGCGGAATATCTAACCGGAAGGTGAGTATGACGGTTCCCCTCGGCGCTGATGTCAATGTCAGTTTAAACGACAAATGGGATATTTACGGTGACTATACCTATAATTGGATGGATACCGACCTGTTGGATGGTATTGTTTCCGGTTATGGGAACGGCGGCAGAGATGCTACCGTGAGCGCTTCGCTCGGCGTCCGTTATAAATTTGTACCGGGTGGCGTTAATTCCATGGCAAAAAAAGCTCCGGAAAAGATGGTGCAAAATGCCGTGCCGAAAGTACTGGTGGAATCGGGCGATAGTGTGGAAATTACTGTGAACGGTACTTTCCCGCCCAAATATTTCAGCAAAAACGCCGTTATGATGGTGCAGCCGGTGGTGAAATACGAAGGTGGTGAAAAAGAACTGGCTCCCATTAAACTGAAAGGTGAAAAGGTAACCGGCGAAGGCGAACTCATTAGTTATCAAAACGGCGGTGCTTTTACCCGTACCTATAAAATTCCTTTCGAAAAAGGAATGAATGTTTCGGAAGTGGTGACCAAATCAGTGGTTTATCCCTATTCTGGAAAAGAATACGCTTCTGTAAAAGATGCCCTGGCGGGTGAGAAAAAAGCCAAAGCCATTGCCGACAGAAAAATTGCCGATGGTACCATCGTGACCGCAAGGGCTATCCAGCACAACGAACATTTCTATTTTGCTCCCGATGGTTATCAAAAAGAAACCATTGTTACCAACAAATCGGCTCTGTACTTTAAAGTAAACCTCGCCAAACTGGATTGGAAGCTTCCTTTGAATAAAAACAAAGCCAACTACAATGCTTTGAAAAATAATCTTTCCGATCTCTATAAAGGATGGAAAGTAAAAAGTATCGATATTCAGGGATGGGCATCTCCCGAAGGGGAAGAAACCTTTAACCAGGGTCTTTCCGAACGCCGTGCCCAAACCATGGAAAAATACATCCAATCGAAAATTAAACGAGAACTGCGTAAGAAAAACAACCCATTTGCTTTTACCAGTGTTAAAGACCTCACTTTTAATCTGAGTGCCAACGGTCCCGACTGGAATGGTTTTATGAAAGCGGTTGAAAAGTCCAATATTTCGGACAAAGCAGCTATCCTGAATGTGATTAATTCGGCCGATGAAAGTAAAAAAGAAGAGGAAATCAGAAACATGATTCAGATTTATCCTGAACTGGAACGTGACATTCTGCCTCCGCTGCGTCGTGCCGAATTGTATGTCAATGCCATTGAACCCAAACGTCCGGAAAGCGAAATAGCACAAATGGCTACCGGTCCCAATTACGGAGAACTGAAAGTAGCTGAAATTCTGCATGCTGCCAACCTGACCAATGACCTGAATACAAAAAAACAGATTTATGCCAATGCCATGAAACGCTATCCCAAATGCTGGCGTGCCGTGGCCAATGCCGGAGCCGTTGCCGTAGAACTCGGAAACTACAAAGAAGCCAAACAGCTTCTTATGAAAGCCATGAAGATGAACAAAAATGCCGCCGTTATCCGTAACAGCATGGGCATCCTGCAGGTTAGAATGGGGAATTATAAAAAAGCGGAACATTGCTTCCAATTTGCACAGAAATTGGGAGCTGACGAAAGCTATAACCTAGGTGTTGTTAATATCATGAAAGGTGATTATGCCAAAGCAGTTCAGTTGCTGAGCAAAAACAAATGTGACTATAACCTTGGACTGGCCCAAATGCTTAACGGTAACTTGTCCGGAGCCACTTCCACTTTGCAATGTGCCAAAGAAAATGCAGCGACCGATTACCTGTTGGCTGTCATTGGAGCACGTAAAGGCGACAATGCCATGGTGTATAAATATCTCGCCAAAGCCATTAAACAGGATGCTTCGTATGCCGGCAAAGCGGCCAAAGACCGCGAGTTCCTTAAATTATTCAATGCGCCCGATTTTAAAGCACTTACAGGGAGTAAATAGATTTAAAAATTACCAAACGAAAAAAGGGAGCCTGTGGCTCCCTTTTTTTATGGTGAAGTTGTTTAAAGTTTAAGAAAAACATCTTTGTAATGCATTATAAATCAGTAAATAAATCCCGAATATTCTCCTTTTGGAAGAGCCTGTCCCGTTTTACCGGGAGGTGTAGCGGTAGGTATACAAAAAGATATTTATTTGATGATTTATCAGGTT
>CAYYRE010000010.1:0-35506 GCA_964473895.1 uncultured Lentimicrobiaceae bacterium | reverse complement strand
GTTGGAGTCAAACGCCTGTTTAAAAGGTTGTCTGCTACGGCAGACAACCTTTTTTTTATGGGTTAAATGAAAGGATTGATTGTTTGTAAACACTGCGTCGACAGGGGGTTATATAAAAAATATGCCTGTGAAAAAGTTTTTTATGCGAAAATCGTGCCAGTTTAAAAAACTTCTTACATTTGTGATACCAATGCTTTGAATTGAAAAATCAGAAAAAGACATGTTAAGGCAACGTTTGCAACAAAAATTATTACAAAAACTATCGCCCCAGCAAATTTTGCTCATGAAATTGTTGCAAATTCCTGCCAATGAACTGGAACAACGCATTAAACAGGAAATTGAAGAAAATCCTGCCCTCGAAGCAGATACCATCGAAAACGCATCGGAAGATCCCGGTCCGGTCAAAGAAAACGACCCCGGGGAAGAAACCGATATCCAGGAACCCACCGACGAAAAAACCGATGATTTTGATGTGGAAGATTATTACAAAGGAGAAGACGAAATCCCCGAATATAAATTGCAGATCAACAACAGCGGCCGCGATGAAGAACGAAGGGAAATTCCCTTTTCCGCCGGCATTAGCTTTCACGAATTGCTGCAGCAACAGCTCGGTATGCAGCATCTCGATGAGCGGAAAAAACGCATTGGAGAATATATCATAGGCAACATTGATGATTCGGGTTATCTACAGCGTTCTACCGATGCTATTGTGGATGACTTGGCCTTTATGCACAATTTCGAGGTAACAAAAGAAGAAGTCGAAGAAGTCTTGTCGATCATTCAGGAGTTCGACCCTCCGGGTGTCGGGGGGCGAAACCTCCAGGAATGCCTGCTGATACAGCTGCGCCATAAAATGAAAACCGAAAATTCGGAAGCCCTCCAGATTGCATACAAAATCCTGAAACGCTATTTCAACGAGTTTACAAAAAAACATTACCAAAAAATCATGAAAAGGGCTAACATTACCGAAGAACAACTGAAAGCTGCCCTCGACGTTATCCTTTCGCTCAATCCCAAACCCGGAAATTCCATGGGCGAAACCTCCCGGAACAACCAATACATTATCCCCGATTTTACCATTACCAATAACAACGGCGAACTGGAACTCACGCTCAATACCTGGAATACCCCCGAACTCAGGCTAAGCCAAACCTATGCCAACATGCTCAACGACTTGGCCAATGGAAACAAAAAGGGAAAAGCTGAAAAAGAGGCTTTTAGCTTTATCAAAAAGAAAATGGATTCGGCCAAATGGTTTATCGATGCCGTTAAGCAACGACAAAACACCCTCTACATCACCATGAAAGCCATTATGGATTACCAGCGCGACTATTTCCTGACCGGCGACGAAACCAAACTGAGACCCATGATACTCAAAGATATCGCCGATATTGTGGGGATGGATATTTCAACGGTTTCGCGTGTGGCCAACAGCAAATATGTACAAACCCCGTTTGGCACCTTTTTGTTGAAAAGCTTTTTCAGCGAATCACTCACAAAAGAAGACGGTGAGGAAGTCTCCACACGCGAGGTGAAAACCATCCTGAAAAACCTCGTGGATGCCGAAGACAAAAAGAAACCCCTTACCGATGAACAGTTGATGAATGCATTAAAAGAAAAAGGTTATCCCATTGCCCGGCGCACGGTAGCCAAGTACCGTGAACAACTTGGAATTCCTGTGGCCCGCCTGCGCAAAGAACTGGATGGCTGATGCCCCTATTGGTTTTGAAAAAACAGTTTTATGGAAAAAACTTTTGCCCGTATCCTTTCGGTTGTCTTACATCCTTTGCTGGTACCGTCTTATTTTGTGTTGATACTTTATAATTTGCCCCTTTATCGTGATGCCGGCCTGCCCTTACGGCTACAAAGTATGGTGTTGCTTTTTGTTTTTTTAATGACTTTTGCTTTGCCGGTCCTCATTGTATTGGGGATGTGGTTGCTCAAAGTGATAAAAGACCTTGAGATGCGCCACAGGCAAGAACGGGTTTTCCCCATGATAGTCATTGCCATCTTTTTTTACATTACCTTTTATTCCATAAAACAATTGTCGGTTTTCGAACCGTTAACACTTTTTTTGCTCGGTTCCACGGTTCTGGTCTTGTTGGGAATGATATTCAATTACTTTTATAAAATCAGCCAACATATGATGGCCTGGGGAGGTCTGTCAGGCGCTTTGTTGGCCCTGAGCCTTAACCTGCACATGCCTTTCTATTTTTGGATTTTTGGTGTTCTACTCACCTCGGGATTTGCCGGATATGCCCGTCTGAAAACAGAAGCCCATACCCCTTTTGAAGTCTATTCCGGCTGGTTGCTGGGTGTTCTGGTAATGGCCGGATTGTTCCTTTTATTATAAAAAAAGATGTTGTGTTCAGCGGCGTAAGAAACGGAAAGACAGAAATGAATGCATTTTCCGCACTAAAACGGCGTCAGCGTAATCCCCAGCGACATGGGGTGTAACTGAGGGCCGTGGTCTACTCTGAAAACGGGACCCAGCGCATACGAAAAAAACAGGTTAAACGATTTGTAACCAACCCGGAAAGTCGGGCTGTAAGAAAAATTATTCAATTGGGCAATCCCTTTCTTTTTGACCACCTGCAACGGACCGTTGGCATAGGTGTTACCCACATATTTTTCTTTGCTGTCGATCAGGTATCCCAGTTTGAAACCAATACTCACTTTAAAACCTTTGTGACTTTTAAAACGCAACTCCATGGGCACCTCAAGATAGGTCACCGAAAATTTGGAACGTTTCATGGATAACTTGGCGTCCAGCGGTACAAATTGAATCGTGTCGGCGGTAACATCTTTGATAACCCCATTGTTGCTGTACATGTTGTGGTTTCCAACCCCCAAGCCTATCCCAAAAGTCATGTTTTGGCTGTTTCCCAGTGTGAAATTATAGGTCAGGTAGGTGTTTGCCGAGGGATGAATGGTGCGAATGTCCACTTGTGTCGGTTCATTAAACCAAATATCGGTAAAGACATCCAATCCAATGGTTACCTTTTTCATGGCGCTTTCGCTGAGTGACTGCGCTTCAACCGGACGCATACTGAAAAAAAGAAGAAGCAAAAAAAGAAGGGGAATAATACGTTTCATGGTATGTGATTTTATTTTCATGGCAAAGATAAAACAAATCATCCTTGTTTTTATTGTGCCGCAAGGTTATCCAACAGCTTTTTTACTTTATCGGCATCCCAGCGGGCAGCTCCTTTTTTTGAAAGGACCACTTTTCCTTTTTTCGAAACAATGAACGTAGCCGGAATGCTGTTGGTGGCAAAATCGTGCGGCATGTAACGGTAACGGTAAAAAGGCATGCCTTCGTAATGGTGTTCCCGGGCAAAGGCCGCCACCTTATCGGGAGGTTCATCCGTTAACAAAAGAAAATGAACCTTGTTTTTGTACTGCTCATAAAGTTTCTGAATCCCCGGAAGTTCTGCCCGGCAGGGCGGACACCAGGTAGCCCAAATGTTAATGAAAACCGGCTTGTCGAGCAAGTGGGCAAAAGTTACCGTTTTGCCCGAAGTGTTGTCGTACAGTTGCCACTGGTACGTGTTGTCCGACACTTTAAATTGGGCTGTGCTGTCCAGTTCCGAAGGGGCAAACGAGGTGAGCCGGATAAAAAATGCCGATACCGGAACACGTGTGGAGGGGATGATCAATAAAATAATCAACCCGTAAAAAAGAAAATCGGTGGCCATAGCCAGCGGTTTTCTTTTTTTGAAATAATTTTGAATGGATTGTTTGATTTTTTCAAACATAAAAAGGCCTTTCTGTGTACATGCGGAAAAAATTCCGGTTTGCCCGTCTTATTTCAGGCGCGAACGGCGGTCCAGCAGCTCGTCAATTTGTTCCGGCGTGAGGTTGGGGTTTTTTAGCATTTCATCAATTTCCTCAATCTCTTTTTGCGGATCGTCCATGCTTTTGGTTTCGGTGTGTGTAATCGGAACATTTGTGTCAGGCGCTACCATCCACTCTTCTTCCCCCAGTTCCTCGCGGAGCTGGCGGATGAGTGTCTCCACCATTTCCTGGATGGAATCGCCAAACTGTCCCTGCAACTGGTAAGCAATCTGATCCTTCATGTTCTCATAGTTGGTGAAGAACACCTTAAACTGCTCGACCATCATTTTGTTGATGCCCGGAATGTTCTCCATCTCAGAGCCCTGCTTTTCCATCAGCTTGTTAAAAAGCCTGAAAAGCTCATCCAGTTCCTGTTTAAATTTTTCGATATCCATAGCGTGGCAAAATTACGAATAAAATAAAATCAAAAAGCCGTACTTATTATTATTGGTAAAATTGTTTTTGTGGGCGCCCGGGCGTATCCTCCGTTTTAGTGCCGGCACCCAAAACAGGGTTCCGCAACGGCTGGCCGCGGGCTTCCACCGGTCGCCACGGCCCGCCTGCTACACCGCTGCTTTGTGTGCCGGCAGCTGCCACTGCGGCTACTGGCGCAAAACCGGGAAATAAAAAAACAGTTTTCTTAAAATATTTTTTCCGTTTCTTTCAGAAATATGTAAATTTGCAGCCCTTTTCAAAACCATTTTTGAAAAGCCGGGCCTATAGCTCAGTTGGTTAGAGCACCTGACTCATAATCAGGTGGTCCCAGGTTCAAGTCCTGGTGGGCCCACTGAAACAGATTGTGCCGGTTTTTCCCCATTTTTCCGGAGGGGGCACAAACAATCTTATGTGGCTTCTTTCTCAGACGCCTTGGGGAAGCCGGAAAAATCCTGATGTTTCATACAGCAGGGAGCCGAGCAAAAGATTTTTCAACTATCTTTGTGGTTCATTAACCAAGTTCTTACAAATGAATTTTTATCCGAGTTCGTCATCCTAAGGCGTTGTGCTATGGAGATCGAACCGATGGGTCCGGACAGAAATGTCAGGGCCTCCCGATTCCCGGATGGATGCCGGGATGAATTGGAAAGGAGAAAAAACAGGCTTTCATTTACGGGTTTTCTTCCCGTGAGGTGGTGACCATAAGGCCACAGCAAAGGCAGAGGTGTTTCTGTGTCGTAATACCCCTATCTTGTCCGGTGGGCTGCCTATTGGTTAAAGTGCATCTTGTATTGGCGTGATGCTCCTTTCCTTTTTTCAGGTTTTAACGAAACGAAAGGAGCTGTTGTGGATTTTCTGTTTCTTGTTTTACTCTTTGTGATAGCCGCCCTGTATGCTTCGGTCGGCCATGGTGGGGCAAGTGGTTATCTTGCCTTAATGGCCCTTTTTGGTGTGGAACAATATACCATGAAATCCACGGCACTCACCCTGAACCTTTTTGTGTCGGCAGTTGCTTTTTATTCTTTTTACAAAAACGGCTATTTTAAGTGGAGCGTTCTGCTCCCTTTCATTCTGGGCTCTGTTCCCTTGGCCTTTCTCGGTGCTAAAATGAATGTTCAGCCACATATTTACAAGATGACACTCGGTGTTTTTTTACTTATTGCCGTTACCCGTTTTTTTCTCAAACCGAAAGAAAATTTCCGTCAAACCAAATCTGTTATTTTCCCGGTGGCTGTTCTGACAGGAGGCGTGGTGGGGTTCTTTTCCGGGTTGATCGGAATTGGGGGAGGCATCATTCTAAGTCCGTTGCTTTTGTTGCTCCATTGGTCCGATATGAAAGAAACAGCCGGTATTTCAGCCCTTTTTATCTTTCTAAATTCATCTGCAGGACTTGTCGGGCTCTTTTTCAACAACCGGTTTGCCCCCGATGCGCATATCCTGTTGTGGGCAGCCGTGGGCCTTGCCGGAGGCCTTGCCGGCAGTCTTTTGAGCAGCACAAAGTTATCGCATGTCAATTTAAAATATCTTCTGGCAATGGTTTTGTTCGTCGCCGGATTTAAACTTCTAATTTTTTAAATATGATACTTTTTGAGGAAGCATTGGAAAAGGTAGTGCAAAATGGTCAGCCGATTGGAACCGAAACCCTCCCTTTTATGGAAACTACGGGAAGGGTTCTTGCAACGGATATCCGTTCGGATGTGGATATGCCCCCTTTCGACAAATCGGCAATGGATGGATATGCTTGTCGCAGGCAGGATCTTGCCAACGAGTTGACCATCATCGAAACCGTACCGGCCGGCGGAGTCCCCCTAAAAAAGATCGGAAAAAACGAGTGCGCTAAAATAATGACCGGAGCCCCTGTTCCCGAAGGGGCCGATACGGTAATTATGGTAGAACATACCCTGCAGCCGGCAGACAATAAAATTGTTTTTCTGAAGGATCATACCAAATCAAATATTTGTCAGCAGGCCGAAGATGTTAAAAAAGGGGATGTGGTTTTGACCAAAGGGACGCTCATCCATCCCAAACATATTCCTGTAATGGCTTCCGTTGGTGTGACCAAAGCCGAAGTGTATCAACTTCCCCGGATGGCTGTCATCGCCACCGGAAACGAGTTGGTGGAACCGGGAATCCAGCCGGACAAGGCACAAATAAGAAATACCAATGCATACCAGTTAATGGCACAGGCGGAACAGCTGGGGATGCCCGTTCATTATATCGGCTTGGCAAAAGATACTCCCCGCGAGATTTCCCGGCTGTTGGAAAAGGCACAGGATGTGGCGGATATCATTCTTCTTACGGGGGGTGTTTCCATGGGTGATTTTGATTTTGTCCCCGCCATTTTAAAACATATGGGTATTAAGGTGCTGTTCCATGGTATTTATGCCAAACCTGGAAAAAGAACCTTATTCGGTACCCGTAATAAAAAGTGGTTTTTCGGCTTACCCGGCAATCCCGTATCTTCTTTTGTGCAATTCGAAATGCTGGTGAAGCCCCTGGTCTATAAAATTATGGGGGTAAAAGTGCTTCCGCCCGATCTTAAATTACCCATCCATGCGGATTATTATAGGCCAAACGGTGTGCGAAAAGCTTTTCTTCCGGTGAAAATGCTGGCCGATGGTAGCGTCAGGCCGCTTGATTATCATGGTTCGGCACACATTAACGCTTTGTCCTATGCCCACGGACTGATGATTATAGAACGGGGAGTTGTCAAATTAAAAAAAGGAGAACTTGTCGATGTTAGACCAATATAACAGAGAAATCAACTATTTGCGTATTTCTGTTACCGACCGGTGCAATTTGCGGTGTACCTATTGCATGCCGGCCTCCGGAATCCGGTTTATGCCTGAAAACACCCTGATTTCTTTCGGTGAGATCCTCGAGATTGTAAAAGTAGGGGTGCGTGACGGTATCAATAAAGTTAGGCTCACAGGCGGTGAACCGCTTGTGCGGAAAGGTATTGTTCGACTGGTCAAAATGATCGCCGCCGTTCCGGGAATTGAAGACCTTTCCATGACTACCAACGGAATATTGCTGGAAAAGTTTGCCCGCCCGTTGTCCGATGCTGGTCTGAACCGGGTGAATATCAGCCTGGATACATTGTCCCCCGAGCGTTATGCTCGAATCACACGGGGAGGTGATATTCAAAAAGTGTTCCGGGGAATCGAAGCAGCCCGCCGGGCCGGTCTGCACCCGGTCAAAATAAATTGTGTGGTCGCAAAGGATAAAAATGAAAAAGATGCACGCGAAGTGGCCCGGTTTTGTGAAATGAATGGCCTCGAAGTGCGTTTTATCCGGCAGATGAATCTTGAAAAAGGCCGGTTTGCTGTTGTGGATGGCGGAAAAGGGGGGGATTGCAAAAGTTGTAACCGGTTACGACTGACTGCCAATGGAAAAATCCGCCCATGCCTGTTCAACGATTTGACTTATGATGTTAAAACAACCGGGACAGCACAAGCCTTTCAAATGGCCCTTCAAAACAAGCCCAAAACAGGAACCAGAAGTTTGTCGGGAAAATTTTACGGTATCGGAGGGTAACGGTTTTTCCTGAAAGGTGGAGAATGAAAAGAGGTTATGGGAAAGCGAAGCGGTTCCCCCTGTAAAAAAGATTTTGCATTTTATCTTTATGGCAAAATGGTTTTTTTACAGGGGAAATGAATATAAAAACAAAAGGATAAATACATGGAAAAGTTAACACATGTCGATGCACAAGGCCGGGCCAATATGGTGGATGTGGGCAATAAGCCCGACCAGGTCAGGGAAGCAAAAGCCGAAGGTTTTATCCGGCTGAACAGGGAAACTTTGCACCTGATCAAAGAGAATATGTTGAAAAAGGGGGATGTGCTTGCCGTGTCGGAAATTGCCGGCATTCAGGCTGCCAAACGCACCAGTGATCTGATTCCGTTGTGTCATCCGCTACAGATTGTAAAGGTGGAAGTCCATTCGCAGATCGAGGCAAAAGGTGTCCGGATAAACGCTTACGTTAAAAGTGTAGGGAAAACCGGTGTGGAAATGGAAGCCCTCACGGCAGTTCATGTGGCGCTGCTCACCGTTTACGATATGTGTAAAGCAGTGGATAAATCCATGGTAATGGAAGATATCCATCTGATCAATAAAACAAAAACCGATATTATTTAAAAACGAGAAAGATGCAGAGTATAGAAGTGCTTTCGGTCAATATTTCCGAGAAAAAAGGGACAGTTAAAAAACCGGTACAAAGTGTCCGGCTTACAGATGTCGGCATTCCCGGAGATGCCCATTCGGGATCCTGGCACCGGCAAATCAGTTTACTGGCCGAAGAGAGTATCCTGCGGTTTTCCAAAGAGGCAAAAAGAAAGATATTACCGGGTGAATTTGCCGAAAATATTACCACCCGCGGCATGGAGTTGTTCCAAACGGCCCCTATGGACCGCTTTGTTGCCGGTGATTTGGAATTAATGGTTACACAAATAGGGAAAAAGTGTCATGGCGACAATTGCAACATCTTTAAACTGGTGGGAAATTGTGTCATGCCGAAAGAAGGCATTTTTGCGAAAGTAATAAAAGGGGGCGTCGTGAAACCGGGTATCCGCCTGGAATATAAACCCCGTATTTTAAAAATATTGATTATAACCCTCAGCGACAGGGCCAAAAACAGGGTTTATGAGGATCAGAGCGGTCCGCTGGTCAAACGCCTGACGGAAAAATATCTCTTGTCCAAAAACCGTCATTTTTCCATTGAAAACCGGTTAATTGCCGATGAGGCCCCGGAACTGGAAAAGCTTGTCCGCCATTATGTATCCCAAAAATATGATGTGATTCTCACCACCGGAGGAACCGGTATTGGGCGTAGGGATATTACCCCCGATGTGATTAAACCGATGCTTCACAAAGAAATACCGGGGATCATGGAGATGATCCGCGTAAAATACGGTATGCAAAAACCGGCTGCCCTCATCAGCCGTTCCGTGGCGGGGGTGATGGATGAAACACTGATTTATACCCTGCCCGGCAGCACCAAAGGAGTTAAGGAATACCTTGCCGAGATCCTTCCCACCGTGGAACATTCTTTGTACATGATTCACGGACTGGATATGCATTAACGTGGGAAAGAATGATGGCAGAACGCCGGATGTTTTACTTTCCGGTATTCATTTTCTACTTTTGCCAAAAAATAACAAAATGGGGCTGACGGTTTTTTCGGACGAATATTTTATGAACGAAGCGCTCAAAGAGGCGCAAAAAGCTTTTGATACAGGGGAAGTGCCGGTGGGCGCCGTGGTGGTATGCCACGACCGGGTTGTGGCCCGGGCCCATAATCTTACCGAAACTCTACACGATGTTACGGCACACGCCGAAATGCAGGCTTTTACCGCAGCCTCCCATTTTCTGAACAGTAAGTACCTGAAAGAATGTACGCTATACGTTACCCTTGAGCCTTGCACCATGTGTGCCGGAGCCGCTTACTGGACCCAGATCGGGCGGGTTGTTTACGGGGCCGATGACGAGAAGCGGGGTTTCAGCCGTTCGGGTACTTCGGTATTGCATCCGGCAACCCGGTTGGAAAAAGGGGTTTTGGCGGAAGCCTGTGGCCGGCTGATGCGCCGGTTTTTTGAGGATCGCAGGAAATAACTATTCGAAAAAAGGCAAAACCGTGGACTGTTTGGCTTCGTTCAGTACAAACGAACTGCGTACCCTTCCCACACGGGGCAGGGTGGCTACCTTTTGCGAATAAAAGGTGTTGTAAGCATCGAGATCTTTCACGATGACTTTTAACATAAAATCATTCTCCCCTCCGATGAGGTAACATTCCATGATTTCGGGTATCTTTTCCACGGCTTCGTAAAATTCCTGGATTTGTTCGAAAGCCGTTACTTCCAGGGCTCCAGTTAAAAAAACAATCATGGAAGGGGATACCTTTTTGCGGTCCACCACCGCGACGTATTTTGTAATAACACCCGATTTTTCAAGCCGCTTGATTCTTTCGTAAATGGGCGTTTTGGTCATGTTTAGCTTTGCTGCAATGGTTTTGATGCCCATACGGGCATCTTCCTGCAAAAGTTTTAATATTTTTTTGTCAATGCGGTCCAAAGAATTTGCCATGGGAATTTTTCCTTTTTGATGTTTTTATGTGCTTTAGAATAAATAAAAATTACTTTCAAAATTCAAAAATAAGGAAAATATACTAAAAACATATTATCTGTAATATTATATTTTGGTAAACGGTAATTTTGCAGGAAAATATTAAAACAGAAAGTCATGGTTTTGCTGGATAAACCTTTTGTTTCGGAATTTTTACAAAATACCCTTGAAAAGAACGGTTATCCCGTGGTGGATACGCCGCTTTTGCGTGATCTGGTTCGCGGCCCTAACAACCTGCAGTTGGTTTCCGAAAAGGAAGCCGTTTGGAGGAAACAACAAGACGAGGATTTGCTGATTTATTCTAATTCTGAAAACGCCATTGCCTGGATTGAAAAGCATTTGCCTTTTTCGGCATTGCCCGGAAAAATCAGGTTGTTCAAAAACAAGGTGGCCTTTCGCGAAAGTCTTCGCCCCCTGTTTCCCGATTATTTTTTTAAAGGCATTCCGTTTGCGGCGTTAGACAAGTTGGATGTGAGAGGTTTACCTTTTCCCTTTATCATTAAACCGGCGGTTGGATTTTTCAGCATGGGGGTTTACAAAGTGGAACATCCCGCAGAATGGCCCGGCGTATTACAAAGTATCCGCGACGAAGTGGATAAAAACCGTGCGATTTATCCCAAAGAAGTGATTGATACCACCGATTTTATTATCGAAGAGGTGATCGAAGGAGAGGAATATGCCATTGACTGTTATTTTGATCGGCAGGGAGCACCCGTCATACTGAACATCATGAAGCATGTATTTGCTTCCGGAAAAGATGTAAGTGACCGCCTTTATTTTACATCCAAAAAAGTGATGCAGGAAAACCTGGAACGTTTTGGGAGGTTTTTATCGGAAATGAACAGTTTGACCGATGTGAAAAATTTTCCGGCACACATCGAAGTCAGGGTTACAACAGATGGCCGGGTTTTTCCCATTGAGGTCAATCCCATGCGTTTTGGCGGATGGTGCTCATCGCCCGACATGGCTTGGTATGCTTTCGGAGTGAATGAGTACGAATACTTTTTTAGCCGTCGGAAACCCGATTGGGAGCATCTGTTAAAACAAAAAGATAATTCCGTTTATGCCATCGTGATTTTAGATAATTCCACGGGTATTGATGGCAAAGACATTGCCGCTTTTGACTACGACCGGTTGCTGTCCGAATTTAAACGTCCTTTGGATATCCGGAAAGCTGATTTCAGAAAATACCCCCTTTTCGGCATGCTTTTTTGTGAAACTTCCCACGAAACGGATCCGGAAATAGAGCGGATTTTGCGTTCCGATTTGCGACAATACATCCGGCCCCGTTTGCTGAACAACTGATATATTTTATTTTTATTCCCGATTCCCGGATTTTTTCCGTAGAGTGCCCTGTTTAGTTTCTGCCATAAAAAATCAATGGAATCCCGGCTTTCTGTCTTTTTGGCAGCATGCAACGATGTGTGCCAACGGACAGCGGAAACAGAGGGCTTTGTTTTATAAGAAACTGAAAATTAATAAGATAAAGTTCTTAAAGCATTAAATTTCCTGTCAAACGGCACGGAATATCTTCTCCCGGCAACCGGTTTCTTTTTTTTGGCATAATCATTGACTTCTTAAAGCCGACAACAAAATTTTGACAAAAAACTAAAAAACAAAATATTAAAAGGAGGAAAAATAAATGGGAAAAATTATTGGAATAGACTTGGGAACGACTAACTCGTGCGTTGCCGTTATGGAAGGCAATGAGCCGGTGGTTATCCCTAACAGCGAAGGGCATCGTACCACTCCCTCAATTGTGGCGTTTACCGATAATGGTGAGCGGAAGATTGGCGATCCGGCCAAACGGCAGGCCATTACCAACCCCAAAAGAACGATTGCTTCTATCAAGCGTTTTATGGGAAACTCGTATGACGAAGTTACGGAAGAAATCAAGCGGATGTCGTATGAAGTGGTGAGAGGTGATAACAACACTCCCCGCGTAAAAATCGACGACCGTCTCTATACCCCGCAGGAAATTTCGGCCATGATTTTGCAGAAAATGAAAAAAACGGCCGAAGATTACCTCGGACAAACTGTATCGGAAGCGGTGATTACCGTTCCGGCTTATTTTAACGACGCCCAGCGTCAGGCTACCAAAGAGGCCGGAGAAATTGCCGGATTGAAAGTACGCCGTATCATCAACGAACCTACGGCGGCTTCGTTGGCTTACGGACTGGACAAGAAAAAACAGGATGAAACGGTGGCCGTGTTCGACCTCGGTGGCGGTACGTTCGACATCTCCATCCTCGAATTGGGTGATGGCGTTTTCGAAGTAAAATCGACCAACGGAAATACACACCTCGGAGGGGATGACTTCGATGGCAAAATCATCAACTGGTTGGCCGAAGAGTTTTTGAAAGACGAAGGCGTGGACCTGCGGAAAGACCCCATGGCACTGCAGCGCTTGAAAGAAGCAGCTGAAAAGGCTAAAATCGAGCTTTCCAGCTCCACCGAAACCGAGATCAACCTGCCTTATATTATGCCGGTGGATGGTGTGCCGAAACACCTGGTGCGTAAACTGACCCGTGCCAAATTCGAACAACTGTGCGACGATTTGATTAAAGCCACCATCGAACCGTGTAAATTGGCGCTGAAAGATGCCGGTATTTCGGCTTCCGATGTGGACGAGGTGATCCTCGTGGGGGGCTCTACCCGTATCCCGGCCATTCAGAAAATCGTAAAAGATTTCTTTGGGAAAGAACCTTCCAAAGGGGTGAACCCTGATGAAGTGGTGGCCATTGGCGCCGCTATCCAGGGTGGAGTGCTTACCGGCGAAGTGAAAGATGTACTGTTGCTGGATGTGACACCGCTTTCGCTCGGTATTGAAACCTTGGGTGGTGTGATGACCAAACTGATTGAAGCAAACACCACCATTCCGACCAAAAAATCGGAGGTCTTTTCTACGGCTGCCGACAACCAGCCTTCGGTGGAAATCCATGTTTTGCAGGGCGAACGCCCCATGGCAAACCAAAACAAAAGCATCGGAAGATTCCACCTCGATGGCATACCGCCGGCCCCGCGTGGTGTACCGCAGATTGAAGTAACCTTTGATATCGACAGCAACGGTATCCTGAACGTTACGGCCAAAGACAAGGCTACCGGCAAATCGCAAAATATCCGTATCGAAGCTTCCTCAGGCCTTTCGGAAGAAGAAGTGAAACGGATGAAAGCCGAAGCCGAAGCCAATGCCGAAGAAGACAGAAAAGCCAAAGAACGGGTGGATAAGCTGAATGCCGCAGATGCTTTGATTTTCCAGACGGAAAAACAATTGAAAGAATACGGCGATAAGCTGCCTGCCGAGAAAAAGTCGGAAATCGAAAGCGGTTTGGAAGCTTTGCGCAATGCACACAAATCGCAGGATATTCCGGCCATTGATGCGGCCATGGAAAAACTGAATGCTGCCTGGCAAAAAGCCAGCGAAGACATGTATAAAAGTGCACAGGGCGCCGCTCCGGGCGGACAAACGCCACCCAACACCGGTGCTGATACCGGAGCCACAGGAAATGACTCCAATGGTGGCGATGACGAAGTAACCGATGTGGACTTTGAAGAAGTGGATGACAAATAATGCCCTTCTGTATTGATAAAAAAGGCCATACGCTGTCAGCGTATGGCCTTTTTTCTTTTTTACGCCCGGTATAAATTGTAAAAATCCGTTAAAAATAGCTCCTGTTTCTTGACCTGCTGTTACCTTTTGACCTAACTTTGCAACCGGATAACCAATCGTATGACTTATGAAAAAATGTATTGTCGGCTTTTTGTTCGTTGTCTTTGCCTGGCAGGGAACGTTTGCCCAAAAAGAAAATAAAGTGATTACCGACCCGGTGCTGCACCGTGATGTAATGGTTGGGATGTGTACCCGTCAGGGACTGGAACAGGGTATTTTTGCACCGTGGTTCAATGCCCAATACAAAAATTACCATCCGGATCCATCGAAACTGGAAGCCATCATGCCGAAAATCAATAAAACCCAAATTACAGTGGTTTTCGGTAGTTGGTGTGGTGACAGCAAGATGCAAGTAGGGCGTTTTTTTAAAATCCTCGATGCCTCCGGATACAAAAAAAAGGTGAAAATCATTGCGGTAACCCGCCGTTTAAAAGCCGGAAGTGTGGATATTACTGCACTGAACATTCGCCGTATCCCCACCTTTGTTATCTATTACCGTGGAGAAGAAGTAGGCCGGATAGTGGAATCCCCGAAAACAACACTGGAGGGAGATCTCGCTGCCATTTTGGACAAAATGAAATAGACATGAACCATTTTTCTTCCATAGCCCAAACCAAAGCATGGATACAACAACAACGCCAAGCGGGAAAATCCATCGGATTTGTTCCTACCATGGGTGCTTTGCACGATGGTCATCTGGAGCTTATGCGTTGTGCCCAAAAGGAAAACGATTTGCTGGTCGTCAGTATTTTTGTGAACCCCATACAATTTAACAACCCCGATGACCTGAAAAAATATCCCCGCACCCTCGATGAGGATAAAAAGAAGTTGGAGGCAGTGGGTTGTGATTTGTTGTTTGCACCGGATGCCAAGGAAATGTATCCCGAAGGGGAACCTGAAAAACACTATGATTTCGGACAACTGGACAAGGTGATGGAAGGCGCTTTTCGTCCCGGCCATTTCAACGGGGTAGCCATTGTGGTAAAGAAACTTTTCGATATTGTACAGCCGCATCGTGCCTATTTCGGTGAAAAAGATTTCCAGCAGCTGACCATCATTAAAAAATTGGTGGAAATGGAAAAGATTCCGGTGGAAATTGTGCCTTGTCCCATTGTACGCGAACCGGATGGGCTGGCCATGAGCTCACGCAACCGTTTACTTACTCCCGAAGAACGGAAAGAGGCACCGTTTATTTATCAAACGTTGCAGGAAGCCAAGTTGCGGCGACAACATATTTGTGCCAATCCTTTGCGGCAAATGATCATTAACCGGTTTGAAGGAAACGAACATTTCAAACTGGAATATTTTGATATTGTGGATGACCGGACTTTGCAACCGGTGAAAGCCTGGAACGATAAAGTGGGTACCGTGGCTTGTGTGGCTGTATGGCTGGGGAATGTCCGGCTCATCGATAACATCCGGATTATTTAATACTTTTGCAAAAAATTCGGGCTAAATTTTTCTTGAAAATGACAATAGAAGTTCTGAAATCGAAAATTCACCGTGCTACGGTAACCGAAGCCCATTTGGATTATATGGGCAGCATTACCATTGATGAAGCTTTGATGGATGCTGCCAATTTGGTCGAAAACGAGAAGGTGAGCATTTATAATATTACCAATGGCAACCGTTTTGACACTTACGTGATAAAAGGCGAACGCTATTCGGGGGTTATCGGACTGAACGGTGCTGCCGCCCGCCAGGTGGCCGTGGGCGACCTGGTGATTATTGTGTCGTATGCCTCCATGGATTTTGAAGAAGCCAAAACATTCAAACCCCATATTATCTTTCCCAATCAAAAAAACCAATTAAAATAATTTTTTAGTCAGTGCATAAAAAAAGGATATCTTCTGTCCTGAAATACCTCCTGTTTCTCTCCTTTGGGCTGTTGCTCCTTTGGTTGAGTTTCAGGAAGCTGGATATGACCGAAGTGTGGACGGAAATAAAAAAAGCGGATTATGCCTGGCTTTTTCTTTCCTTGTTTCTGGTGCTCATATCACATATTTTGCGGGCGGCCCGGTGGAACCTGCTCATCGGTGGGCTGAATTACAAAACCCGGCTCACCACTACTTTTTTTTCGGTAATGATCGGATATCTTGCCAATACAGCCGTACCGCGTATGGGTGAATTTGTCCGCTGTGGGGTGTTGTCTAAAAAAGAAAATATTCCTTTCAACGCCCTTTTCGGTACGGTGATCATTGAACGGGTGATAGACCTTATTGTACTTGTATTGCTTATTGTTGGCGTTATTGTCTTTCAAATCAGGTTGCTCAACGATTTTTTAAAAGAAATCCTCGGACCTTTTACCAAAACGCTTTTTGTCAATATTTTGGACATTTCCCTGTTCGCCCTGCTGGTGGTATTCATTCTGACTGGCACCTTTGTTTTGTTGAAAAGGAATAAACACTGGTTTGAAGATCATCCGTTTTATCTGAAAATGCGCCAATTTTTCAAAGGGGTATACGAAGGGGTAAAGACCGTGAAAACCATGCGAACCAAATGGCTTTTTCTGATTTATACCTTTCTCATCTGGTTGTTTTATGCTTTAATGGTTTATGTCCCGGTGATGATGTTCCCCGAAACGGCCCGGTTGAATTTTGTGGATGGGCTGACATTGCTGGCCATCGGCAGCCTTGGTATTGTGGCACCGGTGCCGGGAGGCATCGGCGCCTATCATTTTATCGTAAAATCCATTTTGACAGAGTTGTACAATATTCCTGCCGATGTGGCCATTTCTTTTGCCACCATAACCCATGCCGGACAAACTTTGCTGAATGTGTCGATGGGTAGTTTGGGGTATTTGTATATTTTGCTGACCAAAAAGAAAAAACCCTGCAATGAAAAATCTTGAAATTATCGAAAATAAAATTCTGAGCGGCGGCAAGTTGGAAAGGCTGTTGCATTTGTGGCGTTTTCGACAAAAGAAGGTGGTTTTTACCAACGGATGTTTTGATATTTTGCATTTGGGACATGTTGATTATCTGGCCAAAGCCAAAGACTACGGCGATATTCTTGTGGTTGGGGTCAATACCGACCGGTCGGTGCAACGGCTCGGGAAAGGGAAAAACAGACCGATTACGGATCAAAACGCCCGTGCCATGATCGTGGCCGCCCTGCATTTTGTGGATGCGGTGGTTTTGTTTGACGAGGACACCCCTTACGACCTCATCCGGAAGGTTCAGCCCGATGTGTTGGTCAAAGGCAGTGATTATAAGCCGGAAGAAATTGTGGGTTACGATGTGGTAACGGCCAAAGGCGGCCGGGTAGTCACCATCCCTCTGCTGCCCGGTTACTCAACAACAGCCATCGAAAATAAAATCAAAGCCGACTGCCCATGATTTCCGGTATGCGGTTCCAAATTATTTTTATTCTTCTGATCTCTTAAAAGGTGTTATTTTTGCCGCATGGAAACTAAAAGACAACAACGCATTCAAAAGCTGCTGCTTCGTGACCTTGGTGAGATCTTTCAGCGCGAACTGGGGCATGTTACCCGTCATGCCATGGTGACGGTGACCAAAGTGTATGTCACCCCCGATTTGAGCCTGGCACGTATTTATCTGAGCCTCTTTGCTGTAAAAAATAAGGCTGCTTTGATGCAGGATATTGAACGGCACCACAAAGAAATCCGTAAAAAACTGGGCGACCGTATCCGGCATCAACTGCGTATTGTGCCTGAATTGCAGTTTTTTGAAGATGACTCGTTGGATTACATCGAACGTATTGATGACCTGTTGAAAAATGACCATCCCGAAAAATAACCCCGCTTTTTATGCAATACGATCCGATTAAAAGAAAATTAGGTGCTTTTTTTAACCGTACGCCCGCTTTCCGGAAACTGTTTTATCGCTTGTTGGATCTGTTGCTTTTGCGCTCCTGGCATATCCGCAAAGAATTAAGACGGTTTGAAAAACAAAAAAAAGGCCCGTTGTCTGTTCTCGATGCCGGTTCCGGTTTCGGACAGTATGATTATTATATGGCTTCACGGCACAAAAACTGGCAAATAAAAGGTGTGGATGTGAAACCGGAACAAATTGCCGATTGCAATGCTTTTTTTCAAAAAACCGGCTTCCGGAACGTAAAATTTGCCGAGGCCGATCTCACTGCCTTTGATGAAAAAGATACCTATGACCTCGTTTTGTGTGTGGATGTCATGGAACATATTGAAGAAGATGAAAAGGTTTTGAAAAATTTTTACCGTTCCCTGAAAAAAGGAGGAATGCTTTTGATTTCAACGCCATCAGACCAGGGAGGTTCGGATGTGCATGACCATGATCATGAAAGCGGTGATGCCCATTCATTTATTGATGAACATGTACGGGACGGGTATGGTGTGGATGACATAACCGCCAAAATGAAACGTGCCGGTTTTTCAGAAGTTTCGGTATATTATCAATATGGACCGGCCGGTAAACTGGGATGGAAACTCAGTATGAAATTTCCTATCATTATGCTGAATACCAGTTACCTCTTTTTTGTGGTGTTGCCGTTTTATTACCTGCTTACTTTTCCTTTTGTTTTGGTTTTGAATACCCTTGATGTAAAAGGCCATCATAAAACGGGTACCGGCTTGGTGGCAAAAGCCTGGAAATAACTAAAGCATTCCTTTCATTTCCATGGTGTTCAGGACGAGATTTACCACCTCCTGTTCCGTAAATACAGCCACATTGATGATCAGGTCGAAATATATGTCCGTTACTTTTTTGCCGGCAAATTGTTCCAGGAAGAAATTACGTTTTTTATCCGTTTCTTCGATATAGGTCTGCGCCTCGTTTTCTTTTAGTAATTTACGTTTGCCGAGCGATTGGATCCGCCAATCCAATGGAGCCACAAGCCTTATGTTCAGCCCGTTGGGAATTCCACGGGTGGAAATAACCCCGGCGCGGCCTACAATGATGGCATTTCCTTTTTGGGCTTCGTAGCGAATGATTTCCGAAATGGTATCGCGGATTTTTTTATCGTTTTTGAAATAACGTAACGACATGGCTTTAATCACATCGTCCATGGCACTGCTTTTCGAAAGCAAAAACTCATGTTCCAGGCGATGCCGGTCGAGATGCAGCTTTTCAGCCGATTTATCCAAAATCTCTTTGTTTACAAAATGCCAATGAAATCCTTTCTTGCGTAATGTTTTCACCAAGGTACTTGCCAGTCCGGTGGCATTGCAACCTGTTTCTCTCGACAAAGTCAGGTAAGGGCCTGAACCTGTGGGCTCTTTCTTTTGACCATAATATCGTTCCGACAAATATGCAATGAGATCGATGGCCATGGTTTTCGTTTTTTTATTTTTACGTGATGGATGGCCCTGGGGTTTCCTTTTTTTGAAGATATTTTCATCCGGAAAATTCAAAAATATCCTTCACCGGATGTTTGGAGCGGAAAGGTAACGAAACAGCATGCCCAAAACACGGTTTTTTGTATGAATGGGGTGTTTAGAAATGTAATTTATGGTAATTAAAAGTCTGGTTGTTGCGGAATTCCCTGATCTTGGCAGCCAGACGCAGGAAAATGGGAAACTGATTTTCACGAAGCCATTTTTCCGCTTCGGTTCGCTGGTTGACAGCATCGGCAAAAATCACCAAAAAGTCGAAATGGTATTTCCTGAGCCAGGCATAAGCCTTGGGTTGTTTGTCGATGGCCCCGTCGAGGGCTGCAAATTGGGGGAATTTGTTTTTAAGCAACCAGTCGGCTGCCTCGTAACTTCCGCGAATGGCACTGCTCAGCGCGGCCAATTCCGGATATCCGTTTTGCAAAAGCCATTGGTGAAAAGCACCATCGGTTTCCGAAAAGGTTTCCCCAAATGCGAGCAATATTTTAGGCGGATAGTTTAACATTTGATAAAAAGGCGCAAAACCCATTGGGTTTTGCGCCTGTATGATTTAACGGACACTAATATCTGTTCAAACAGTTCAAGTCTTCAAAAGCTTGTTTCAAGCGGTCACGCATCGATTCTTCACCGGCACGCAGCCACTTGCGGGGATCGTAATATTTTTTGTTGGGCAGGTCTTCGCCATCGGGGTTGCCGATTTGGCTTTGCAGATAGTCGTGGTATTTGGCCTCGTAGCCGCGTACCCCGTTCCAGAAAGCCCATTGCGTATCGGTATCGATGTTCATTTTTACCACGCCGTACGACACGGCTTCTTTGATTTTTTCGGGTTCGGAACCGGACCCGCCATGGAAAACAAAGTTCACTGGGTTTTCTTCGGTATGGTGTTTTTCCTGAATGTATTTTTGTGAGTTATGCAGGATGATGGGTTCCAGTTTTACGTTTCCGGGTTTGTAAACACCGTGTACATTGCCAAAAGCAGCCGCAATGGTAAAACGGGGGCTTACTGCCATCAGGGTTTCGTAAGCCCGGTTCACTTCTTCGGGTTGTGTGTAAAGCCGTGAATTTTCGATATCCGAATGATCCACACCATCTTCTTCGCCTCCTGTAATGCCCAGCTCAATTTCGAGGGTCATGCCCAGTTTGGTCATGCGTTCCAGGAAACGTTTGGAGATTTCAAGGTTTTCTTCCAGGGGCTCCACACTCAAATCCAGCATATGTGAGCTGAACAATGGCTTTCCGTGTTGTTTGTAATAGGCTTCGCCGGCGTCTAAAAGACCTTCTACCCAGGGCAATAATTTTTTCGCGCAGTGGTCGGTGTGCAGGATGACCGGAATTCCATACATTTCGGCCAGTTGATGTACCTGATGGGCTCCGGCAATACTGCCCGCTATGGCGGCTTGCTGGTTGTCGTTCGAAAGCCCTTTTCCTGCAAAAAAAGCCCCGCCGCCGTTGGAAAACTGAATGATAATGGGGGAGTTAACTTCTTTGGCCGCTTCAAGGGCAGCATTGACAGAGTTAGAGCCTACCACGTTCACTGCAGGAATGGCAAATTTTTCCTGTTTGGCGATCTTAAAAATATATTGAACATCGTCTCCGGTGACCACACCGGGTTTAATTTTGTCTGAGATTTTTGCTGACATGATCTTTTCTGTTTTAAATGGATTTATGCTACAAAATTAATAAAATAAACCGGCGGAAAACGGCTTTTTGTTCCATGGGCGATGTTCACCTTTTTTGTAATAACCCATAATGCTACAGTGCTTTTCGCAAACGATTGAGCTACTTGATAACCTTGTATTTTTTTGATTTTTTATAAACATGCCGTATCCAAATGGGAAGGATGATAACCCCGGCAAAAAGATAAGGGTAATACGAAATCAGCCGCCAGAAAATGGCCAGTGTGGTAATCCAGGCTTTGTTGGGAATCAAATCGCTGAGAAAGTCGGTGAAAATATATTCGGCGATACCGCTGCCCCCCGGTGTCGGGCTAACCAAAAGGATGATCCACATGCTGAGTTGGCGACCGTAAATCAAAAACTGGTCATACAGGTTTTTCGACTGTTCAAAAAAGGCCATGAAAAGAAAATTGACCACCCAATACCGGCCTGTCCACGAAAGGATGGTGGCTGTTCCGCTTTTTATCCAATAGGAAACCGGTTTCTTTTTGATGAGCTGGGATGTTTGTATCAGCTGGTTAGCCCATTTGCGTGCACCCATTCGCCATTTTTTGATGAGTGGGAAAAGAAACACCCACGAAATGAATGATTTGAACAGGTAAGGATTAATGAATAAAGCATAAGCCAAAAAAAGGGTGTACACGAAAATAATTCCGAAACCGATATAGAAACCGTAAATGATTTCGGTATAGTGCTGGGTGTCGGGCGGAAATATGTTGTCGCGGTAAAAAAGGTAGACAAGCGGGACGGAGAGGATGAAAAAAACTTCATCGAGGAAAATGGCAGTCAAAACCACTGCCGTGCTGCGGCCGCCGCTCAGTCCTTCTTTGTACAAAAAGAAAATAGCCGGTGCGGTACCGCCTACAACCGATGGTGATACCGCCGAGCTAAATTCCCACAACATGATGATGTTGAAGGCTTGTTTCCAGGATAGCCGGTTGTCGGTGAGCACAATTAAACGGTACATATACGACACATCGCGTACGAGCATCATACTGAAAGCAATCACGATAAACAACAGTGTATGCCAGGAAAACTGTACAAAACTAAAAGCTTCCTTATCGAAATTCCGGTACAAAAGCCACCCGCTGACCCCCACGCCGATGAGAATGGGGAAAATAATCCTTGATGGCCGAAGACTGTTAATGATTTTGTCCAACTTGCTCTGAATTTCAATACTACAAAGATAAGCAAACTGTCTGTTTATAGGTATTTTTCAGTAAACCGGCCATATTGACAGGTTGTGCGGAAAAATCACGTCAAAATGGCATTAATTTTCATGGGTTTTTAATAAAAATAGGGTTGGTACACCATTTGAAAGAGGGAGGGTGAAATTGATTAAAAAACAGAACAAAAAAAATAAAATTGAAAGGAGGGTTTCATTATGAGCTTAGTAAAATTCAATCAGTATCCGACTTTTACCGACCTGATCGAAAATCTGGAAAGAAATTTCTTAGGTCGTGTTGATGAATACACGGGCGATGTTCCCGCTGTAAACATCAAAGAAGAAAATGACAAATTTGTCTTGGAAATGGCTGCTCCGGGTATGAAAAAAGATGATTTTAAAATCGACCTGGACAACTATCAACTGACCATTTCCTCGGAGAAAAAAGAAGAAAAGAAAGAAAAAGAAGACAACTACACGCGCAGGGAATTTATGTACAGCAGCTTCAGCCGTTCGTTTACACTGCCCAAATCCATTGACATCGAAAAGATCAAAGCCGATTACAAAAACGGTATTTTGAGCATTGTCCTGCCGAAGAAAGAAGAAGAAACCAAACTGACCCGTCAGATCAAGATCTCATAAAACGAACGTGTTGAAGTTTAAAAAAAGCCTGATGGTTTTCCATCGGGCTTTTTTTGTTTTATTAGTCGGGTGCCATTCCTTTTATCAGGATATTGATCAAATCATCAAAATGGGGCCGTAAATCGTCGTATTTATCTTGCAGGAAAAACGGAATTTCCAGTCCTTTCAGTACCATAATAAATACATCGAGTAAAATACCGGTACTTTTCTTTTTGTTTTCAAAAACACCTTCCTTGATTCCTTGGTTGATGATGTGGCGGAGTTGAACTTTTTCCCAGTGGTCCATGTCGCTGCGCAGCTTGTCGATGAATTCAAAATGTTCAAAAAAATCGGCTTTCAATGTTTCGTGATAGTTGGCAGCTTCTTTTAAAACGGCCATGCGGGTGAGCAGGTATTTTTTCAGTTTTTCGCGGGCATTGATTCCCGGATCGGTCACAATAACTGCCAATTCTTTTTTCATGCGTTCGATTTCGCGCGAAACAACTTCCGTAAAAAGTTCTTCTTTACTGGCAAAATGATAATAAAGCGATCCCTTGGCTTTATGTGAGATGCGGGCAATTTCGTCCATGGAAGTTTTGTAAAAACCGTAACGGCTGAATATTTTGGCTGCTACGGTTAGGATTTTTTCTTTCGTGTTGTGCATGATGTCCCAATTTAATGGAGGTAGAAGTTGACTATTTTCGTTTCAGCGTGTAAATATAGAACTTTTTTGTAAAAATTTGTGTGCCGGTAACAAAAACACAGACAACCCCTTAAGATTGTCTTTTGGATATTCCGGTTTTTCATTCCCCGGAAGAGTTTGACATCCGGTAGGCACAGCGTCAGTTTGTGTCCGGATGTTTTTTTGATGGCAAAAAGTGGAATTTCCATGTTTCGGCCCCTTGGGGAGGAAACAGATAAACCTTATCCCCCTTTTTTAATCCTTTGCGAATGACAATACTTTCGTCGTTACTTTTTCCGGTGAGTACCTGTTGCTTACGGTGATCCGTGAAGACAAAACTTACCGAATCGTTGTTGTGGACGCACTCAATGGGGACATACAGTGCCGAATCGATGGTTTGTGTAATAATCCGGTTTTTGGTGGTCATGCCCGGGCGCAAAACCGAATCGGTCCCGTTGAGTTGAATCATCACTTCAAACACTTTGGCATTGGAATTTTTCATTTGTTGTCCCATATTGGCCACATCGGTTACCACACCGGTAAATTTTTTATCAGGAAAGGCATCGGTACTTACAATGGCTTTTTGCCCTTTTTTCACTTTGCTGATATCAATTTCGTTCACATAGGTTTTGCTGTTCATGGCGCTCAGGTCGGGTAAAATGGCCACTACATTATCCCAGGTGGAAATTTGTGCCCCGGCACCTTGTTTTTTTCCGTCCCAGCTTCTTTTGTAAATCACCATTCCCGCTTTGGGGGCATAAATCACAAATTCACGATCCAGTTTTTTCAGTTCGTTCAGTTTCCGTATGGCTTTATTCAGCCGGGCCTCCACTTCTTTCATGTTGGCTATGGCTTTTTCTTTTTTCAGGATATAATTGTCTTTGGTTTGTTTATAGGTTCGCCGTGCTTTTTCCAGGTCCAGTTTTACCTGTCGCTGGGTGGCAGGTGGCTCGTAGATCGACTGGTCCACTACAATTTGTTTTTCTTCAACGGCATATTTCATATTGATAAGGGCATCGCGGGCATCCCGTAAGGTAATGGCGCTGTCAAGCTGGGTTTTGGTGTACTGCATTTGCAGTTTTTCCACTTCCAGTTCCTGGTCTTTTAGTTTGTTGGTCAAATCGCTGCGGTCGAGATCGGCCACCCAGTCGCCCGAGTCCACCACGGTACCATCCGGAACGATTTTTTCGATACGGTATTGCCAAATACGGGCGTTGCGTAGAGCGGAAGGGTTGGGGCCGTGGATTTTTTCATTGCTACGCGCTTCCAGCTCACCCGTAGTCGTGACGCTGATGACAAATTTCCCTGATTTGACAGGAACTTCAATAACCTGGCTGCCGGTTGCCGGCGGACGTGAAAAATACCAGACCAAGAGAATAAATACCAGAAATCCGGTCAGGACATAATATGTTTTTTTGTTTTTCAACGGATGTGGTTTGAATGGTTTTCTTGTTCTCGACAATTTACTTTTAAATTCAGCGTAAATTTACGGAAGTTTCTTTAACGTGGCGGCAACTCTTTTGGGCGGATCCGTTTTTGGTTAGTCATCTGCTGTTTATTATTTGTCATTTGTATTTTTTTTGATAGGTGTATCATCCGTTGGCACGGGAATATGTTTAATTTTGCGGCGGTCAAACGCAACAGCAGTGGACTTTTATCACAAATTATTAAAAAAACCATTGGCAAGCATACACAACCGGCAACTTCACGGGGGTGTTTTATTGCTGAGTGTGGTTATCGGTATCTGGGGTGGCCTTTCGGCCGTTTTACTGAAAAATATTGCATATTATACCCACCAATGGGTGACGCGGGGTTTTGATTTTGGTACCGGTTATTATGTTTACCTTATTTTGCCGCTTATTGGTTTTACACTTACCGTTTTGTTTACCAAATACGTGGTGAAAGCCAATCTTTCGCACGGGGTGAGCATTGTTTTGCATGCCATTTCAAAACGTTTCGGGCGGTTGCGTTCGCACAACCTCTATTCTTCCATGATTGCCAGTGTGTTTACCATCACTTTTGGTGGGTCCATGGGTTTTGAGGCACCAATTGTGCTGACAGGCAGTGCCATCGGATCGTTCCTTGGGCGCAAGTTCCACATGAATCGCAAAACGGTCATCATTCTTGTGGGGGCCGGGGCCAGCGGTGCACTGGCGGGGATTTTTAAAGCACCCATAGCTGCTACGGTGTTTTCATTGGAGATTTTGATGATCGACCTCACCATGACCAGCCTGATACCCATCCTCATTTCAGCCGTTTCGGGAGCTACCATGGCTTACTTCCTCATGGGCAACGGGGTATTGTTTTCCATTCATCTCGACCAGATGTATGATGTGAATAACCTGCCTTTTTATGCTTTGCTCGGCATTTTTACCGGACTGGTTTCCCTCTATTTTAACAGAACAACGTTCTTTATTGAAGATTTGATGGGGAAATTAAAAAAACAGGGCGAAAAAGTATTGGTCGGAGGCCTTGCCGTTGGTGTGATTATTTATGTTTTTCCTTCCATTTACGGTGAGGGTTATGAGTTTTTAAGACAGCTGATTTCCGGCGAGGGAGGGAGTTTGATCAATCAAAATATTATGGCAAACTCCGGTAGAATATCCCACATCTTGTTGCTGTTGTTGTTCATCATGGCTTTTAAAGTGGTGGCTATGGCGACTACCGGTGCCAGTGGTGGTGTGGGTGGCATTTTTGCTCCTTCGTTGTTTATGGGCGGTGTGGCCGGAGTCTTTTTTGCTAAAATGGTCAATTTGTTGCCTTTTGTTTCGGTACCTGAAAAAAATATGGGGCTCGTGGGTATGGCCGGTGTGATGGCCGGCGTAATGCATGCCCCGTTGACAGGTATTTTTCTTGTGGCCGAATTTACGGGAAGTTACCAGTTGTTTACTCCGCTGATTTTTACGGCCATTTTTTCGTATCTTACCATTAGTCTTTTTGAAACCCATTCCATTTATACCAAACGGCTTGCCGAAAAAGGGGAGCTGATGACACACCACAAAGACAAAGCTGTCTTGCAAATGATGCGTGTTTCGCCTTTGATCGAAACCAATTTTAAGACCATCAACAAAGATGCGACCCTTGGCGACCTTGTTCATGTTCTGGCCAACTCCGAACGAAACATTGTGGCTGTGGTAGACGATGAAAATAATTTCCAGGGTATTATTTTCATGAACGATATCCGGAATATTATTTTTAAACCGGAGCTGTACGATACCATAAAAGTGGACGAATTGATGTACATGCCCGAGCCGCTGGTCAGCCCGGACGACACCATGGAAGAGGTGACCAAAAAATTCCAGGACTCGGGAAACTTTAATTTGCCGGTCATAAAAGATGGAAAGTACCTTGGTTTTGTATCACGTGCGCAGGTTTTTTCGCAATACCGGAAACTGTTGCGTGAGTTCTCGGATGAATAAATGTTTTCCGCTTGGTTTTGACCGAAACAGTTGTTTTGTTTTGCTTTGTTTGGGTGTTTTCGACAGTTTTCTTTCTTTTTTCCAAGCATTGCCAAAAGCGTATGATTTTGTTTTATCTTTGTAAAGAAGAGCAAATTTTTTAAAACAAACCGAAATGATTTACCTGAATAATGCCCGAAAGGAGATGTTTCCCGGAATGGTACGTTTTTACGATGACTATCCGGTGAAAGGAATACGTTTTGTGGATATTACCCCTTTGTTTATGAGTAAACTGGCCATGGAAATTGTGGTCAACAGTGTGGCCGATTATTTCCGCGACAAAGTGACTATGGTAGCCGGTATTGAAGCCCGCGGGTTTATCCTTGGAACGGCCATTGCCAGCCAGCTCGGTGTAGGATTCGTCCCCCTGCGGAAAAAAGGAAAACTTCCCGGAGAAGTTTATACCGCTTCGTTTAAAAAAGAATATGGGGAAGATGTAATTGAAATGAAAAAAGATGCCCTGGTGGAAGGTACTCATGTGCTGGTGGTGGACGATATTCTTGCCACGGGCGGTACTTTCAAAGCTGCGGCACAAATTATGGAATGGGCCAAAGTAAAACCCGTATATTATGCGTTTATCAACTTAAACCTGATACCGGAAGGTTATTCGCTCAACGGGGAGCTTTACGTGGACTGGCTTATCGATATGAAAGGAAAAGAGTAGTCTTGTCGCCGCCCGAGGACGCGATGAAGCAGTCCCCGCCTCCTGCTTAAAAATTAAAACGCATGGCATCTACCGGATCCAGCCGCGAAGCACTCCAGGCCGGGACGAAGCCCGAAATAATCCCGATCATTCCCGAAACCCCTATACCCAATGCGATGTTGTTAAGCGTTAACACAAGGGGAAAACCAATCAGTGATGAAAACGAAAGGGTGAGCAGGTACACAATAAGTAATCCCACGGCTCCTCCCATAACCGCCAGAAAAAAAGCTTCAAAAAGAAACTGTAGCAAGATGAAGTAATTTTTTGCGCCCAAAGCTTTTTGAATACCGATTTGTTGGGTTCGTTCCTTAACGGAAACAAACATGATGTTGGCAATGCCGAAACCGCCTACCAACAACGAAAATCCGCCGATAATCCAACCTACCATGGCAATAATACGGAACAGGGAGTCGAAGCCTTTGTTGATGATCGAGGTTTGGTTGATGGCAAAATTATCTTCGGCACGCGGTTTGAGCTTACGGATCGACCGCATGATGCCGGTGAGTTCGTCTTTCATGGCATCCACGCTGATATAGGGTTTTGAAAGTACAACAATGCTGGCATTAATGTTTTTGGTATTTACCAAACTGTTGGCAAAAACCACGGGAACAATGATTCTGTTGTCGGATGAATTTCCGAAAATATCTTCTCCTTTTTTGCGGATGACCCCGATAACCTTGAGTTTCCGGCCGAAGATTTTGATGCTGTGTCCTACCGGATCACTGTGCGGGAAAAGGTTGGTTGCCACATCGGCACCGATGATGGCCAGGTTACGTCCTCCCTGGCTTTCGCTCAGGGTAAAATAGCGCCCTTCCTGCAGGTCAAAAGGCATCACTTTGTTGTAATCGTGCGAAACGGCCATCACGGTGACGTTTTCCATGGAATTGTCTCCGTTATACACATTTCGTTGTACCGCATACATGAAAGCGGCATTATCCACCGTATGGCTTCTTTTCAAAAGTTCTTTCATTTCCGAAAGGGTGGGCTGCGGACGCTGGATATATTTCCACCAAGGCATGCCACCTCCCATAACCCAAGGCCATTTCTGTATAAAAAGCACATTGCTCCCCAGTGAGTTGATCTCGCTTTTTATGTTGGATTGCAAGCTGTCGAATACCGTAAAAACCGAAATGATCGAAAAAATGCCAATGGTAATCCCGAGAAGAGATAAGATGGCTCTCACCTTGTTAATAACCAAAGCTTTATAAGCAAATACCACACTTTCGTAAATCAGTTTTAGTGTTTTCACCATTTTTCTTTTTGCGGATACGGAACAGCCCTTGCCGGGGCTGAAAATATATTTTCAAAATTAAAGGAAAAAATCCATCTTTTCCTCGTATTTTGCAAAAAGAAAAGGTGAACAGTTGCTTCGTTATTAAAAATCTAAAATTCAGCGTGTTGTGAAAACAATCAAAACGGCTTTGGTTTCGGTTTATAACAAAAGCGGATTACTTCCGGTTCTGAAAAAGTTGCATGAGCTGGGGGTAGCCGTTTATTCCACAGGCGGAACTTACCGGTTTATCCGGGAAAACGGATTTCCCGTGCAATCGGTGGAATCGCTCACCGGATATCCCTCTGTTTTGGGAGGCAGGGTAAAAACATTGCACCCGAAAGTTTTCGGGGGAATATTGGCACGTCGGGAAAATGCGGAAGATCAAAAACAGTTGCAGGAATATGCCATTCCTACTTTTGATTTGGTTATTGTGGATTTGTATCCCTTTGAAGAGACTCTGAAAAAAACAAAAGAAGACCAGGCCATCATCGAAAAAATTGATATCGGAGGCATCGCCCTCATCCGTGCCGCTGCCAAAAATTACCTTGATGTACTCGTGGTGCCTTCGGTGGGTTTATACGATGCGCTGCTTGCTTTGCTTGAAGAAAAAAAGGGCAAAACCACCCTGGAGGACCGGCGCACTTTTGCTGCCAAGGCTTTTGATGTCAGCTCACACTATGATACGGCCATTTTTCATTGGATCAGCCGGGGAGAGGTGCCAAGTTTTAAAGTGAGCGAACAAACGGCCAACATATTACGTTACGGCGAAAATCCGCATCAAAAAGGAATCTTTTACGGTCATCCATCAGAAGTTTTTGAACAGTTGCACGGAAAGGCCATTTCGTATAATAACTTGCTCGACCTGGATGCGGCCATTCACCTCATCGATGATTTTGAAGAAACCACTTTTGCTGTTATCAAACACAACAATGCGTGCGGTTTGGCAACGCGCGAAAATTTGACGGAGGCTTGGAAAGATGCACTGGCCGGTGATCCTGTTTCGGCTTTTGGCGGCGTTTTGGTGACCAACCGTGTGGTGGATGCCGCAACAGCCGCCGAAATCAACAAAATATTTTTTGAAATTATCCTGGCACCGGGATACGATGAGGAGGCATTGGAACGCTTAAAATCGAAAAAAAACCGGATAATCCTTGTCAAAAAAGCTTACTCTTTTTCCGGTGAACAATTCCGGTCGGTCCTTAACGGTGTATTGTGGCAGGAACGTGACCGTGTTACCGAAACCGGCGCACAACTCGAAGTAATGACCAAAACGCAGCCCACAGCCGATGAAGTGGAAGACCTGCTTTTTGCCAATAAAATTGTCAAACATTCCAAAAGCAATGCCATTGTACTGGCAAAAAACAAACAATTGCTCGGTTCGGGGGTCGGCCAGACTTCGCGGGTCGATGCTTTGCGGCATGCCATTGAAAAAGCCCGGGCTTTCGATTTGTCACTCGAAGGGGCCGTCATGGCGTCGGACGCCTTTTTCCCTTTTGCCGATTCAGTGGAAATTGCCGATAAAGCCGGGATACGGGCTGTGATCCAGCCCGGAGGATCCATTCGCGACAAAGATTCCATTGCTTATTGCAATGCACACCAAATGAGTATGGTTTTTACAGGAATCAGACATTTTAAACATTAACATGCTATATTTGTAGTGAAAAAAATAAAAAAGAGTAAAAGGAGAGATAATATATGGGACTGTTTTCATTTTTAACCAAAGAAATTGCCATTGACCTGGGAACTGCCAATACGGTCATCATTTACAATGACAAAGTAGTTGTGGATGAACCTTCTATTGTTGCACTGGAGCGAAATACAGGAAAAATTATTGCCGTTGGGAAAAAAGCCATGATGATGCACGGCAAAACCCACGAAAATATTAAAACCATTCGTCCTTTGCGTGACGGGGTAATTGCCGATTTTCAATCGACAGAGTACATGATCCGTGAAATGATTAAAATGATCGGTATCAAAAGTTCCATTTTTCCACCGGCTATGAAAATGGTGATTTGTATCCCTTCAGGAATTACCGAAGTGGAAGAGCGTGCTGTGAAGGATTCGGCCGAACGTGCCGGGGCCAAAGAGATCAAATTGATACATGAACCCATGGCTGCCGCCATCGGTATTGGGATCGATGTTTTGGAGCCCACCGGAAACATGATCATCGACATTGGAGGCGGGACCAGCGAAATTGCCGTGATTGCCCTGGGCGGGATCGTCAACAACACTTCCATACGGATTGCCGGCGATGATTTCAATGCCGATATTGAAGAATACATGCGTAAGCAGCACAATATTAACATTGGCGAGCGTACCGCCGAACGTATTAAAATTGAGGTAGGTGCTGCAGTGACCGATTTGGAAAACCCGCCCGATGACTATGCCGTTCATGGTAGGGATATGCTGACCGGTATTCCCAAAGAAATTACGGTGAATTATAAAGAAATAGCCACCTGTCTTGATAAATCCATTTCGAAGGTAGAGGCGGCTGTGTTGAATGCACTGGAAAATACACCACCCGAACTTTCGGCTGATATTTATCGTACGGGTATCTACCTTGCCGGCGGTGGCTCGTTGTTGCGTGGTCTGGACAAACGGATTCATCAAAAAACAAAACTGCCGATTCATGTGGCCGAAGACCCTTTGCGTGCCGTAGCCCGCGGAACAGGCATTGCTTTGAAAAACTTCGAAAAATTCACATTCCTCATAAAATAAGCTAATTGGATATTGCTGCATGCGTAACCTGGTGGCCTTTTTTCTGAAACATCAGTTTTTCAGTTTGTTCCTCATTCTGGAAATGATTGCCCTTGCCATGCTTTCCAACAGCTTTTCGTATCCGCGTATGTTGCGTTTTAATGCGGCAAGTGATATTTCGGGAACCCTTTTTGCCGATTACCATGCCATAACCGGTTATTTTCGCTTGCGCGAAGAAAACAAAAGCCTGTTGCGCGAAAACAGCCGTTTGTATAATATGCTTTTGGCGGAAATGCTTACGGCTGACAGCAACAGGAGGGGAAGCAGGGATTCCTCGTATGTTTATATTCCGGCAACGGTTTTACGCAATACGGTAAACCGTAGCAATAACTTTATTGTCCTCAACAAAGGGAAAGAAGATGGAATTGAAAAAGAGATGGGGATTGTTTCGGACCGGGGGATTGCCGGAATTATTATTGGAGTGTCAAAACATTATGCCGTTGCCCTTTCGTTATTAAATACCCATGCCCATATCAGTGCCAGGATCAAGAAGAACCATCAACTTGTCAATGTTATTTGGGATGAACAGCACGATACAAACGGAGAAGTGGTGGATATTCCGGCACATGTCAGTTTGCAAAAAGGAGATACCATTGTGACCAGTGGCAATTCGTTTATCTTCCCGGCCGGGTTGAACATAGGTGTGATTGACCGTTTTGAAAAAAGCCCGAACAACAGCCTGAACAAAGCTGATTTAAGGTTTAGTACCGATTTTAACAGCCTGTTGTATGTTTATATTCTTCAAAATGTGCATAAAAAAGAACAAATAAAACTGCTTGAGGAGGCCGAAGATGAATAATCCTGTGGTGAAAAATATCGTCCGGTTTGTCTTGTTGGTGTTGCTTCAGGTATTGGTGTTCGATACGGTTCAGTTTGGAGGATATGTGGTGCCGTATGTTTTTATCTTGTTTGTTTTGTTGCTTCCGCTGGGTATTAACAAAAGCCTTTTGTTGGTGTTGGCTTTTCTGACCGGATTAACGGTCGATTTTTTTGAAAATACAATGGGGCTGCAAACGGCTGCTTTGGTTTTTATGGCTTTTGCCCGTCCGGGGGTCATCCGGTTTTATTTCCCCGGCTTGGAATTTGAAAAAGGGGAGGAGCCGGGGCTGTTGAAATTGGGGGTGACGGGTTTCTTTAAATACACCCTGACACTTGCTTTGTTTTATCAATTTATTCTCACTTTTCTTCAGGTTTTTAGTTTTCGCCATGTTTTGCGGAGTCTTTCGCAGATTTTAATCAATGGGGTTGTTACCACAGCGGTTATCCTTGTGGTAATGATGCTTTTTTCACGACGGGAGCATCGGCGGAGGGTTTGACGGAAACGAAATCCTGTTTCATGATGAAATTTGTTCCGTTATTTCTATGCCGAGGGCCGAAAAGAGAGTGTGGAGGTCCTCTTCCAAATCCCGCGGGTGAATCACAATTTTATCCACCTTTTGTTTTATCAGCCAAGCTGCCAGCTTGATCGATTTACCCCGCTGTCCGTGGAGTACCGGGTTCCGGACCCACTGACGGCTGACCACTTCACCTTCTTCGTTGGTTTCAAAGAGTTCAATCCAGGAGGCTTTTCCGAAAGTCGGGGCAACAAAAGACCGGGTTTCGTCCCATAAAACGGCTGTTTTTTTCAGGGTTTTCTTTTCCGGTTCGTAGTGGATGGTGGTTATGGCCAGATTGGGAATTTGCCGTTGTAATTCCTGTTCGATTTCATCGATGACAAGATGGGCACTTTCCATGTTTTTTTCTTTAACCTGAAGGACGATATCGGCAAAAAGAACACTTCCCGAGCGCCGGATAAAAAGACGTTCGATTTGGGCTACTGCCGGGAAACGGGCAATGATTTGTCCGGCTTTTTGCAAAGTGTCCTGGTCCACCGAAGCATCGAGAAGCGAAAGCAGGGCATCGCGTAAAATTTCAAAAGCCCCGTAAAAAATCATCAAAACAATGATAATAACGGCAGTCTCCTGGGCATAAGGGATAGAAAAATGCCAGCCTAAAATCCCCGCAATAACCACCACGCTGGCGCCCATATCCCCTAACCAGTTCAGGGCATCGGTTTTAACCCCCGGTGATTTTAAGCGGAGGGCTGCTTTCCGTTCGAAAAAATAAAAAACCATCTCCAGTACAATCAAAATGACCATAAAAATAAGGGTGCCCCAGATATTTTCAGGTGTTTTGATCCCTTTGCTGAAAAATACCGTTTGTATGATACTGTATCCTGCCAGTAAAATGGCAAAGCCACCTATTGTGGCGGCAAAGTCTTCCAGTTTGTTCATTCCGAACGGGAAACGTTTTGACTTGTGTCCTGCAAAACGCAGCGCCAGGAAAACCAAAAAAGCCCCGATAACATCCGAAATACTGTGAATTCCATCTGCCGTCACCACGGTGGCACCTACAACGGTTCCCCACGTAAGTTTTGCCGCCGAAAAAATCAAGTTCAACCCAACAGAAGCTAATAACCAAGCCTCCCTTTCGCGCTCTTTTTTTATTCCAAACATAATTCAGATTCCTGATGCAAAAATAGAAATAAAGTAATGAACAATAGTTCAAAAATTAGCTATTCCCCTTACTTTTTTAGAAATGGATAAAAACAAAACTCACCGCAATAATCAGGAAAAACCCGATAAGAAGCGGTTTCCGCAATTTCCGGCTTCCGAGCGATAAGGCATAAATGAGTTTTACCAGGTTGTTGGAGGTAACGGCAATCAGGGTGGCATTGGATAAAACGGTGAGTGCCAGATGGTATTTTCCGGTAAACAGGCTCAACAGAAAAGGGTCCACATCGGTAATTCCCACCACAAACGACAGCACATCCAGTCCTTTGTTTCCGTAATGCTGCATAACGAATTTGGTCAGTAGGGCAAAAAGTACAAAAAGAAATGCAAACAACAGCGCTGTTTTAAATTCCAGGGGGTTCTTTGCCGTTGATTTTTCGGGATCCATTTTACCTCCTTTTTTCCCCAATTTCAGCATTATCCAGGAAATAACCATGGAAAACAGTGCCAAAGAGAAAAAAGGAACAGCGAGATGATAGGCCAGTGTGGTGTTGAAAATGTAGGCGAGTACCCATATTCTGAAAAACATCATGGCCGTGGCGAGAATGGTGGCGGAGGCAATGAGGCGGGTATTGGCTCCTGCCGATTGGCTCCGGCGTGCAAGTACCACGGTGGTTGCCGTACTACTGTATATTCCGCCGAGGATTCCGGTGATCAGTATGCCTTTGTTGGGGAAAAGAAATTTTTGAATCAGATAACTGGCATAAGAAATACCGGAAATGACCACCACGGCCATCCATATTTTAAAAGGGGAAACCGGAATGTATGTGCTGATTTCACTATGGGGCAGCAAGGGGAGAATGATACCGGAAATCAAGAGAAATTTGGCAAGGGTAATGAATTCGTTTTCGTCAAACCGGCTGCTCAGTTTCCATAAAAACTGTTTCAGTTCGGTAAAGACCAACACCACCGTTACCAACGAAATGGCCATCCAAATGGGTTTGAGATAAACCAGCGGAGCCAGACTATACGTGATCAAAACAACAACAATCGAGGTAATGCCGTATTGTTCACGGTTTTCAATTTTTTTCCAGTAAAAAATGGCAAGAAAAAGTGTAACGGCCAAGCCACCCGCTACAAATACCCAAAGCCGTTGCGGAGCAATAACATACAATACAAAGCCCAGGATGCCGATAAAAACATGGGTTCTGTCGGTACCGTAAAGCGAACCGGGTTTTTCATCAAAATGGTGCCGGCGTTGTTCCAGGCCTATCAATAACGAAAAAACCAG
>CAYYRE010000009.1:19524-35905 GCA_964473895.1 uncultured Lentimicrobiaceae bacterium | reverse complement strand
AAAAAAACCGTCAGGCTTATAAGCGGGATTCTGTCACCGTTCCGGAAAAACCGGAACGGGTTCTATCATTTATCTCGGATGCAGGTCACCCTGCACCTCCAGCAGCCTACCCGCCGGCATCGGACGGGTCGCCCTTATCCCGTCTTTGGCGGGAACGCCGGCATACTTGGCCTTGCAACCCATAAGGTTTACCCCGGCCGGATGTCACCACCCGGTCGCGTGGGCTCTTACCCCACGTTTTCACCCTTGCCATCCGCCACAGGCGGATTCGGCGGTTATTTTCTGTGGCACTTGCTGTTACCGCTCACGCGGCACCTTCCCGTTAGGAAGTATGGTACCCTGTGTTGTCCCGACTTTCCTCACCCGTTTTGAAACGGGAGCGATAGAACAGCCTGACGGTTCGGCAAAGTTAACACTTTTTGCCTTTCCTTTTTTACCCTGCCAATACCGCAAATTGTGTACCACCAATACCCAAAATGTTTACTTTTCCCCTGAAGTTGTTTAAAGTTTACAAAACAAAGTAGGCTTTAACAACCTGATAAATCAGCAAATAAATATCTTTTTATATACCTACCCCTACACCCCTTCCAAAAGGGGAATATTAGGTATTTATTTGCTGATTTAAAATACATTATAAAGATATTTTTCCTCAAAGTTTAAACAACTTTCCTGTAAAAAAACCATTTTGCCATAAAGACAAAGTGCAAAATCTTTTTTTACAGGGGGAACCGCTTCGCTTTCCCATAAAATTTTTTCATTCGTCTGTGTGTCATTTCGAATAAAAAAATTTCATCTACATTTGTAAAAAATTTAAAGCAATGATACAGTATTGTGGCTTGATCGGAACCAATGAAATGCTGCTCATTTTTGCAGCCGTCCTGTTGATCTTCGGCGGAAAAAAAATACCGGAACTGGCCAAAGGGCTGGGAAAAGGAATGCGCGAATTTAAAAAAGCCGTGGATGACGAGGGCCTTGCCAAAGATTTGAAAGATGTGGCCTCCGACATTCATGATTTTAAAGAAGATGTGAACAAGGTAAACCCCAAAAACCTGTTAAAAACGGAAAGCCGTAAAAAATAACCGTTTTCTTAAACCGGGCTGCTCAATTTGAAAGACTTAACCACAGGCAAGGAAGGAAAACTTATCCTGCAATTTGCGTTGCCCATGCTGGCAGGCAATGTCTTTCAACAATTGTACAATGTGGTCGACAGCATTGTGGTGGGTCGCGCCATTGGCAAAGAAGCCCTGGCTGCCGTGGGTGCTAACTTCCCGTTTATTTTCGCCCTCATCTCTTTTGTGGTGGGCATCGCCATCGGATCCACCGTGGTCATTTCCCAGTTTTTCGGAGCCAAAAAAATGGCCGAGGTCAAACGTACCATCGATACGTTATACATCTTTATGTTTTTCGCTGCCTTTTTTGTTACCGCTGCCGGTATCCTGTTTGCCCGTCCCATTTTCCGGCTCATCGACCTGCCCCCGGATGTTCTGCCCCAGGCCGTACAATATTTCCGCGTGTATGCATTGGGATTCATTTTCTTTTTCGGCTTTCAGGGAACCAGTGCCATCATGCGCGGGCTGGGCGACTCCAAAACCCCTTTTTATTTCCTCGGCGGTTCCACGTTGCTCAACATTGCCCTCGACCTGATTTTTGTATTGGTTTTCCGGTGGGGCATCCGCGGGGTGGCAGCAGCCACGGTAGTAGCACAAGGCTCCGCCTTTTTCGCCATCATTTTTTACATGAACCGCTATCATTCGTTCCTCGATTTCAGACCCCGGCACATGCATTTCGATCGCGAAATCTTCCGGAAAAGTCTGAAAATAGGTCTGCCCACCGGTTTTCAGCAAACTTTTGTGGCCTTTGGTTTCATGGCCCTGTATCGCATTGTCAACATGTTTGGCACCCCCACCATTGCCGCTTACAGTATTGCCGTCCGTATCGATTCGTTTGCCGCCATGCCCGCCATGAATTTTTCAGCCGCCCTGTCCACTTTCGTCGGGCAAAACATCGGTGCCGGAAAAATGGAAAGAGTACACAAAGGATTAAAGGCCACCCTGCTCATGTCAAACGCCGTAGCCCTTGTCATTTCCGTCGTTGCCCTGCTTTTTGCCCGTCAACTCATGCAGGTCTTCACCAAAGATGCCGGTGTGGTCGAAATCGGAAAACATTATTTGCTCATTGTCCCGCTTTTTTACATGGTTTTTGCCACCATGTTTTCCATCAACGGCGTCATGCGTGGCGCCGGCGACACCTTGGTCCCGCTGTTTTTCAGCATTATTTCCCTTTGGTTCGTCCGCATTCCGGCATCCTATTTCCTCTCGCTGAGGTTCGGTGCCATCGGTATATGGTGGGGTATTCCCATTGCTTGGTTTGTCGGGCTTTTATTGGCTTTCTTTTATTACAAAACCGGACGCTGGAAAACAAAAGCCGTGGTCAGACACCAAAAGCCACAATAATTTTCTTTTTTTGGGCGGCAGGGCCCAGGGCTTCGCTGTAGTCCCCGTGCCCCGCACAGGGTTTCGCAACGCCCGGTCAGGAGCTTCCCTGTCGCTCTGTCCGGGCTGCTTCACCGCTGTACCGGCCACGGGGAGCTGCCGCTGCGCCCCCGAAAACACACCGGCTAAACCCTGCCGCAAAGTGCATAACAAGCCAGACCGTATCGCCACCGTCAGAAAAATTCCCGGACTTCACCGCCTAAAATTGTTCTAAATACCCGATACCGCTTTTTCCCCGGTAGGATTTCCGTAATTTTGCTGTTGAAAAAATAACAATGGACAATGATTACAAAACAATTAACACATCCCCGCAGCATTGTGGTTGTCGGGGGCTCCAACGATACCCGTAAACCGGGCGGAAAAGTTTTGAAAAACTTGCTTGCCGGCGGATTTGATGGGAATCTCTATGTTTTAAACCCCAAGGAAGAAACCGTGCAGGGTGTCAAAAGTTTTCGCGACATAAAAGAACTCCCTGATGTGGACCTCGCCATCCTTGCCATTGCGGCAAAATATGCACCGGAAACCGTTGAATATCTGGCGGAAAACAAAAATACTCGGGCTTTCATAGTGTTATCTGCCGGCTTCAGCGAAGAGAGTGCCGAGGGAAAAAAACTCGAAGACCGTATGGTGGCAGCAGTAAACAAAGTAAACGGTTCACTCATTGGCCCCAACTGTGTGGGCGTTCTCACCCCGCAATACCACGGCGTTTTTACCGAACCCATCCCCAAACTCGACCCGCAGGGCTGTGATTTTATCAGCGGTTCGGGTGCCACCGCCTGCTTTATCATGGAAGCGGGTATTCCCAAAGGACTTACTTTTAATAATGTTTATTCCGTAGGCAACTCGGCCCAAATGGGAGTGGAAGAAGTGTTGCAATACATGGATGAAAATTTTGATCCTGAAAAAGATCCCAAAGTCAAATTGCTTTACCTTGAAAAGATCGACAAACCGGACTTGTTGCTGCGGCATGCTGCCTCGCTGATCCGCAAAGGTTGCCGTATTGCCGCCATTAAAGCAGGCGCCTCCGAAGCCGGGAGTCGTGCCGCCTCGTCACACACCGGTGCCCTTGCCGGGTCGGACGCTGCTGCCGATGCCCTGTTTCGCAAAGCAGGCATCGTACGGTGTTACGGACGCGAAGACCTCATTGCCGTGGCTTCGGTCTTTATGCACCCCGAACTCAAGGGGAAAAACATTGCCGTGATTACCCATGCCGGAGGCCCTGCCGTCATGCTCACCGACAAACTCTCGGCAGGCGGGTTGCATGTTCCCGCACTGTCGGGTCCGGCAGCCGAAGAGCTCAAATCAAAACTATTTCCCGGCTCGGCCGTGGGAAACCCCATCGATTTCCTCGCCACCGGCACCGCCGAACAACTCGGTACCATTATCGATTACGTCAACGAACGCTTCGATGAAATCGATGCCATGGTGGTCATTTTCGGCACCCCCGGCCTTTTTCCTGTTTTCGATGTATACGACTTGCTGCACAAAAAAATGAAAACGAGCAAAAAGCCCATCTTTCCGGTTTTACCCTCGGTACTTACGGCCCGCGAAGAAGTGAAAGCTTTTGTGGAAAAAGGACGGGTCTATTTCCCCGATGAAGTGATGCTCGGCGAAGCACTCGCAAGGGTTTTCCATACCCCGGCACCGGCTCTGCAAAACCCAAAACTTCCGGACATTGACAAAAAACAAGTCCGTACCATAGTGGAAAAAGCCGCCACCGGCTACCTTCCGCCGGAGGATGTAGGCGCACTGCTCGATGCCGCCGGCATTGCCCGGGCCAAAGAGTTTACCGTCCATAACGAAACCGAATTGCTGGAAAAAGCAAAAGAAACCGGTTTTCCGCTGGTTATGAAAGTGGTGGGGCCGTTGCACAAATCGGATGTGGGCGGTGTCAGCCTGAACATTCGTACAGAGAAAAAACTGCTTGACGAAATGGATCGCATGATGCAAATCGATGGCGCCCGGGGCGTACTCATTCAGCCCATGCTTTCCGGAACCGAACTGTTTGCCGGAATAAAAAAGGAAGAAAAATTCGGGCATCTCATCCTGTTTGGTCTGGGCGGTATTTTCATCGAAGTACTGAAAGATGTCAGGAGCACCTTGGCGCCCCTCAGCCGGGATGAAATACGGCGTGAACTGAAAAAACTCAAAAGTTACAAACTGATACAAGGCGTTCGCGGACAGGATGGAGTTAACGAGGAGCAGTTTGCGGAAACTTTGTTACGCCTATCCGCTTTGGTGCGTTTGGCGCCCGAAATTGCCGAAATGGACCTCAACCCGTTGCTGGGCACTCCGCAGCAAGTGGTGGCAGTGGATGCCCGCATACGCATTGCAAAATAAACCGGTCGAAGGAATTTATTTTGTAACTTTGAACGAACTTGAAGAAGGAATTTTCCTTTTGAACCCAAATATGGATTTACAGCTTAAAAACTCAAAACATGAAAAACACACCAATAGATGCCCGGATTGTGGACCAAAAACTCAAAGAAAGCGGTTTACAATCCATGGGAAAAGCCACCATCCGCGAAATTAAAAAACTGGTGGATGAAATCGAAAAAGCCACCGGGACCGAATTTGTCCGCATGGAAATGGGTGTCCCGGGCCTGCCTCCGGTGCAAATCGGCGTAGAGGCCCAAATTGCCGCCCTGAAAAAAGGGGTGGCCGCCATTTATCCCAATATTCAGGGAGTACAGGAACTGAAAGAAGAATTTTCGCGGTTTTTAAAACTTTTTCTCGACATCGAGGTAAGCCCCGAAGGGTGTATTCCGACGGTGGGCTCCATGCAGGGCGGTTTTGCCGCTTTTCTGTGTATGAGCCGCACCAACCGTCACCAGGATTCCACTTTGTTTATCGATCCCGGCTTTCCGGTACACAAAATGCAACATAAAGTGTTGAACTTGCGTTACGAAAGTTTTGATGTGTACAATTACCGTGGCGAAAAACTCAGGGATAAGTTGGAATCTTATTTCAAAACCGGACGTTTTCATACAGTGCTCTATTCCAATCCCAACAACCCTTCGTGGGTCTGTTTTACCGAAGAAGAGCTGCAAATCATTGGGGAAATGGCAGACAAATACCACGTTGCCATCCTCGAAGATTTAGCCTACTTTGGCATGGACTTCCGTAAAGATTATTCCCAACCCGGGAAACCGCCCTTTCAGCCCACTGTGGCCAAATATTCTACCAACTACATTTTGCTGGTTTCCAGCTCCAAGATTTTCAGTTACGCCGGCGAACGTATCGGCATGATGGCCATTTCCGACAACCTTTACAACATGAGCCTGCCCGACCTGTTGCGTTACTACACCACCGACAGCCTGGGATATTCCCTTATCTACGAAACATTGTATCCGTTGAGCTCCGGCACGGCCCATTCGGCACAGTTTGCTTTGGCCGCCGTCCTGAAAGCCGTGAACGAAGGAAAATTTAACTTTGTGGAATATGTGAAAGATTACGGAATAAAAGCCAAAGAAATGAAGCAGATGTTTTTGGAAAACGGCTTTAACATCGTGTACGATACCGACATCGACCAACCCATTGCCGATGGGTTTTATTTTACCTTTTCGTATCCCGGATTCGGTGCCGACGAACTGTTGCATGAACTGGCTTATTACGGCATCAGTGCCATCTCGCTGCTCATTACCGGCAGCGACCACAAAGAGGGTATCCGGGCCTGTACTTCCCTGGTACGGCACGATCAGTTGCCCGTATTGCGTCAGCGGTTACAACAGTTCCACAAAGACCATCCGATTTCATAACATCCCCCTTCCAAAACAAAAGAGTTCCATAAAAAAAGCCTGTTCCGACATTCCGGAACAGGCTTTTGACAATGAAAACAAATGACTTTTATTTGGCCGGAGGCGTATAAATATTCGAACTCACGCGGTATCCGGGTTTATCCATGTACCAATCGGGGTAATCGGTTCCGCCCGACTCGGCCCACTGTCCGAAATGATTGTAGGCACTCAGAATATCTACCTGTTCTTTCGGGTATGCAAACGATACCGGCAAATCCAGTCCCCAAGGCAAATTGTTTTCCGTTTGGTAATATTTACCCGTGGCAGGATCGGTGGCATCGGCATACGTACCGAAATAGGAGGTGTTCACCAAATCCGTCGGTTTTTGTCCGGCCAGATGAACCTCTTTGCCGCGCTCTCCATTAACAATAAGGAAAGGATTGTAAGGCGCCGTACCCGTAACATTAACGGAAACCGGATTGGCATACAACACGTGCAGCTGATTGGTATCCGGCTCCACGTAAGGCACATCTTCTTTCGTATTAATAAAGCTGGATCCCGAACTGCCGATATTTCTAAAGGCATTATCAAACAGAATAATCACCGTGTTGGTTTGCCCCTGTTCGGTACCGTTGGCAGGATTCAAATGAATATAATTTTCGGTGAGATGGGTACCGGTTACCGAAGCCACAGCCGAGGGATTTCCGCCCAACATAAAGCCGAAACCGTTTTTCAGACTGGCACCCACAGCACGTACCGAGTAATCGGTAAAAAATTCGACAAGCTGATTGGAAGAATTCAACACGGATTTAAAGTGATAATCCAACACCAGGTCGTTAAAATCATAGTCTCCTTTGCCGGGCCATAAATCTTCGAAAGCCAGTGTACCCCAGTCTGTCTGGTTCGGATAATAAACATTGAATGCCCGGGTCGGATCGTTGGGATAATCATCCATATCGTCATCCACGCCATCGCCATCCGCATCCCGGGTAGGCCCGGTAACTACTGCATTGTCATAATAAATGGAGGCACTGGAGCTGTAATCCCAATTCCAGAACAAAGCCTGTACCTTCACCGTACCGGCAGGCATGGTGGCACAAATGGTTTTGGTTACCCAATGGCTCGTAGGATAGCGGTATTGCACCCAGTAATAAGCAAGCGGCGTTCCGTTGGCATTCCTCGGAATAAGATACAACCAGGCATACAACCGGTTTCGGGAACCTACCGATTTAATGTCGGCCGAAAAAGTAATCAGGTCGCCCGGGTTTGCCGCCACCATTTGGGAAGCCCCGCCGTAATAGGTTCCATGCTGACCGAGAGGTGTCCGCAAAACGTGATTTCCATTGTCGTTGTATCGCTCCATGCGTTGGTTATAATATCCCGTATAATACCATTGACCATCCACCGGGTTATTGTCCGACCAATAATTCCCGTTGACAAAACCATTGGCAGATTCAAAATCTGCATTCTGAAGAAGATTATTGGTTGATAAAGCCCGGTAGGTTACGGTTTGTCCCGATCGGGCTACGGCTGCTTTAGAAGAAGCAGGAATGGTATCCGGCGGGGTTGTTCCGTAATCTTCACCGAAATTTATGATCACGCCCCCCTCTTTTGCTCCCTGCTGGGCAAGTTGAGCATAGACACTTCCTGCCACAGTTTGCACATAGACCGAATCCAAGGCCGTCGGAACACGGATTTCCCCTTTCCACTGGCCGTTTTTATCAAAACTGCCGGCAGTAATCAATTTTCCCCCGGCATCCGGAGCTGCCGTATACAGGTTGAAGCGACTTTTATCAGAGGTAAAGTTTACCGTTGATGGCATATTGATGGTAACATTCTCCACACGGGTCGATTCAAATGTAAACCCATCGGGGATTTTCAGATTGTCCAGCGGAGACCCGTTGTCCGGCGCAGGAGCCTTGTTACACGATTGAAAGGCAACACCGGCAGTCAAAAATAAAATGACAGCGAGAATAAAGTTCTTTGTTTTCATTGTTTTAACTTTTTATGAATTGTATAATTTTTCCTTTACAAATATAACAAAAATTAAGCCGCAGAGGGCTACTGACAGGTTAAATTGTTGATATTCTTCGGTTTGATTCTTTCCGGAAAACCCCGGATATTTTCCCAAATTGGGAAAGCATTCCCAATTTGGGAAAAACAGCCCGTTTTTTACTCCATGACAAAACAAAAGCCGGATGGGGGAGGAATCGAAAGCATCCGTTTTCCGGATACGTAGATATTTCAAAAAATTCGCCGGTTTCATGCATATTTCAGTAAGCAGTCCAACCCCGGTATCAACAATCTTTCCGCTATGGATTTTACCCTCAACCCGTTAAAATCCGTGGCACACAACTTGCACACCCGGCAAGCGGTTTACACTTTGGCCGGTGTAAACAGCAAAATGGTTTTGGTTGATTCAGGTCGGCAAGGTAAAACTTCCGGCCTGTTTTTTTTGCGGTTATCGGCAACATGCACTACTTTTGCCTGCCAGGCTGCCGGACGGGAAAGCAGGCAGCAAAACATACACGAAACATCATGGAAATAAAAAAAATACACAATCCCTACCGCCATATGAAAGGGTACTACTGTTTTGGATGTGCACCCCAAAATAACAACGGTTTACAAATGGCATTTATGGAAGTAGCGGATGGTGTCATTTCGGAGTGGGAACCCAAAGAACATTTTCAAGGTTATTATCAGGTGTTGCACGGAGGCATTCAAGCCACACTTATGGATGAGATTGCCTCCTGGCTGGTGCAGGTCAAATTAAAAACCGCCGGGGTCACCTCCACCATGAGCATCCGGTACAAAAAAACGGTTCCCATCAACAAAGGAAACATCCGTTTAAAAGCCAAATTGACAGGCCAACGCCGCAATTTGGCCGACATTCATGTGGAATTGTTTTGTCCCAACGGTGATTTATGTGCCGAGGGTGATTTTGTTTACTTCACCTTTCCCGAAAAAACGGCCATCGAAAAGTTACATTATCCCGGTCATGACGCTTTTTATCAAACGGAAGATTAGCCATGTTCCGGTAGGTGCACCTTTTCGCGCACCGTTTTTTTGTAATTTCGGCAAAAAAAGCCTTTGGCTATGACACCCTATCCGCTTACACCGAAAGAAAAAGAGCAACGTGTTGTTTGGGCATCGGTACGCGCAACCCTCGAAGCCTTCCGCTTTAAATACAAACGCAGCGGAAAAAAATCCAAAAGCAACTGGACCCTGTTCGAAAGGCTGCTTGCCGTTTTCCGTATTTTATTGAAAATTACCGGACTATATAACAAAGGCGTGTCCCAGGCAAAGGACCTTCGGGTAAAAAAGATTTCCCTCTCTTTCGAGGAACTCCCCCATGCTTTCCATGGCTTAAAAATCCTGCATTTAAGCGACCTGCACATTGATGCCATTGAAGGGCTGGAAGATATCCTGCTGGATAGAATCGAAAAACTCTCTTATGACCTGTGCGTTATCACCGGAGATTTCAGGAAAGATACAACGGGCAGTTTCCGCCAAATCCTTCCCGCAATGGCAAAACTGCTCAGGGCAATACAACCCCAATACGGCACATTGGCAGTCCTCGGTAACCATGACACTTTCCAAATGACGGATGCTCTGGAAGGGCTGGGCATACGTTTTTTGGTTAACGAAACGGTTGCCATAGAAAAAGAAGGGAACATTTTACATGTTACGGGAATCGATGACACCTATTACTTTTACACGGACATGGCATTGCATGCCCTGGAAAGCAATACTTCAGAATTTTCCATTGCTCTTTCGCATACGGGAGAACTTAGCGATGTGGCAGCCGAAAACGGGTACAAACTCTATTTGTGCGGCCATACGCATGGCGGACAAATCTGCCTCCCCGGGGGTATCCCGATCATTAGCCACCAAAAGGGGAAAAGAGAACGCATTAAAGGGTTATGGCAACAAAACGGCATGAAAGGATATACCAGCCCAGGGGCCGGCGTATCCGGCATTCCTTTACGATTCAACTGCCCGCCGGAAGTCACTTTGTTTACTTTACGCACATCCCCTGCCAGGGAAAAAAATTAGGCGGTACCAACAAGTACCGCCTATTTACTGAACAAAGCTTTATGAGGTTTTGTCAGTGTTTTTTGTGGTGATGGTGCTGTTTTTTGGGCGTTTTAATAACATGATGATGTTGTGCCTTGTGCTCCTTTTTTTCTTTGGCTTTTTTTGCTCTTGCATGCTTACCGGTTTTGGGAGCCTTGGTTTTGGCAGCATGATGTCCGAATATCCCCATAGTGCCGGAGGGTAACATTTGCAATGAAAATACCGGCATCAGTTGTTGATTTTGCATGACCATTGTCTGGCTGTGGTCCAATGCGCGCGTAACGACACGGTTGCTTGCCTGCGTCAGGCTAAAAGCAAAAACCATGACAAATAAAACAACAAATTTTTTCATAACATTACATTTTTTGAACGGGCAAAGGTATATCCCAATGCTTCAAAATTGTCCTCATGCCTCTCTTAAAAAAAGCTAATTATTGTTAAAGGCCAAGGGTGTTCCATGGCAACCGGTTACCTGCAAAATAGTTGGAAATGCGGCAAACTTTACCTCCATTTCAATGGTGCCAAGCCATTTTTATTCCTATTTTTGCATACGACAAAATGAGTCACTTAACTTTTTAAAAATTAAGACAATGTACAGCAATCTTGAAAGTGTTCCGAGAGCTTATAACGAGCCTGTGCTGAGTTACAAACCCGGTTCGCCCGAACGAACCGAACTCAAGGCCATGCTCAAAAAAATGAAATCGGAAATCATCGAAATCCCCATGTTTATCGGTGGAAAAGAAATCACTACCGGAGACAAAGTCGCCATTCATCCGCCCCACGAATTGAAGCACACTTTGGGATATTACCATAAAGGCGATGCTTCACACGTAAAGATGGCCATCGAAGCGGCATTGGAAGCCCGTAAAACATGGCATAACATGCCTTGGGAGCACCGGGCCGCCATCTTTTTGCGAGTGGCCGATTTGATTAGCGGACCCTACAGGGCCAAGATTAATGCAGCAACCATGCTGGCCCAATCGAAAACCGTTTTTCAGGCCGAAATCGATGCGGCTTGCGAACTGGCCGACTTTTTCCGTTTCAACGTGCAGTATATGACCGAAATATACAGCCAGCAACCCGGTTCTTCCAAAGGTATATGGGACCGACTCGAATACCGTCCGCTGGAGGGGTTTGTGTATGCACTGACACCTTTTAACTTTACCTCCATTGCAGGAAACCTTCCGGGAGCCCCTGCCCTGATGGGCAATGTGGTGGTCTGGAAATGTTCCAATACGCAAGTATATTCCGCCAAAGTCATTATGGACATTTTCCGTGAAGCGGGTGTGCCCGACGGTGTCATTAACCTGGTGTTTGTTTCGGGACCTGTAGCCGGAAAAACAGTCATGGAGCATCCTGACTTTGCCGGATTCCATTTTACCGGTTCCACAGGCGTTTTCCAACACATCTGGAAAACCATCGGTGCCAATATTTCAAAATACAAAACCTATCCACGCATTGTGGGCGAAACCGGCGGAAAAGATTTTGTTATGGTGCACAAATCGGCTACCGTGGATGCCGTGGTAACCGCTTTGGTAAGAGGAGCTTTTGAATTTCAGGGACAAAAATGCTCGGCAGCTTCCCGTGCCTACATCCCCGATACCCTGTGGGATGAATTGAAAGAAAAACTGGTAACACAGGTCAAATCCATTAAAATGGGAAGCCCCGAAGATTTTACCAATTTTATGACGGCTGTTATTGATGAAGCCAGTTTCGACAAACTTTCCCTGTTTATCGACAATGCCAAAAAAGATGCCGATGCCGAGGTCATTGTCGGTGGGGGTTACGACAAATCAAAAGGCTATTTCATAGAACCTACGGTCATCCGTGCCCTGGACCCGCATTACGTCACCATGGAAGAAGAGCTGTTCGGACCGGTACTGACGGTTTATGTTTATCCGGCCGACCAGTACGAAGAAACGCTGGAATTGTTGGATAACACCTCTCCTTACGGACTGACAGGAGCCGTGTTTGCCAATGACCGTTTTGCCGTGGACCTTGCCGTGAAAAAACTGGTGAATGCTGCCGGCAATTTTTACATCAACGACAAGCCTACGGGTGCCGTGGTTGGCCAACAGCCATTTGGCGGTTCACGTGCCTCCGGTACAAACGACAAAGCCGGCTCAAGCCTGAACCTGATTCGCTGGGTAAGTCCGAGGACGATAAAAGAAACCTTTGTTCCCCCGACAGATTACCGTTATCCTTTTATGGATGCCGAGTAATGCCTGATGAGGAAAAGAAAAGCCGCTTTCTTTTAGGAAGCGGCTTTTCTGTTATCCGTTGAAAACTTGTGAAAATTTATCGGCCAAAGGATGTTTTTGTGTCCCTGACGAACGGGGTAATTTCCCTACTTTTGCAGCATGTCAAAAAAGCAACCGGTTTTTCTTTTACTCGGCAGCAATTTGCACCCACGCAGGAAGTTTCTGGAACAAGCAGAACAAATGATCGGTGCTTCTGTCGGAGAAATTACACAACGTTCCTCCTTATACGCCTCGGAGCCTTGGGGTTTTGAAGCGCCTGTGCACTTTTTAAACCGCGTCCTTCGTGTGGAAACTTCTTTGGAACCGCAGGAGATTTTAAACAAAACGCAAAAAATAGAGAAAAGCCTGGGCCGCACAGAAAAATCGACAAACGGCCGTTACGCTTCCCGGACATTGGACATTGATATTCTTTACTTCAATTTCAGCATCATCCGTTTACCCGGGCTTATCATACCTCACCCCCGGTTGCACGACAGACGCTTTACCCTGTTGCCGCTTGCCGAAATAGCCCCCGAATGGATTCATCCGCTGCTGAAAAGAAACAGCAGACAACTGTTGGCCGAGTGTAAAGACAAAGGAAAAGTTTGGAAATTTAAAGAAACGCCGTCGCATGCAGTATAATTTTATCGCCATAGAAGGGAACATCGGCGCCGGAAAAACCTCGTTGGCCACTAAAATTGCCGAGGATTTCAATGCACATCTTATCCTTGAGCAGTTTGAAGAAAACTCTTTTTTGCCTAAATTTTACAAAGAACCGGAAAAATATGCCTTTCCGCTGGAAATGTCTTTTATGGCGGCACGTTACCAACAACTCAAAGACGAGTTGCTTTCGCCCGAGCTTTTTAAAACATTTACCATTAGCGATTATTTCATTGTAAAATCACTCATCTTTGCCCGGAAAAACTTGCCCGAAGACGAGTTTAAACTCTATGCTACTTTTTTCAACATTATTTATCAACAACTTCCCAAGCCTGAACTTTTGGTCTATCTTTATGTGGAAACCGACCGTTTGCAATCGAACATCAAAAAAAGGGGCCGACCCTACGAACAAAACATTCAGGATGACTATCTGAACAAGATTCAGGCGGGGTACCTCGAATTTATCAAACAACAAAACGATTTACGCATCCTTATACTGGATACCAATCAACTGGATTTTGTTCACCGTCCGGAAGATTACCAGAAGATTTTACGTGTAATGGATGCCGAGTACCCGTTGGGTGTTCACCGGATCACTTTTTGATTATTGTATAAGGTCCGGCCGCAAGTTATGAATGGCTTCCGGGTTGTTGGGATTTTTCCGGGTGTTACGCGGAGCTATCCGAATGTTGAGCCCAAACCCTGCCTGCACATATTTCTGCCGGTCCCACTGGAACAACCCGGGAACATTATCCGAATAAACATAAAACTGGAACGGGGAAAAATTAACCGCCATGGCCAAACCGACATTCATAGGCGCATCTTTGATCCAGGTATAATTGGCCTTGATGGAGAAATGGGATGAAACAAAACGGGTATATCCCACGGAAACAGCGGGCTCGAAATAATCCGCAAAAGAACGCCCTGAAAACAGGACAGAAAAATCATTACGCAGATCCTTGGTGAAATAATCCACCCCTACAATAAACCGTGTAGGTAATTTGATATCGTAATTACGGGCTTCATTTTTAATATCAAACAGGTTCTGCAACGTATCGCCCAGGCCACCCAAAGGATCGTTATTGTTGATGTCAATGGAAGCACCGTCAAAGTTTACACTGTCGACCGAAGGGTAATACGACTTGGTATTGCTGCGGTAATGTATCTTTCCCCAGTTCAAAAAACTGGCAGTGATCCAGATATTTTTGGTCACGCGGGCATCAATCCCCACATCCAATGCAAACCCAAGGTTATCGAAATTACCGAGATAATCACCCGGGTTGAAATCGTTGGTATCGGGCAAACCGGAAGTATTTACACGAAAATTGGTATACGCTTGGAGTTCCAGATTGCCATTATTGTCGCGAGACGTTTTCATGGTAATCCCGTTGTTTTCGGTATTGATGTTCGACAGCCCCTGCAACATATGAAAACGGGCCCCCACTCTGATATTTTTACCCACAGGGATAGAAATACCCAAGTGATAATCCATAACATGATATTCATAAGCCGCCGTTTGGCTCATATTCAACGTTTCGTTTTCGAAATCGGCATTGCCGTTCCACAAAAGCCGGAGCAAATCCCGGTCGAGAATGGTTTGGACAAAAACATGCTGCCGGACGCCGAGGGTAATAAATGTATTGCCCGCTTTAAATCCGGCAAAAAGAACATCGTTATCCAAAAATTCGGTTATTTTATCCTGCGCCAGCCCATTGTTAATCACCTTACTCAAATCAAGATAAAGCGAATCGGAGCCGGCTTGGGTGGAAAAGAAATCACTGAGTCCGCCGGCGGTCGTCACCAAGCCCGTCGAAAAGTTGGAAATCATGGGAATACCTATCACCGTTTTGGCACCCGAAGCAAAAGCAGGATTTAAAAAACTGCTCTGCTGCACATCACGGAATCCCCAAAGGGAATAACCGTTTTGCGCAGTACCTGTTTCTCCGGCAAAAAGAAACAAAACAAATAGCAAAGACGTAATTTTCGAAAAAAAGTATAACTTTTTCATGAGGCATCCGGATTAAGTTTTACACACATGAAGAACATTCCTGTTGATTGCAATTTTACGAAAAAAACAGATCGACAATTTCCGTACGGCCATGTTTTTCACCTTCCTGCAAATCTTATGCGAAGATAAAACATTGATGAAATTTTTACAAGGATTTTTTACAAAAAATCACACAATTCCCTGAGATCTTTAATCTTGTATGTACAACCATCGGTTCCCAAACTGTTTTGCGGGTCGAAAAAAACCTGATCCATTCCCACCTGGCGGGCCCCTTCGATATCCACCGGATAATCGTCACCAATCATAAGGCTTTCCTGCGCACGGGCACCGGTTTTTTCAAATGCGTAGTAAAAAATACGGGCATCCGGTTTTTTTACGCCGGCTTTTTCGGAAGTAATGAGTGTTTCGAAATAACGGTCCATCCCCGAAACCTTGACCTTGATCTCCTGCACTTCCTGAAAACCGTTGGTAATCAGGTGCAGATGATACTTGGAGGCAAGACAGTCAAGGGTCTCCAGGGCATGAGGAAACAGATTTACCTTGCGGGGACTGATGGCAAGATAATCTTCGCCTATTTTTTCCGCAAGGGCTTTATCGTCCAGACCATACTCCAGCAAGGTCAGATAAAAGCGTTTCCATCGCAACGTCTCTTTTTCGAGCTTTCCTTCGCGGTAAAGGTCCCACAAACGGCGGTTATGTTCCGCATACTTTTCATGAAAATCACGGTAATCACCCAATCCTTTTCCCTCCAGATCATGATGATCAAAAATTTCCTTGAATGCTTCGAGGGCACTTTTTTCAAAATCCCAGAGGGTGCGATCCAAATCGAAAAACAGGTGTTTATAATGCTTTTGTATGGCCATTACGGGTGAAAGTTAATGATTTTATAACTGTGCGTTACCTTTTTGTTGGTCAACCGGATAATGTACAAGCCGTTTTGATTGTGCGGCAGTTGAAGGATAACGTTGTCTGTACCGAACTGCGGTTTGAAAGTATTGATTCGCCGCCCCAGCATGTCAAAAACAGCCACCCGGATGTCCGAAGGTTCGTAACTGCCGAGCAGGATATGGATCCGTCCATCTTTTACAGGATTGGGATAAACCACAGGAAGCACAGATACCGAATCGGTCCGGGTGGTAGTTCCTCCGGCCGAAGTAACCTGCAATT
>CAYYRE010000009.1:0-19424 GCA_964473895.1 uncultured Lentimicrobiaceae bacterium | reverse complement strand
ACAGATACCGAATCGGTCCGGGTGGTAGTTCCTCCGGCCGAAGTAACCTGCAATTGCACACGAAAGGTACCGGTTTTGCCATAATGTACCGGAGGAGGATTTTTGGCATCGTACGTCGCCGGATCGCCCCCTTCAAATGTCCAGTGGTAACCCGTAACCGGCCCGGTGGAAAGATCGGTAAAACGTATCACCCCGCCAATGGGTGTTTTATACACATCCGGGGCAAAATTGGCAACGGCAAGTATGGATAACGGGTCAAAACCGGGCATCCGGGTAATGCCGGTTTGGGCTTTATCGAGCCAATATGCCAGCTGTTGGGTCGAATCGGCACTATAGGCATTCCAGTGTTTGCTGAAACGGCCAAAATAATCGGGAGCGTTCAGTGCAGAACAGGAAGCATCCCCACCGGTCAGTGTTCCTATGATATACCCTTGACTGTCAAACAAAGGGGCACCGGATGAGCCGCCTTCGGTGACACCGTGCCCGGAGGGTGTTGCCGCCCATTTCACTTCCCAGAAACCGGCATTGGGATCGGTTACCGTCCCGTAATAATCGACCGGACGTACCGGGGTTTTATAAGTAGAAATCATTTTAATGTCACCCTGCGGATGATGTATCACAACCCCGCTGTCGCTGATGTTCCCGGAACGGTCCCACCCGTTAAAATAAGGTTTATAGGCATAAGGCACTTTATCTTTCAGGAGCAAAAGTTTAAAGTCGGAACCGGTGGTGTAATCCTTGGAAGCCAGCAAGCGGGCTCCCGAAAGCGAATGGTTGGCCGGTTCGGTGGCGGGGCGGCTGCACCCGGGAGCTTCGTAATTGAAATAAAAAATCCATTGTGCATAATCGGCAGCCGTGGCAGCATCACCGCAATGATTGGCCGTCAAAAAATAGGGCTTTTCATCGTTTTGGGTATCGTTTATCAGCGACCCCGAACACCAGTATAACGAACTTCCTTCGCGCAGAAGGATTCTTGCCACCCCGTTTTTCTGGTTTTTATAACGGTCCGATTCAGGACAGTTTACAGGGATTTCACAAGCACCGGCATCCCCGAAATCTTTAAAGCTTTTATCTGTATAAACCTTCACATTGCCCACACCCGAAAGTTCAAAAGGAAGGGTATCATAAGGTTGCAACGCATCCAGTTCGATGATTAATGTATTTCCCGGCAGGTAAGCCGTGCCCATTTCTTTCCCGTTGTTCAGCGGGCTGAAAGCACCCGGCAACCGCTCACGACGGTTTGAATAAACATACAGCCGGTCGTTTTTACCGAGTCGGATATTTTTCAGGTAAAGATTCAGTGCGGTGGCACCGGGAACAGAAATTTTAAGCCGCCAAGTGTAGGAGCCATCAGGCAATCGCTGCCAAAGGCCTTTCTTTAGTAACCCCCGGTCCACAGACATAACGTATCCTGCCGGAAGGGGTTGCGGGCCAGAGCGCTGCGCTTTGGTTTTTTGTTGCAGCGGAAAAGCCACAGGCGTAAGCCGCACCTCGGGAACCGGCGCCTTTTGGACATACTTCCAGGTCGCCGGATTTCCGGGAATATGACGCTGGGCCATGACCGAAAACGGTATCAGAAGCCCCCATAGGATCAAAAATTTTTTCATAAGCTTTGGTTTCCGGTTATCGCCCGTAAGCTACCGGAAAAGGCAAAATTAAAAAAATAAGGCCATCCGGAAAGCATCCTACGGATTTGTTAAAATTAACGGTTTACTTTGGAATTTATTTGCTGGTTTACCAGCTTGTTAAAGCATACTTTGCCTTGTAAACTTTAAAGAACTTCAACTTCATTATGTGTACCGAATGTAAATTAACCGGGAAACAAAAAAATTAATATTTTTTATATACTTCATTGTCAGTATTTTATATTGTTTTCGTGAAATATTCACAAGTTAAAATTTTTAAAACAGGGAGGAAACCATTGGTTTTAAAAAAATTCCGTCTTATTTTTGGGAAGCTTATTCACCATTAAAACTTTAACCTATGAAAGAGATAACGCATGATGCAAAAAAGTTTTTTGATTTGAGGGATTTCCTCCTGAACGTATCTTCTTACGAAGAGGCGGTCAAAGGGTTTCGCTGGCCACGCATTACGAAATTCAACTGGGCGCTGGACTATTTCGATGTCATTGCCGAGGGAAACCAAAAACCGGCGTTGATTTTTGCCGATGAAGAAGGCCGGGAAGAAATTGTTTCGTTTGATGATATGATGAAACGGTCGAACCGGGTAGCCAATTTTCTGAACGATCTCGGTTTGGAAAAAGGGGACCGTGTTATGTTGATGATGGATACTTCCGTAGAAATTTATGAACTGTTTCTCGGCATCATGAAAGCAGGTGGTGCCATCATACCGGCTTCCACACTGCTTTCTCCCGGTGATGTGGCCGACCGGATTGTACGTGGTGATGTGAAATTTGTGGTAGCCCACAACAAATATCTGGACCGTGTGGATGAAGCCGGAGAGGCGCTCTATCGGCTCAAAGGGCTGGTTTGTGTAAAATCGCCGGAAGAAGAATGTTTTTGCGAAAGCAAAGAAAACATTCCCTGCTGGGTAGATTACAACGAGTATAGAAATTATGAAGAAACGTTCGAATCGAATTTTATCACCTTTTCCACTGATATGCTCTTTCTTTTCTTTACATCGGGAACCACTTCGAAACCCAAGCTGGTGATGCACTCTCATCATTATCCCGTGGGACATCTCACTACCATGTACTGGCTTGATTTGAAACCCGATGATGTACACTACAACATCAGTTCGCCCGGATGGGCCAAATTTGTATGGAGCAGTTTTATTGCCCCTTGGAATGCGGGATGTACGGCGTTTACTTTTAAATACGACCAGTTTGATCCCGACAAGGTATTGGATGCCATGGAAAAATATAAGATTACCAGCCTGTGTGCCCCGTTGAGTGTTTGGAAACTTTTCGGCAGTCGCGATTTCTCGAAATACAATTTCTCACTGAAAAAAATGGTCAGCGCCGGTGAACCCATCAATCCCGAAATCAGCAAAATGGCCAAAGAACTGACCGGCATCGAACTGCGCGAAGGATACGGACAAACGGAAACCACCGCCATGGTAGCCACCTTCCCCGGAATGAAAACCAAACCCGGTTCCATCGGCAAAGTGGCCCCGGGATATGAAGTAAAAATATTGAACGGGCAACTCGACGAAGTGACACGGGGACAGGATGGACAGATTTGCTGTGCTATTTATCCGGTGAAACCCATGGGATTGCTGACAGCTTACGAAGACCCCCAACGCAACAAGGACATTTTTAAAGGGGGCTGGTACCTCACCGGCGATACGGCTTTTATGGATGAAGATGGTTATGTGCATTTTGTAGGCCGTGTGGACGATGTTTTCAAAAGCCTGGATTACCGCATCAGTCCCTTTGAAGTGGAAAGCGAAATCATTGAAAACCAGGCGGTACTCGAAGTAGGGGTTATTCCAACGGTGGACCAAAAAGACAGAATCGTACCCAAAGCCTTTATTGTCCTGAATCCGGAGTACACCCCCAACCGTAAAATGGCTTTGGAGATATTCCGGTATATCCGCGACCATATGGCACCTTACAAACGTCCGCGATCCATCGAATTTATGGATGAATTTCCAAAGACCATCAGCTCAAAAGTGATGCGTAAAGACCTGAGGGCCTACGATGAAGAGCTGCGCCGGGAAGGAAAAACCGGAAAGTACGAATTTTTTGAATCGGACTTTGCCAAAGAGTTGAACCTGCGCAGAAGAAAATAAAACCGTGTTGACGGCATGCGCCTGTTTTGTTCGTATGCCGTCGGTTTTTAAATTCCTTTATGTCCTGAGGACGCCTATGCTGAATGGCTTCCCAAAAGGGAACTTCATGGTAAGCAAAACGTCCATTTGTCCTAATATTGAATGTGTAGCTTCCTGAAAATCGTGTCATTTTGCATGACCTGTAAGGCTTTTTGAAGGGCGTGGTCCATGGGAGCCATTACTTCAAAGTAAGCACTTTGGTCAAACAGGTCACGGGCAATGAGTGCTTTCATTTGCAATTGGATATAGGCTTTGTTGCGATGCAGGGCGGCAGAATCCATTTTCACCTTGGCTTTTTCGGCATCCTTCAGGAAAGCATCAAAAAGGGAAGGAGAGATTTGGAAACCGTTGATGAAGCTTTGAATATCCGGGTATTTCCGTTGTAATTTTTTCCGGTTATCGTTGAGGAAATCGTTGACAAAAGTGTTAAAAGCTCCTTTACGTACCAACTCAGAATAAAACATATCGAAACGGGCCGAATCCCACGGAACAAAGATATCGGGCATGATACCGCCTCCACCGTAGACAATCCTGCCCGAGGCAGTATGAAACTTCAGCGAATCGGGAAAATGAATGCTGTCGGGGTGGATGAGTTCGCCGTGTTTCATGCGTTCCTGCAGGTCATTGTAATAGGCTTCCACACCGTGGTTATACGGTTTTTGAATCCACCGTCCCGATGGGGTGAAATAGCGGGCTACCGTAAGCCGTACCACCGAGCCGTCAGGCAACCGGAAAGGACGCTGTACCAGCCCTTTGCCAAAAGAGCGGCGACCGACCAGCACGGCACGGTCCCAATCCTGCAAAGCCCCCGAAACAATTTCACTGGCCGAGGCGGAACCTTCATTGATCAAAACAATGAGTTTTCCTTTTTCAAATTCGCCGGCTTGGGTTGCATAAAGGTTTTCGCGTGGCGAATGGATACCTTTGGTATAAACAATCAGTTTTTTGGGTCCGAGAAACTCATCGGCGATCCCCTGTGCTGTACTGAGATAGCCTCCCGAATTGCCCCGGAGGTCGAATATCAGATCTTTTAGTCCGTGCCGTTTCAGGCTGTCGATGGCTTTGTTGAATTCGTCCACCGAATGCAGGGCAAAACGATTCAGTTTAATGTAACCGGTATTTTTGTTCAGCATAAAAGCGGCATCGAGGCTATACAAAGGAATCACATCGCGGGTAATGGTAAAATCAATCAACCCCTTCACCCCTCTGCGGTAAATACTCACCGTCACTTTAGTACCCTTTTTTCCCCGCAGGTGTTTCATAACCCAATCGTTGGTAATCTCCGGGCCGTAGGCTTTTTGTCCGTTCACCTTTATGATTTTGTCGCCGGCAAGGATTCCCACCTTATCGGAAGGACCGCCGGGAACAGGGGCTATGACCAGGATGGTATCTTTAAACAATTGAAAAGTGATGCCGACGCCTTCGAAACTTCCCACAAGGGGTTCGTTGGCCTGCTCCAAATCTTTTTTTGAAATATAAGCCGAATGGGGATCCAGGTCTTTTAAGGTGGCAATAATGGCTTTCTCGGTCAGTTGCGGCATGTTCACCGTGTCCATGTAAAAGTTGTTGATCAGGAACAAAAGGGTGGAGAACTTTTGCGTAGTCTTTTTGGGATCCATCTGCTCCCACGAGGATTGCGCCTTGACAGGAACCGTATAAAACAAAGTAAGCGAAAGCAACACAACGGAGAAAAGCCTTTTCATAATGACAGGTATTTTGGTAAAACGGGGCAAATGTACATGAAATTTTTTCATTCGAAATGACACACAGACGAATGAAAAAAATTTTATGGGAAAGCGAAACGGTTCCCCCTGTAAACCAAAATTTTTTCATTGGTGTCAACGCACGCTGAAACATCAAAATTTCATCTATTTTTGGGTAGGCAATATTTTAGCCGGTTTACAGTTATTATCTTCACAAATGGATCTTTCTTTCGACAACCGTCCGGAAACAAAAACTCTTCATGTTAAAAACCTGAACATGAAGGGTACCGCACTGCTTTTGAAAGAAAAGCTGGAAAGCTTGGGGTATCCTGTAAAAGAGGTCCATCCGGGCCGGATCATTTTAGCGGATAACGGAAAATGGGATGAAGAAAAACTGGCGGAAATATTGCAACCCTACGGCTTGGACATCATAAAAAACAAGGATATTATCCTTGTTGAACAAATTAAACAAGCGGTGATTGAATTGATCCACTACATGAACAACATGAACTCGGTGGTCCGCAAATCGGAATACCTTGTGGAAAAACTGGGAAAAAGTTACAGTACCCTCACCAGGGTGTTTTCGGCTTATGAGCCCGTTACACTGGAAAAATACATCATCCTGCAAAAAATAGAACGCATTAAGGAGTTGATTGACCAGGACGAAATGACACTGAGTGAGATTTCTTATTTAATGGACTACAGCAGCGTACAATATTTATCGAACCAGTTTAAGAAAATAACCGGCTATTCGGTCACCGAGTACAAGAACAATAGCAAAAGCGGCAAACAGTATCTCGAAGAGCTGACAAAAAAACAAAGGAAAGAAGCGAACACAAAATAACATTACTCTTTTGCGTAATTTTGTAAGAGGGATGTAACAGGAAAGTATTTTATTTGCAAATCATTATAAAACAACACACATGGAACTCAGAAAAAATTTAGCCATTAGCGATACAGGATTTGTTTTGGATGCCACCACAGGCGAAAGCTATTCGCTGAACCCCATGGGTTTGGAAATCCTGAACTATCTGAAAAGCGGCTGGTCGGATGAAAAAATCAAAGAAAAAATACTCGAAAAATATGATGTGGATGCCGCCACTTTTGATCTGGTTTATTTTGATTTCATCCGTACGTTACAACATTTTGACCTTTTTGAAAAGTCATGAAAAAGATACCACTCACCCTCGCCGTATCGGGATTGAACAATACGGACAATCCCGGCCCGGGCATCCCGTTTATCCGGGCCATGAAAGCCTCTGACCGGTTCGACCTGAAAATCATAGGCCTTGCTTACGAAAATTTAGAACCGGGAATGTACATGCCCGGCATGACCGACAAGGTATACAAAATGCCTTACCCCTCCGAAGGCAAACAGGCTTTTCTGGAGCGCATACAGTATATTCACGGGAAAGAAAAATTCCAGGTGCTGGTTCCCAATTTCGACGCCGAATTACATACCGTCATGATCAGCGAAAAAGAGTTGGGCCAGATGGGGATCAAGACCTTTTTGCCTACCCTGGAGCAATTTGAGGAAAGGCATAAATCGGAGTTGCAAAAATTTGGTAAAAAATACGACATCAAAGTACCACAAAGTGTGGCCGTTACGGGACACAATGACATTAACAGGTTGCCCGATACCATGGAATATCCTGTTATGGTCAAAGGAAAATTTTATGATGCCTACATCGCCTACAACAAAGAGCAGGTCATCAGCCATTTTAATAAAATCAGTGCCCATTGGGGATTACCGGTGATTGTCCAGGAGTTTATCAAAGGAACGGAAGTCAACGTGATAGCCCTCGGCGATGGTCTGGGAAACACCATTGGTGCTGTTCCCATGCGCAAGCAGTACATCACCGACAAGGGCAAAGCCTGGAGCGGTATCACCGTAGCCGATGCCCACATGATTGCCCTGACCCGTAAAATTATTTCGGCCACCCGTTGGCGTGGCGGAATGGAACTGGAACTGATCAAAACCATTAACAACGATTATTACCTTATCGAAATCAACCCCCGGTTGCCTGCATGGCTTTATCTTGCCGTGGGGGCCGGGCAAAACCTGCCCGAAGCCATGGTACTTATGGCCTTGGGCGAAAAAGTAGCCCCTTATACCACCTACGATGTGGCAAAAATGTTTGTCCGCTATTCGTATGATATGATTGTGGATCTCGACAGTTTCCAGAAAATTTCCATGAACGGTGAACTTTAACAGAACAAAAGTTTAAACAAAAAAATCGAAGAAAATGAAATTACCTTTTGAAAGACCCCTGATAAAAAAAATCAATGCCGGCATGCCCAGCAAATTCGGGTTACGGCCGACCCTCAAGGCCATTGAAGAAATTGATGGTGTAGCTGTGAAAGATTTGCTGCAACAATACGGTTCGCCACTGTTTGTTCTTTCGGAACAAACCATTCGCGAAGTTTACCGCGAAGCACAACAGGCCTTCGAAACCCGGTATCCCAAAGTACAGTTTGCCTGGTCGTACAAAACCAACTACCTCAATGCCGTTTGCCGCATTTTTCACCAGGAAGGTGCCTGGGCCGAGGTGGTATCGGGCATGGAATACGACAAAGCACTATTGAACGGTATCAGTGGCGATAAAATTATTTTTAACGGCCCGGGCAAAACACGGGAAGAGTTGGCCAAAGCCATTCAAAACGGTTCGCTGATCCACATCGACCATTTTGACGAATTGTTTCTCATCCTCGAATTGGCACAATCGTCTGAAAAAAGGCCAAAGGTAGCCATCCGGGTCAATATGGATACGGGCATTTACCCCCGCTGGGACCGTTTTGGTTTTAACTACGAAAACGGAGAGGCCTGGGAGGCCCTTAACCGCATCATGATCTCCAAGAAACTGGACCTGGTAGGCCTGCATACCCATATCGGCACGTACATCATGACGCCTACAGCCTACCGGACAGCTGCCTCCAAGCTGGCTGACCTGGCCTATAATCTGGAAAGAAAATTTAAACACAACATTCAATACATTGATATGGGTGGCGGTTTTGCCTCAAAAAATACCCTGAAAGGCGCATACCATACGGGAGCCGACACCACCCCTTCGTTTGAACAATATGCAGAGGCCATTAGCGGAGCACTCATCAGCTCGAACCTGAATCCTGAAAAATTACCGTTACTTATCCTCGAAACCGGAAGGGCACTCATCGACGACGCCGGATATATCCTCGGTACCGTTATTGCCAACAAAAGGCTTTCGGATGGCCGGAGATCACTCATTGTGGACGTGGGTGTCAACTTGCTGTTTACCTCCTTTTGGTACGAACACGAAATTTATCCTGCACAAAACACTTCACAGTTTACCGAAGAGACCACCATTTACGGCCCGTTGTGTATGAACATTGATGTTTTGCGGGCCGCCATTGATTTCCCGGTCTTGAAAGCGGGCGACCGGTTTGTCATCAAACGGGTAGGGGCTTACAATATGACCCAATGGATGCAATTCATCCATAACCGTCCGGCGGTGGTACTGATCGATGAACAAGGCAACAGCCATATCATCCGCGAAAAAGAGACCCTTGAAACCATTTTGCACAACGAAAGGTTGCCCGATTCTCTCTCCTGAGAAGTATTCCGGCATTCATTGAAAACCAAAGGTATAAAAAAAGTGAAACCAAAGGTATGAACGGGATTTCCGCCATAAAAGCGCGCCAGTATTTGAAAGAAAAGGTCTTGCCGGAAGCAGGCGGCTTGCTGAACGCTTATTCGGAAGTCTTTTTTTCGGGCAACAAAGTGTTTGCCGTCATTCTGCTGGCCATCACTTTTTTCGATTGGCCGCTGGGTGTATCGGGATTGCTTTCGGTAATCATCGCCCATGGTACGGCACACCTTATGGGGTTCGACAAGCAACAAATCCGGCAAGGATATTACGGGTTCAATGCTTTGCTTACCGGACTTGGTCTCGCCATGTATTTTCAATTCGGGGCCGTGTTGCTTATCGTGCTTCTGGTGGCGGCATTGTTTAGCCTCTTTTTTACCATCAGCCTGAAAGGCTTTCTGGGCAATTACGGCCTTCCGTTTTTGAGTTTGCCGTTTATTTTGTCGCTTTGGATTATTTTACTTGCCAGTAAAGATTTTTCCCACTTGGGATTAAGCGAAAGAGGGATTTTCACCCTCAACACCATTTATGCACGCGGAGGGATCCGGCTCATTGATTTTTACCAGTGGTTCGAAAACCTGCCCATACCTGTTTCCTTGCAAATTTATCTGAGATCGGTGGCGGCCATATTTTTTCAACAAAGTTTATTTGCCGGTCTGCTGATTGCGCTCGGTTTGTTGTGGTTTTCGCGGATTGCTTTTTCCCTTTCGTTCATCGGTTTTTATGCAGCCTACTTTTTTTACAAGTTTCTAGGTGTTGATTTCAACACCCTGAATTATACCTATATCGGGTTCAACTACATCCTCGCCTCGGTAGCCATAGGCGGATATTTCCTGATTCCTTCCAAAACCACTTACCTATGGGTCATTCTTATTATCCCGCTGCTGGCCCTGCTGACCATCAGTTTATCGAAAGTTTTTGCCGTTTGGGGACTCTCCATCTATTCCCTTTCTTTTAATGTAGTGGTACTGTTGTTTTTATACGTATTGAAATTACGGGTTACCCCTCTAAAAAAACCGGCTGAGGTGGTTATTCAGAACCACTCTCCCGAAAAAAACCTTTATGCCTGGAAAAATGAAACCAAGCGGTTCGGAAAAAAAACTTTTGTGGCCGTAAAGCTTCCCTTTTGGGGAAACTGGCATGTGGCACAGGGACATAACGGACAGTACACGCATCAGGGTGAGTGGCAACATGCCTGGGATTTTGTGATTTTAAACAGCCGTGGAAAACAGTTTAAAAACAAAGGACTTGTGCGGGACGATTATTACTGTTACGGGAAATCGGTGGTTGCCCCGGCCGATGGTATCGTTGTACAGGTAGTAAACCACGTGGAAGACAATACCATAGGCGATGTGAACACTTTGGAAAACTGGGGGAATACCGTTGTCATAAAACACGCCGAATACCTTTACAGCAAAGTCAGTCATCTTCAAAAAGGATCGGTACAGGTATCGGAAGGACAAGCGGTAAAATTCGGCACCCCGTTGGGCAAGTGCGGTAATTCGGGACGTTCGGCCTATCCACACCTGCATTTCCAGCTTCAGGCCACCCCTTACATTGGTTCAAAAACCCTGTATTACCCCATTGCCGGATACATTCTGGAACAAAACGGACAGCACCGTTTAAAATTATATGATATTCCCACAGAAGGGGACACTGTAGGGAACATCCGGCCCCATAGCCTGCTCTCAAAAGCGTTTCACTTTATCCCCGGCGAAAAATTGCAATGGCATGATGACGGAGGCAAACTGGTGGCCGAGTGGGAAGTATTTACATCAGTTTACAACAAATCCTATTTTTATTGCAAAGCAACAAAAAGTGTTGCCTGGTTTGAAAACGATGGTGCCCTGTTTTATTTTACCCATTTCGAAGGAGACCGCAACAGTCTGTTGTATCATTTCTACCGGGCGGCTTTTATGATACAACTCAGTTTTAAAAAGAACATGCAGATCCGGGATGTCTTTCCGTTAAACAAAATATACCTACCGTTTCAATTGATTTTACAGGACTTTATTGCCCCTTTCTTTTTTTACAAAAGCGCCCGCTTTGAACTGAAATATGCCGATATCGACAACGAAACATTTCCTTCGGAAATACGCCTTCAATCGGAGGTTACCCGGCAAACCCTGTGGAAAAAGAAAAAGGATGCCGGTTATACCCTGACGGCAGGCAACGAAGGAATTTGGAAATTTTCGGGGAAAACATCAACCAAACATTTCAATGTAATATGTTCAAAACCATAACCATATCCATAGTGCTTTTTTTCTGCACCATTTTTGGGTCCCTGGCCCAAAAAACCGGTTTCGTATATTATGATTCGCTGACCTACCGGCAATACATCAACAAGGAATACACTCCTTTGCTGAAAACGGGAAAAAAAGCGTTGCATGCCGGCATTGATTATTATTATCTGCGTATGCGCATGGGAATTGCAGCCTATCAGCAAAAAAAATACCGTCTGGCCGCCGTTCACTTTAAAAAAGCATTACAATACAACGACAACGACCTGGTACGGGAGTATTTGTACTATTCGGCACTTTGGGGAGGCGAACCGCTTTTGGCACAAGAAACCGAAAAGGGTATGTCGGCTGCACTGAAAAAGAAACTGCCAACCGGTAACGGCAAATTGCTCGGCACCGAAGTCAGCCTGGCCTATCTGACCCGTAACAAAAAGATACCGGACGATTTCAGTATTCCGCAGCAGGAAGGCTACCAAATCATTCCCCAACAGTTTTTCGATGCCTCCATCACATTGCAACACAAGGTGGGCACCAAAACACAGATGACCCACATGCTTACTTATTTGAACAAGCAGAATGCGGAATATTTTTACAAAGACAACAAGACTTATTACGAACCTTCTTTCAACACCAACCAATTTCAGTATTACCTCGGAACTTTTCTCGGGTTAGGGCATGCCTGGTCTTTGCACCTGAACGGACAGGTGTCTTTTTTTACTCAACCGGCTTATGCCGAAGTGCGGGGTCGCATGGGCTCTTCTTCGTATGTGAAAACAACCGTTTGGCAAACCGATTATGTTTTGGCTGCGTCGTTGGTTAAAAACTACCCCCGTTTTTCGCTCGAGGCGGGTCTGGCGGCCATTCATATTCAAAACAGGGTAGCCTGGCAACCTTCGGGTATCTTTCGCCTTTTTCCCTTTGCCAACCTGGATTTCTATACGGTATCAAGATTTTCGTATTTGGTCCGCAACGATTACGGTACATTTTTCCAACAGCAAAAAATCGGTGGCAAAATACTCGGCAAATTATGGATGGAAGGAAGCTACTTTTCGGGTAATGTTTCCGGTTTTACACTGGACAACAGCATGTTGCTCTTTAACGGGCCCGAAGAAATCAACCGCATGGCCGGTATCCGTTTTATTTATCTGACCGGATCGAAAACCAAAATAAACCTTGGTTATCAATACCGGCAACAAACCACTTATTTTATTCCGGCCAATTCGGACGTCCGGACGAACAAAGCAGATTATAATTATTCACTTTTCTATATTTTAGTATCATGGTCATTTTAAAAAGATTATATATAGCAGGATTTATTTTGTTGAGCCTGACGGCACAAGCCCAAAATGATGTGATCAAAGCATTTCAGCAAAGTTATGTGCTGGAAAAAAGCGGAAAAAACAAAGAAGCCCTCGATGCACTGAAAAAAGTTTACAGCGAAAACAACTACGAAGTAAACCTCCGGCTCGGATGGTTGTCATACCTTTCGGGGATGTTTACCGAGTCCATAGCCTATTACAACAATGCCATCAACAAAATGCCGCTGTCCATCGAAGCCCGCCTCGGCATCGTTCTCCCCATGGCCGCCATGGGCAATTGGAATCAAATCATAGAACAATACAATAAAATTCTGCGCATCGATCCCCAAAACAGTTTGGTAAACTACCGTATGGGGGTTATTTATTACGAGCGAAAACAGTATGCTAAGGCCGAATCTTACCTGAAAAAGGTGGTCAACTTGTTCCCTTTTGATCACGATGCACTCCTTATGCTGGCCTGGACAAAATACAAACAAGGCGATTACAACCAGGCCAAACTACTGTTCCTTAAAACTTTAGAAACCAACCCCTCCGATAAATCGGCAAAACAAGGGCTCTCATTACTGAAATAAACCAACCTTTTGACGTGATTTCATTAACCTTTTGTAAAATGTTGTAATACCCGGGTGCCAGCAGCAACCTATTTTTGTAGCATGAAAAAACAAATGTTTCACCTAAAACTAAATGCTATGAAAAAGTTTGCTTTCAGAATGGCCGGAATATTTCTGGTCTTGTTCAGCTTGGTCGCCCTCTCCTCGTGCGACAAAGATTCGTTAACCGGTCAAAGTACAACGACTTTATCGGAAACCATTAAATCGGACAGTGTTTCATCCGACACAGCGGTACAAGATACCCGCTCATCGTTGATTTACATGCGTGAAGAAGAAAAGTTGGCCCACGATGTTTATGTAAAAATGTACCAACTTTGGAACCTTCGCATTTTTAACAACATTTCCAAAAGTGAAACGGTACACACCAATGCCATCAAAGGGCTGCTTGATTACTACGGTATTCAGGACCCGGCATTGCCAGAAGAAGGGGCTTTTTCAAATCAGGAACTGCAAAATCTCTACAACCAACTGGTTGAAACCGGCAGCCTTTCGCTGATTGATGCACTTAAGGTAGGCGCCACCATCGAAGAAGTGGATATTGTGGATTTGGATAAAGCCATTGACAATGCCACCGAAGATACGGTTATTACCGTATTCAACCGGTTACGTATGGGTTCCACCCATCACCTGCGGGCCTTTGTGGCCTGGCTGGCCAAAGAAGGTGTAGATTATCAGCCGCAATACCTTTCGCAAGAAGAGTATGATGCCATTATCAGTGACAGCAACAGCCACATGGGTGACGGTGACCACGATGGTTACTGCAGTGATTCTACAGCCACCGCCACGCTGACACAGGAGGAAATCAACGGACTGCTGTTTATGCGTGAAGAAGAAAAACTGGCCCACGATGTGTACATCAATATGTACAACCTGTGGGACAACAAAGTGTTTTTGAATATCTCGCGCAGCGAAACCATGCACACCAACAAAGTATTGGGACTCATCAAATTGTACGGCCTTCAGGATCCTGCTTTACCCGCCGAGGGACAATTTTCGAACGCCGACCTGCAATCGCTGTATAACCAGCTGATGACTGCCGGAAGTGCTTCGTTGTTGGATGCACTGAAAGTGGGTGCCACCATCGAAGAAGTGGATATTCTCGACCTGGAGAAAAGAATGGCCCAAACAACCAACACCCGTATTTTAAAAGTTTACTCAGCACTTGAAAAAGGATCGGAAGCACACCTCAGGGCTTTTGTTTACCAACTGAAACTAAACGGGTTTGATTACCAGCCGCAATATTTATCTCAGGAGGTTTTTGATGCCATCATCTCAAAAAGCCATCATTAGTACCTAATAAAGAATGCTGCTTTGTATCCGTCCTGCTTTTCCGGCAGGGCGGATTTTTTTTGTCAGCAAGCTCCGGTGGCAGAAAGGACAACAGCGAACAGGATTTTTTGCTAAGTTTACCGGCTGAAAAGTGAGAAGCCATGAAAAAAGTTTTGTTGATTGTTTTTGCCGTTTTATTGGGGGTATCTACCGCCAGTGCCATAAAACCTTTCGGAAAAAAAACAGGCCTTCGTGAGGTCATTCTTGTGAAATTTAAAAAAGATATTTCACCGGCCCAGCGAAAAGAATTGGAAACCCTGATCAGCGATTTGAAATCGAATACCAAAACCGTTGAAAAAGTGGAGTGGGGCAAGCGAATCGACTATTCCGGTTCCACAAAAGAATACGACCAATGCCTGATGCTGGAGTTCAAAAACGACAATAACTTTGAAATATTTCAGACGAACCCCGTACGGATGCGCCTGATGGGCAAATTGATTGCTTTATCGGAAAAAATGCTGCAGTTTACCTACAAAATTGAATAACCATCAAACCGCTGGAAAAATATACTTTTCGGAAAGCCATCTTGTTGTTTTTCCTGTGGCTTTTGGCTTTGCAGGGAGCCTACGCACAGTCACCGGTTTTCCATACCTATGTTCCGCTTGACGACAGCTGTTCGCATACGCTGAACTTTCGGTTCGAGAGCAGCACATTCTTTAAAAACAACGAATATTTTGATGCTTTTGCCTACGGCTATACCGGCCTGGGATTTTATGCCAAGCCCACGCTGGAATATTATTTCTCACCCAAAATCAAAGTGGAAGGCGGGGTGTACCTGCTCAAATATTCGGGAAGGGACCATTTTACGCAGGCCATTCCCATTTTAAGAATACAATACCGGATGGCCCGTTCGCTGGAACTTGTTATGGGCAACATTTACGGTACGGCCAATCACCGGTTGGCAGAGCCCCTTTTCCGGTACGACAATTTTTTCCAAAAACACATCGAATACGGTTTTCAGTTTTTGCTGAACAATACCTGGATACGGTCGGATTTGTGGCTTAGCTGGGAGCATTACATCATGGTAGGTGACACGGCACAGGAACAGCTTTTGGTGGGAAATAGCACGGAGCTTCATCTCATCAGAAAAAAAACAGGTTTCCGCCTCGACATTCCGTTGCAACTGTTGGTGGCACACAAGGGCGGGCAACTGGCGCCGCCACCGCACAAACCGTTGTCCACCATCATGAATACTCTTGGCGGTGTCCGGTTGTCATGGTATTTCAACGAAAACAGCTTTATCCGGTTGGAACCCGACCTTCTGCTTTACGAAGGGCTCCATCTGCCCGACCCGGGAGAGCCCAATGCCCAACCTTTTAAAAACGGTTGGGGAAGCTATACCCAACTGTCGTATCACCGCAAGTGGTTCAACTTCATGGCAGGCTACTGGTATGCCCGGCGCTTTATTGCACCGCACGGCGAATACCTTTTCCAGTCGGTTTCGGAAATAGACCCGGACTTTTCACAGGAAAAACGCCAATTGTTTACCACCAAAATGTGGTTGAACAAAACCATTGCCCGCGGCATAAAAATCGAAGCCCGTTTCGAAACCTATTACGACGTGATGGGACACAACTTAGATTATTCTTATGGTTTGTACATTGTTATGAACAAAGGCTTTTTTCTTACAAAGTACAGGCATTAAACCTTTTCGCGGTACATCCGCAAAAGCAGAAAGCGGATTTTTTTTCCGTAGTTTTTGTCAGAGGCCCATTGTCCGGAGAGCCCGTCAATGGTACGGATGCTGCCTCTTCTCACAAACCGGAAACGGGGGTCCACAAGGGTTTTGCGTAAGGTTTGACGTGAGGCATAAGCTTTCAGGTGTTGAATGTGTGCCCGGATACCGAGACGGATATCCCCGAAAGAGAATCCGCGGGTCTTTTGATTCAACACACCGAGACCGCAAAAATTATATTGTCCGGGTAAAACACTCCCGCCGAAACGCAGAAACCCGGTTTCGAGACACATTTGCGAAAAAGCAATGTCGTAATTAACCCCTTCCGCTTTGGCTTCCTGCATGTAAATCCGGGCAATCTTTTTGGCCCGTGTCAATGGGACGTTGGGGTTGTTGTTATGCAAAAAAGCCGCCAGGGCACCGACCGTCAATTTTCCTTTTCCCATAATCGAAACCGGGGGAAAAGCGCTACGGATAAAGCCCTTATTTTTCTTTCTGTTTTGTGCAGACAGATAATCTACAGGACAAAACACCACAAAATCCTTTTGACGCCGGGCAATAAACAGGGACCGGTTTCCGGCAAAACCATCGGAAATCACTGCCTGGCGACCGCCGTTCTCCTCAGAGAAGATACCCCCGCCACCCACGACAAAAAGCAACAGGACAAGTACATAGCGCCTCATTCCGGCAGGATCAGGCCAAAACCACTGTAAAAGTTTTCGCATACTTTAAAAATGAAAACTTTTTTTTGAAAGTTTAACAAGATGACCATCAACTTTTACACACATTATTGTTAATATTGTAAACCGAATTCCTTTAAAAACAGATGACGTTATGAAACAATTCTTTAAGTTTATGTTTGCCTCGTTTGCAGGCACCCTTTTAACCCTTATTCTGATCATGCTCCTTTTTGCCGGCATGATAGCTTCTATCTCCAAAATGGCAGAAAAAGAGAAAATAAAGGCCCCACCGCATACGGTTTTGCACATAGCCTGGAAAGCACCCATTTTGGACCGCACACCGCAAAATCCGTTTGAAAATTTTGATTTCACGACCATGAAACCGGTGCGAACCCTCGGATTAAACGATATCCTGAAAGATATTGACAAGGCAGCAAAAGACCCCAACGTGGACGGCATTTTTTTGGATATGGAATCCATTCCGGCCGGTATGGCAACCACCGAAGAAATCTACAACAAATTAAAAGCGTTTAAGAAAACCGGTAAGTTTATAGTGAGTTATGCCAACAGCTACGACCAAAAAGCGTATTACCTTGCCAGCCTTTCCGATAAAATTTATCTGAACCCCAAAGGACTGGTGTTGTTTAAAGGCCTCAGTGCACAAATTATGTTTCTGAAAAACCTGCTGGACAAGCTGGACATCAAAACGCAAGTCATCCGGGGCCCCAACAACAAGTACAAAAGTGCCGTGGAACCGCTGCTGTATGACAAAATGAGCGCCGCCAACCGTGAACAGTTAACCGTTTTGCTACAGAGCATTTGGGGAAACCTTTTGACCGCTTTACACAACAACCGGAACCTTTCCATTAGCGAAATGAACAAACTGGCTGATAACCTGACACTCTCCAATGCCCGGCAAGCTTTAAAATACCATTTTGTGGATGGTTTGGTTTACCGCGATGCGGTGATGGACTCGTTGAAAAAACGGGTGGGCGCCAAGCCGCATTACATGGACTTTGCAAAATACGACCGTGTGGCCCTGAAAAAGAAAAAAGAAAAGATCAGCCGTAACCGGATTGCCGTTATCTATGCCCTTGGCGAAATCAGTCAGGGAAAAAGCAAGGATGAAACCAGCATTGGTTCGGCTACCCTTGCCGAAGCCATACGTCAAGCCCGTACCAACAAGCATGTGAAAGCCATTGTCATGCGGGTAAATTCACCGGGTGGTGATGCCCTTGCTTCCGATGTAATCCGCCGCGAGGTACAACTGGCCGCCGGGAAAAAACCGTTTATCGTTTCCATGGGGGATGTGGCCGCTTCGGGAGGATACTGGATATCCACCAACGCCAATTATATTTTTGCACAACCCACCACCATTACCGGCTCCATTGGAGTCTTCGGTATCATTCCCAACTTTAAGGATTTTATGAACAAAAAACTGGGGATCACCTTCGACAAGGTGATGACCAATAAAAACGCCGATTTTGTGGATGTTATGGCACCTATGAATGCTTTGCAAAAAGAGAAACTAAACCAGGAAATTACCAATACATACCACAATTTCGTCGCTTTGGTGGCCCGCACCCGCCATTTGCGCAAAACTTTTGTGGACAGCATCGCCCGCGGACGTGTATGGTCGGGTACCGATGGCTTAAAATTGGGTTTGGTGGACAGCCTCGGCGGATTGCAGGATGCCATTGCTTATGCTGCACGAAAAGCCCATTTGGGCAAAAACTACCGCATCAGCAACTATCCCAAAAGGAAAGAATTTTTCCAGGAGTTGCTGGATGAGCTGAGCGGCAAAGCCGAAGCCCGCATCTTGGGAAACAAACTGCAGGTTATGGAGCCTTATCTTTCGCAAATCCGTGTTTGGAGCCGGATGAAAGGCGTACAGGCTCGCCTGCCTTATGTTATGACCATCCGGTAGAAACACAGCAAATAATTTTCTGTGTTCTTTTTACTGCAGGAGGATTCATATGCGTGATATGGTCTTGTAACGGAAGTCCAATATGGGAAGCAGGACATTGCGTTACAGAAGGCCATAAAGAAAAGAGAATTAACCGACACTTAAAACTGCTAAAAGAATTAAGTGTTGAAGTAGAAATTAAAAAAGCTGTTGCCTAAAGGTCGATTTTTACTGGAGGTTGAAATATCCTTGCCAAAACAAGGAAACCCCGAAGATGAAACTGACAACAAACACTAAGCACACAGAATTATTGCCACAGAGCATGAACATGAAATTTTACCTTTCTTAGTGTTTCGCAACAAAAGTATATTTAGTTAAGTATCAAACAAATATAAAATCATAAATACATGAAACAACCATGTCGGCAAACCGGCACACCTATCTGACTGCGTTAGCCAGGCAGGCCCGCCTGACCAGTTAGTCGGGCAGGCAGAAGAATGATTATAAACCCACCCCTGCCCCCTCCGAGGAGGGGAATTTGATAAT
>CAYYRE010000008.1:0-39578 GCA_964473895.1 uncultured Lentimicrobiaceae bacterium | reverse complement strand
CCCTACACCCCTTCAAGAAGGGGAATATTCGGTATTTATTTGCTGATTGATAATAAATTAAAAACAATATTTTTAGGCGAACTTTAAACAACTTTATTGTAAAAAATCCGTACCTCAACAACAAAACAAAATTCCCGGTCACACTTTTCATAAAATACGAAAAACCCGCCGGCGGATGTTATGATGTGGTACCTAACCTGGTAAAAATCACCGCCCTAAAAAAGTGACGGGGATGACGGTGGAGAAACTTCACAGGGCCAACTACCGGTGTCTTTCCCGCAAAATTTCCAGCACATCGGCAAAACGGTAACCTTTGGCCTGTAACAGCACAAGGAAATGAAAAACCAAGTCGGCCGACTCATTCAAAAAGAGGTCATCATTTTGATCTTTGGCTTCGATGATCACTTCCACGGCTTCTTCACCCACTTTCTGTGCAATTTTGTTAATGCCTTTCCGGAATAATGAGGCGGTATAAGACTGTTCCGTAGGATTTTTCTTCCGGTCGGCAATCACAGCCTCAAGTTCCGTTAAAAAACCACATTGCAAACGGTTTTCTTCCCCCCAGCACGTATCGGTACCGAGGTGACACACTGGTCCATCGGGAAGGGCCTGTACCAACAGGGTATCGTTGTCGCAATCGGATTGGATATCCTGCAAGTGCAAAAAATTCCCACTGGTTTCCCCCTTGGTCCACAAAGCCTGCCGGCTCCGGCTGAAGAAGGTCACCAAACCCGATTGCAGCGTTTTTTGCAAAGCCTCGGCATTCATATAGCCGAGCATGAGTACGTTTTTGGTTTGGGCATCCTGCACCACGGCAGGCGCCAGGCCGTTTTGCTTTTCAAAATCCACCTTTATTTTCCGGTCATTCCATTCGAATACTGATTCCATCTCTTTTTAATTTTTGTTTTAATGATTTTATTTTGATTTCACCGTAGTGGAAAACACTGGCAGCCAACGCAGCATCCACCTCTGCCCGTTGAAACACTTCGGTAAAATGCTGCATGGTTCCGGCGCCGCCCGAGGCAATAACCGGAATGTGCAACAGCGCCGAGAGTTTTTTGTTGGCTTCAATGTCGAACCCTTCTTTGGTACCGTCGCGTGTCATGGCGGTAAAAAGGATTTCACCCGCCCCCAGCGCTTCCCCCTTTTGAGCCCACGAAAAAAGTTCCCAATCGGTTTCTTTTCTACCGCCGTGCGTAAACACTTTCCATTGGTTTCCCACCCGGTTGGCATCAATGGCCAGGACAATGCACTGTCTTCCGAATTTACCGGCCAGGTCTTCCAACAGTCCGGGATGATAAACGGCAGCAGAGTTAATCGAAACTTTATCGGCTCCGGCACGCAACAGGTTTTTCACATCTTCGGCATGGCTTATTCCTCCGCCTACGGTAAACGGAATATTGATCTCGCGGGCAATTTTTTCCACCAACGCCACCAACGTTTTCCGCTTGTCGGAAGTAGCCGTAATGTCAAGAAAAACCAGCTCATCGGCTCCTTCTTCCGAGTAAAGACGGGCCAATTCCACCGGATCACCGGCATCCCTCAGTTGAACAAAATTTGTTCCTTTTACCGTCCTGCCGTCTTTGATATCCAAACACGGGATAATACGTTTAGCCAACATAATTTTTCAATTGTTTCAACGTGATTTTATTTTCCAATAAAGCTTTGCCCACAATGGCGCCTTCCACACCGGCACGAATGAGCCGGTCAAGATCATCCGTTTGGTGTATGCCACCGCTGGCAATCAATTTCATTCCGGGGAATCTTTTCAAAATTTTCCGGTACAACGCCACGGCACTTCCCTGCAGCAATCCGTCACGGGCAATGTCGGTACATACCACATACTGTATACCTTTCCAGGTATAGAAATCCAGGAAATCAAACAAGTTCCATTGCGTTCGTGTTTTCCATCCGTCAATATACACCTGTTCATTTTTTACATCAGCTCCGAGAATGATTTTTTCCGGGCCAAACCGTTCCAGCCACAACAAAACGGTATCCGGATCCCTGACGGCCATACTGCCGGCCGTCACCTGTGTGGCACCTTTATCCAATACCTGCTGAACGCCATCGCCATCTTTTACCCCGCCACCAAAATCCACTTTCAGGCGGGTTTTTTTACAAATATTTTCCAGAACGGAAAGGTTCACCGGATGACCCGCACGGGCGCCATCCAGATCCACAAGGTGCAGAGAGCGCACCCCCGCCTCTTGCAGACGAAGGGCATACTCCACCGGATCACGGTCATACACTTTTTTTTGTTGAAAATCGCCTTGCACCAACCGCACACAACGACCCTCCATAATATCAATGGCAGGAATAATTCTCATAGTACTAAAAAGTTTTTCAGGATCTGTTCACCGGTTCCCCCGCTTTTTTCAGGGTGGAACTGGCAGGCATAAAAATTATTTTTGGCCATGGCCGCCGAAAAAGAAGTACCGTATTGGCTCTCGGCCACTGTCCAGGGATTTACCGGCGCATAAAAGCTGTGGACAAAATAAGCATAAGCTCCTTCTGCCACCCCGTTAAACAGGTGTCCTTTAAGAGCTGTCAGTTGGTTCCAGCCCACCTGCGGCACCTTTAACCCGCGGGGAAAAGCCACCACATCCACCGGAAAGATCCCCATGCAGGCCGTATTTCCTTCGTCGGAAAAACGGCACATGAGCTGCAGCCCGAGGCAAATGCCGAGCACCGGACAGGTCAGTTGCGGAATCAGTGCATCCAAGCCATATTTCCGCAAGGCTGCCATAGCCGAAGAAGCCTCTCCCACGCCGGGAAAAATCACCTTGCCGGCAGACCGGATTTCTTCCGGATCAGCTGTTAACTTCCCCTCAAATCCAAGCCGTTCCAAAGCAAATTGTACCGAACGTACATTGCCTGCTCCATAATCGATAATTGCAATTTTGTTTTTCACTGGTTTATGATGTCTAAATTTTAACTACTGATTTCCTCACAAGGTTCCTTTCGTGGAAGGAAGACTCATATTGGAGCTATCCCGCCGGACAGCCATTTTCAGCGCACGGGCAAACGCTTTAAAAATGGCTTCGATCTTATGATGCTCATTACTTCCCGTTGCCTTTATGTTCAAATTGCATCCTGCCGCATCGGCAAACGATTTAAAAAAGTGAAAAAACATTTCCGTGGGCATTTTCCCCACCATTTCACGTTTAAATTCGGCTTCCCAAACCAGCCAGCTTCTACCGCCGAAATCGAGCACCACCTGTGCCAGGCTGTCATCCATAGGTACATAAAAGCCGTAGCGCCCAATGCCTTTTTTATCGCCCAACGCCTGTTTGAATGCTTTTCCGAGCACGAGCGCCGTATCTTCAATGGTGTGATGTTCATCCACCTCGAGATCGCCCTGCACATTCAGCTGCAAATCAATCGATCCGTGGCGACCGATCTGTTCGAGCATGTGATCGAAAAAGCCGATACCCGTCCGGATATCCGCCTTTCCGCTTCCATCCAAATTAAGTGTCAACGATATTTGTGTTTCGCGCGTATGGCGGCTGATGCTGACAGAACGATCCTTCAACAGCAAAAACCGGTAAATATCTTTCCAGGAAGGGGTCTGCAAAACCTGAGTGGCGGCATCAAAAGAAGGTTCTTCGGGTGCACGCAACAAAATTCCTTTACAACCCAGGTTTTGTGCCAGTTCCATATCGGTTAACCGGTCGCCGATGACAAATGAATTTTTAAGGTCGTAACCGCCGGCCATATATTTTTTTAACAAGCCGGTACGTGGTTTGCGCGTCGGCGCGTTGTCTTCCGGGAAACTCCTGTCTATCAGAATATCCGAAAAAACAACCCCTTCGTTTTGGAAGGCTTGAATGATTTTTTCCTGGACGGGAAGAAAATCATTTTCGGGAAAAGAAGAGGTACCCAACCCATCCTGGTTACTGACCATCACCAGTTCGAAACCGAGTTCGGCAATTTGCGAAAGGTAACGAAAAACACCGGGATAAAATGTCAGTTTTTCGAGACTGTCCACCTGATAATCTTCGGGCGGCTCAATAACCAATGTGCCATCCCGGTCAATAAAAAGTACTTTTTTCATAAGACCAGCTTTTTCCATTGTTGCAATAGTTTTTCATTTTCTTCGGGGGTACCGACAGATATCCGCAAACACGAATTACAATGCAGCATACCCGAACGGTTGCGCACCACAATTCCCTGGCGAATCAGGGCTTGGTAGATGCGTGAAGCACCCTCCACTTCCAACAGCAGAAAGTTGGCATCGGACGGGAAAATCCGGTGCACACCGGGCAATGCAGCCAAAGCCTGCTGTAATTTCTTTTTTTCCTTCAGGATAACCCGTATCTGTTCCTTGGTTTTTTCCGGATTTTTCAACCTTTTCAACGCCTCTTGCTGACTGGCAAGATTGACGTTATACGGCGGTTTGATGCGGTTAAGCACTCCGATAACCTCCGCATGGGCAAAACCGAGTCCCAGCCGCAGTGCCGCCATTCCCCAAGCTTTTGACAGGGTTTGCACCACCACCAACCCCGGGTATTCGGAAAGTTTTTCAAGGAACCCCGGCTTCTCCGAAAAATCGGCATAAGCCTCATCCACCACCACCAAGGCCCGGGTCTCTTTTAAAATGGATTCGATGGCTTCCGGCGCAAAACTATTTCCCGTAGGATTGTTGGGCGAACAAAGTAAAATCAGCCGGGTATTCTTATCGGTGAGGTTTAAGACATTTTCGGGAAGTAATGAAAAATCAGAATCGAGGTCAGCCTCACGGCATTGCACATCGTTGACTTGTGCCAACACGCTATACATTCCGTAAGTAGGACGAACGGTCACCACATTATCCAGTCGCGGTTCGCAAAATGCCCTGAATAGCAAATCCAGTACTTCATCGCTGCCGTTACCAATAAACAGGTTGTCTGCCGGCACTTTTTTTATCCGAGCCACCTGTTTTTTCAGGGCCCTTTGCCACGGATCAGGATAACGGTTATAACCCGATGGATACGGGTTTTCGTTGGCATCAAGCCAAACTTTGGCCTCTCCTGAATATTCGTCACGGGCAGACGAATAAGGTTGCATAGCAGCCACGTTTTTTCGCACAAGTTGCTGAATATCGGAAGATTGAATCATGATTTCCTGTTTTTTTTCAATATTTCAGCTCGAAGGGTAGCGGCACGGGCATGGGCCTGCAGTCCTTCGGCACGGGCCATCACATCAATGTCAGAAGCAATACGCTCCATACCTTGCGGCGAAATGCGCTGAAAGCTGATTTTTTTCATAAAATCGTCCAGGCCGAGGCTACCGAAGCTACGGGCAAAGCCACCGGTGGGCAGTGTGTGGTTGGTTCCCGAAATGTAATCACCGGCACTTTCGGGCGAAAAGCTCCCGAGAAAAACGGAACCGGCATTTTTCAGATTTCTGAGATAAAAATCTTCTTCCTTTGACACAATAATGAGATGTTCGGGGGCATAGGCATTGACAAAACCAATGGTTTCTTCCCTGTCGGCCGAAAAAAGAAAACGGGCATGGGTCAAGGCCTCACGGGCCGTTTCCTGCCGGGGAAGCCGAGAGAGTTGCTTCTCTATTTCCTCATTGACGGCTTCTAAAAACGCCAACGAATCGGAAACACACACCACCTGGCTGTCAGGACCGTGCTCTGCCTGCGACAAAAGGTCGGAAGCCACAAAAGCCGGGTTAGCCGACTCATCGGCAACAACCAGCAGTTCGGACGGACCGGCCGGAAGGTCAATGGCCACGCCTTCCGATTGTGCTTTTTGTTTGGCTGCCGCCACATACTGATTTCCCGGGCCAAAGATCTTATCCACTTGCGGAATGGTTTGCGTTCCGTAAGTCAGGGCGGCAATGGCCTGAATCCCGCCGGCTTTTATCACCTTACTGACCCCGGTGACAGCAGCAGCAAAAAGAATGGCAGGGTCTATTTTACCTTCGGCATTGGGCGGTGTGGCAAGAACCACTTCTTCACAGCCGGCAATTTTTGCAGGAACGGCCAGCATGAGCACCGTAGAAAACAAGGGTGCCGTACCACCGGGAATATAAATCCCCACTTTTTCTACCGGGACCACCTTTTGCCAGCAAGAAATTCCTTTTTCCGTTTCCACCGAAAACCCTTCCTGTCGTTGGGCTTTGTGAAAGGTTTCGATGTTCTTTTGGGCTCGCAAAACAGCCTGTTGCAACGTACCGGAAACTTGGGCGCTCCCGGCTTTCCATTCCGCATCACTCACCACGAGCGATGAAAGCGACACACGGTCAAACTGCCGGGTATAAGCTTTAACGGCTTTATCACCTTCGGTTTTTACTTTTTGAAAAACCCGGTTGACCATCTCCCCGAGTGGTGCCGTGTCAAGCTGGGGCCTTCGACACAAGGCCGGCCATTCCGATTTTTTTATGTTTTTGTATATGTTCATCTGCGTGCGGTTTTAAAGTACAACTTTTCCAATGGGGATGGTGAGAATCCCTTCAGCTCCGGCAGCTTTCAGCTTGTCAATGACTTCCCAAAAAGTATCTTCTTTGATCACCGTATGCAACGAACTCCATCCCTTTTGTTTTAAAGGCATAATGGTCGGGCTTTTGAGTACCGGCAACAAGCCGGATACTTCCTCAATTTTTTCGTTGGGCACATTCATTAAAATGTAGCGTGTGTTTTTTGCTTCGAGTACGGCACGAATACGGAACATCAGTTTTTCAAGAATAGCATTCGTTTCCGCATCGATTTGTTGCGATTTGGCCAGCACCGCTTCCGATTTCAAGAGGGTTTCCACCTCTTTCAAACCGTTTTTAAAGAGGGTACTTCCCGAACTGACAATATCACAAATACCGTCGGCCAACCCAATATTGGGAGCAATTTCCACCGAACCCGATATTTCGTGAATCTCGGCCTCCACCCCTTTTTCATCAAGATATTTTTTCAGTGTATAAGGATACGAAGTGGCAATACGTTTTCCCTGAAAATAGGAAGTCCCCGTATAATCGGCATTTTTAGGGACTGCCAACGACAGCCTGCAACGCGAAAACCCCAGTTTTTGAACTACTTCCACTTGCTTGGGCTTTTCAATGAGTACGTTTTCGCCAATGATGGCCACATCGGCCACCCCATCTTCGAGATACTGTGGGATGTCGGCATTGCGCAGAAATAAAATTTCCAACGGAAAATTGCGCGATGGTGCTTTTAACTGGTCTTTTCCGTTATCGATGACAATACCGCAGTCTTTTAACAATTGAAGGGAACCTTCGTTGAGGCGGCCCGATTTTTGAACAGCCATTTTTAATTTACTCATTTCTTTTTCTGTTTTTAGATCTGAGTAAACCGGTACAGGGATAAAAAAAACCCATCCGATTTACTCAGATGGGTTAGATATTTTATTTTTCAAGACACAATATCATCCGCTCACCTGAGTAGGAGATGCAAATGATGATGATGCCTTGTATTCCGATTCATTTTCTTCACTTTGTCCGGCAAAGATAGATTTAATTTTTAAACTGCAAATTTTTTTTTGAAAAATTTATTTTCCCCTTTGGAAAATAATTCATCCTTCCCTTCAGAACATATTCAATGAACTTTTATACTTTTGTTGTACTTTGTTTCAGCTCATCTTGCCGGGATGGGATTTTGTATAACAGGCCGAAGTCCCTGCCCACTTCCAAATGCAAACAAAGTATTTGAACATCGATAAATTGGTTGACCATGAAATTAAAAGTTACTTTTTCGCTTCTTGCCATAGCGGCATTCCTCCTTTTTATTGCAGGTTGCAGCAAATCGCCACAGCCGGAACAGCCGGGTAAAATGGTGATTGTTTTTCAGCACAGTGTGGGGCAAGCGCCGCTGGAACTCGATACCATGAAATATGTTAATGCAGCGGGAAACCCGTATATGGTGACCGAAATCCAGTATTTCATTTCCAACATTTGTTTGCACAAAGCCAATGGCGACAGCCTTTTGTTTGACAACAACGATCAAAACCAAAACATTCATTATGTAGATACAGGGATTCCCGGCACCTGGCAATGGCAACTGCCCGACAGCATCCCCCCCGGCGAATACAGTGCCATTTCGTTTACGTTCGGTTTAAACAAAAAAGACAATGTTTCGCTGCGGTTCCGGAACCCGCCCGAATCGGACATGTTTTGGCCACAGTACCTTGGCGGCGGATACCATTACATGAAACTGAACGGCAAGTGGCGCGATACCGCCTATGTTGTCCGACCCTTTAACTTTCACCTCGGCATTGGCCAATTGTATGATGACCAGGGAAATATTACGGGTTTTGTTCAAAATTATTTTGAAGTGAAATTACCGCAATCTTCGTTTTCCATCAGTGCCGGGCAAACCGTTCAGTTGTTTCTGAACATGGATGTAAACGAATGGTTTAAAGACCCGAACATTTACGATTTTAATGTATGGGGTGGAAAAATCATGCAAAACCAACAGGCCATGCACCTCGCCTGCCAAAACGGACACAACGTATTCAGTGCGAAAGGAATTAAAGTTTTATTACCTGAAAAATAGCCGGTTTTTCCTCCTCTGATGGGTATATGGAACTGCAACTCTGCGGCAGGCCTCCGCAGGAGTCCCTTCGGGAAGCGAAGCGGCAGCTCACGGCAGCCGGCACCTCTGTGAAGCAGGCCGGGCAGAGCGACCGCAGGAAGCTCCTGCAAGGCCGTTGCGCAACAAGGCGCCGGCTGACGGGACTATAGCGTAGCTGCCGCCCGGCCGCCCAAATAAAACAAATACGCATATCCGGCAAAAGCATCTTCCTGACGAAATGACAGGTCACATTTTTTTCTTACCTTTGTCCACTGTGCAAAAAGCTTTGCTGAAAGCACAATAAACAACTGATTAACATTAATTTAAATATTTTACCGGGCCCATGGAAACAGCATCCCGGACATAAAAAAAGCGCAAATGAAATTATCGTATAATTGGCTGAAGGAATACATTGATCTGGATGTGGATCCTGTGGAATTGTCTGCTATCCTGACGGATATCGGACTGGAAGTGGAAGGTTTTGAAGAGTTCCAGTCGGTAAAAGGCGGACTGGAAGGATGTGTGATTGGGGAAGTAATGACGTGTGAAAAGCATCCCAATGCCGACAAATTGAGTGTAACCACTGTGAATGTGGGCGACAAAGTATTGCCCATTGTCTGTGGGGCACCCAACGTGGCAAAAGGCCAGAAAGTGGTGGTAGCCACCGTGGGGACTACGCTGTACGATGGTGAGGAAGCTTTCAAAATCAAAAAAGCCAAGATCAGGGGCGAAGTATCGGAAGGAATGATATGTGCCGAAGATGAGCTGGGACTGGGCACATCGCACGACGGTATTATGGTGTTGCCCGAAGAGGTTACTCCCGGCACGCCGGCGGCGCAGTATTTTGATATTCAAAAAGATTATGTTTATGAAATCGGGCTGACACCCAACCGCGGAGATGCCGCTTCGCACATTGGATCGGCACGCGACCTGGTGGCCGGGCTAAACCGTTATTTTAACACACGGAAATACCGCCTGAAACTTCCGGATGTTTCCGCCTTTCAAGTGGACAATCAGGACCTTGACATAGAAGTCATTGTGAAAGATACAGACGCCTGTCCGCGCTATTCGGGCATCACGCTGAAAGATATTACCGTCAAGGAATCACCCGACTGGTTGAAATTGAGGTTAGAAAGCATCGGCGTGCGTCCCATCAACAACGTGGTGGACATCACCAATTTTGTTTTACACGAAACGGGGCATCCGTTGCATGCTTTTGATGCCGATAAAATCAAAGGCCGAAAGGTGGTGGTACAAAAGATGCCCGATCAAACGCCTTTTGTTACACTGGATGAAGTGGAACGGAAACTGCATGTGGATGACCTTATGATTTGCAACGAAGAAGAAGGCATGTGTATTGCCGGCGTTTTTGGCGGGGCAGCATCGGGAGTCACCGAAAAAACCACTTCCGTTTTTCTCGAAAGCGCCTACTTTGATCCGAAACATATCCGTAAAACCTCCAAACGGCATGTTTTGCAAACGGATGCCAGCTTCCGGTTTGAGCGCGGGGCCGATCCGAACATCACACTGTATGCACTAAAACGGGCCGCACTTTTGATCAAAGAACTTGCCGGCGGTACCATCTCCTCGGACATCAAAGATGTGTATCCCCATCCGGTGGAAAAATGGACCATTGATGTTTCATACGCGCGTGTGGACCGGCTCATCGGAAACGTGATCGACCGGAACATCATCAAAGAAATCGTGCGGGATCTGGAAATGGAAATCGTGGAAGAAAATGCCGAAGGGCTGCAGTTGCGTATCCCAACCTTTAAGACAGACGTACTGCGCGAGGTGGATGTGATTGAAGAAATCCTGCGTATTTACGGGTACAACAACGTAAAATTTGAAGACAAAATCCATTCATCGGTAAGCCTGCGGCAAAAACCCGACCTGGAAAAGCTGCAAAATGAAATTTCGGATTATCTGGCCGGCCAGGGGTTTTCTGAAATCATGAACAACTCGCTCACCAAATCGGAATACATGACCCAAAGCCGCTTTTTTGATGAGAAATACAATGTGGCACTGCTCAATCCGCTGAGCAAAGATTTGGATATCCTGCGGCAAAGCCTGCTTTTTGGCGGACTGGAAGCGGTGGCTTACAACCAAAACCGGAAAATCAACGACCTCAAACTTTTTGAGTTCGGTAAAATTTACCGGAAAAAGGACGGATACGAAAAAAGCCGCGGCGTCAAAAACTACCACGAAGAGAAACACCTGACCCTATGGGTTACCGGAAGGTTAGAACCCGAAAACTGGAACACCCGCAACAACAAAGTGGATTTCTTTTTTGTGAAAGGATTGCTGACATCCCTGCTGGAAAAACTGGGGATTGACGAAAATCAACTGCAGGTGGAAGATATCCGGGGTGCCGGATTTGATTATGGTTTGGAATTCAGGAAAGGAGAAAAAACAGTGGCACAAACCGGTGCAATACATAATGAACTGCTGAAACTCACCGGTGTAAAAAACGAAGTTTATGTGGTAGACCTATGTTGGGACGAAATGGTGCGGCTCATCCCGCGCCACGAAGTGCAATATGTTCCCGTGCCTAAATATCCCGCGGTAAGACGCGACCTCGCCCTGGTTTTAGACAAAGACATTCGTTTTGAAGCACTCAAAAACCTGGCTTTCCGTACCGAGAAAAAACTGTTGAAATCGGTGGGTATTTTTGATGTTTACGAAGGCGACAAAGTGCCGGAAGGAAAAAAATCGTACGCCTTGTCGTTTGTTTTGCAGGACGAAAACAAAACATTGACAGATAAAGTGATTGACAAGGTCATGCGCCGGCTACAACAAACATTTGAAAGAGAGCTGGGCGCTACCCTGCGATAACCAACCGGTAACAAACGAAACAACCTTACTATGGATATTCAAAGTATAAAACAACGATTTGGGATCATTGGAAACTCTCCTTTGCTGAACCGGGCCATCGACATTGCCATGCAGGTGGCCACCACCGACCTTACTGTGCTGATTACCGGTGAAAGCGGTACGGGAAAAGAAGTCTTTCCACAGATCATCCATTACCTCAGTGCGCGAAAACATGGAAATTATATTCCCGTAAACTGCGGTGCCATTCCGGAAGGCACCATAGACTCGGAGCTTTTCGGACACGAAAAAGGATCGTTTACCGGAGCGCACGAGGCCCGCAAAGGATATTTTGAAGTAGCCAACCACGGCACCATTTTTTTGGATGAGGTAGCGGAGCTTCCCTTATCTACCCAGGTACGGCTGTTACGTGTTCTTGAAGTGGGCGAGTTTATGAAAGTCGGTTCCTCCAAAGTCATTAAAACCGATGTACGCGTTGTGGCAGCTACCAATGTCAACATTCCGGAAGCCATTGAAAAAGGCAAATTCAGACAGGATTTGTATTACCGTTTAAATACCGTTCCCATTTATATTCCGCCCTTGCGCGAACGCAAAGAAGACATACACTTGCTTTTCAGGAAGTTTGCCGCCGACTTTGCTGAAAAATACCACATGCCGCCCTTGCGCCTGACGGAAGAAGCGGTGGAAGTTTTAAAGAATTACTACTGGCCGGGAAACATCCGCCAGCTAAAAAACATTACGGAACAAATTTCGATTATTGAAAAGGAAAAAATAATAACTGCCGACACGCTGCGGTTATATCTTCCGGACACCTCCCGGCCTGCCCTGCCTGTACTTTATCAGCAAAACAACGAAGAGCACTTTTCCGAAAGGGATCTGCTGTACAAAGTCCTTTTCGATATGAAAAAAGACATCACCGAACTGAAAAAAATCGTCATCGATATCCTGGAAAAAAATCCGGATGATGTGGCTCTGGCAAAAACCAAAGCCTTGCTGGTAAAACATGTAGCCGATGATAGCGGATTGGGATTTGCCCCGGCGGAAGAAGAGGTAAAAATTGTACATCCCCGTGAACACGTGCCGGACGAGGAAAAATTCCATTCGCCCGAAATCATTGAAGAATCGCTTTCGTTACAAGACAAGGAAAAGGAAATGATCCGCAAGGCTTTGGAGAAACACAACGGGAAACGAAAAGACGCCGCGAAGGAATTGGGTATCTCCGAACGGACCCTTTACCGTAAAATTAAAGAGTACCACATCCGGTAATCGGTTGAAGTAACGGGATACGGTAAACACACACAACAACAGATTCTTTGCCGGGAAAATACGGCATAGCCGCCGGTCACAACACTTTTATCAGGTTTTCGATAAACATTGCCAGACCAATCAGGATGATAAACACGGAAAATATTTTTCGTAACTTGTTTTGATCGGTCCGTTTGGCAATCAAAGCGCCGAGAACACCTCCCACAGCGCCGCCAACAACAAATACCGTACTGATTACCAAGTCGATATGCCTGCCCTGCACTTCATAACTCACCAGGCCGAAAACGCCAAACAGAAAAATGATAAACAACGAAGTAGCCACCGACTCTTTCATGCTTAACCGGGCGCCCAGGTAAAGGGCGGGCACCAGCAAAAAGCCGCCGCCAATACCGAAAAAACCGCTGGCAAGCCCCGTAATAAAACCCAGCAACAAAATTCTTCCGTACCGGACCTGTTCTCCGGATGCCGAAGGTACTGTTTCTTTTTTGCGGCGAAACATCAAATAGCCGATATAAATCATCAGCAAGGCAAAAACCAGCAATAAAACCGGCCCTTTGATCCCTTTGTTAAGCCAGGCCCCGAGGTAAGTGCTGACAATGCCCGGCGAAGCCATCAACAAAGCAATTTTAAACTTCACCAGCGACTGCTTCATATAACTCACCGAAGAAATGAGCGAAGTAACGCCCACGGCAATCAGGGAAGTACCTATGGCCAGATGGACATTTTCGCCCACCACATAAACCAGCATGGGCACCGCAAGTATCGAGCCGCCGCCACCGGTCATACCCAGCGCGCCCCCCGATAAAAAGCCGCTCAACAAAGCATAAAAATATTGTATAAAATCCATTTCCCGTTTCTTTTTATTCGTTTTCCGTTACTTCATCCATACCGTGCAAATGTAAGACGTCTTCCTCAATGTTATTGTCCCATTTCACCGGATAATCAAATGACATCCAGTCGCTAATGCCCCCTTGCAGGCTATAAACTGTCTGAAAACCCCTGTTTTTTAAAAAAAGAGTGGCTTCCAAACTCCTTCTGCCGGAATGACATCCCAAAATAACCGTCTTATCCACAGGAATACCACTGTATTGTTCTGATAACAAACTCTGGGGCAGCCAAATCATTTCTTCCACATCAAAAGTCATCATTTCCACCTCTTCCCATTCCCGGATATCCAAAAGAATTGCTCCTTCCTGCAACAATTTCCTCGCTGTGGGCACATCCACTTCCAATTGCTCCGTTTCCATTATTCTCTTTCGTTATTCATTACTTAAAATTTCATTCGTTTTTCGATAAAAATTTTACAAAGCAAGGCCCTCCGAATACCCTAAGCTCTTTCATGTTTTGCATTCAAAAGAAAATTGATATAGGGACAGTCTGTTTTGTTTTCAACTTGTCCGCATCAGGAAGGTTTTCTATAAAAAAGTTTGCCGGTAACGATAAAAGCAGCAAAAACAAAAATACCGAAAACAAGGCTGCTCACCGCCACCTGCATACCGCCCGACAAAATATGCCCGCTGGTACATCCGCCAGCCATACGGGCACCGAAGAGCAGGATAAAACCACCTGCAAAAGCCCATACCAGACGTTTTCCGGACGAGAGTCCTTTGGTTTCCGCCCATCGTTTATGTACTATGGTCAGTTGAAACGATCCCCGCAGCAAGGCAAAGGCCAACCCGGCCAAAAAAGCGCCGGCAAGAAACCATAATTCCCAGTGACCCGGAACAGAAATCTTGGTAAAATAGGCGTTGTGGGTAAACCCGGTCACCTGATCCGCCACATAAGGATAAGAAGTAGATGCCCCTATGGGCCGGTTGGATACCGCTTTCAGAAAAATGATACTGTTCAATACCGCCAGTCCGATACCGCTGAGTAACCACCGGTTATTCAAACCCGGGCGTCCTTTCCTTTTTTCGTAACGGTGTAACACAAAAGCCGCAAAAATGACAACTGCCGCAAACAACAACAAAAGGATAAAGAAAACCACCGGCCGGTGCCCTGTGAAAGTAAAAAGAGAAATCTTTCCCAAATCAGGCCCCAGAACGCCATTTATGGAAGGTTTTACCACCGTAAAAACCCAACCGCCGGCAAGCCCGCCGAAAATACCGGCCAGCGCATCCACCGAACCTTCGCCCAACGATACCGCAAGGGTACCGGGGCAATAACCCAAAATGGCCATACCGGTGCCGAAAATCAATCCGCCCAACACAACGCCCCCCAATAAAAACGGTTTCACATGATAAGAAGCCAGTCCAAAGGCAATCTCCACATTGAGTAACAAGGCGCCCAATCCTATAACCATCAAAATGGTTTTGGCAACGGTCAGATCTTTTAATACCGCATTACCGCTGATCACATCAAACCGGTTCAAACCGGCAAAAACAAGCAAAGCGCCAAATAAAAACCCCAAAAATAAAATTCCGATAACCATAACTTATAATTGTTTTGTTAAAATAAAATGCATTCCCCGTTGAAATCCTCCCTGCGCCATGCCAATCATACCCTCGCAGGTTAAACCAGAATACCGAACCTGAGTAAGTAGATATACATTTGATTTACAATGTACGAAATCTTCGGACGCTTTAAAAATCATACCGCAAAAGTAAATGCTTTTTCCCGAACAGGGTCAGGAAAAATAATTATCATTTATAACTATTTGTTATATTAACCGGAGACACTTCCGGATTCAGGCTCCCGAAATATTTTGCCTGACCACATACTCCGTAAACATATCGGCCAATGGATCCTCGGTACCGTGTAACGAAATAAAATGGAAAAAACGCCGGACAGGCATACCGGGCAAGGCCATCACGGTAAGGTCTCCGCGCCGGATTTCCGCTGCAACACTGTGGACCGAAAGAAAAGCAAAAGTGCGGGTTTTCATCAAATAGGTTTTGATTCCTTCGGTACTTCCCAATTGCAAGTCGATGTTGAGATCGGTGAGCGAAAGTTTTTGTTTTTTAAGGTAATGTTGAATCACCTGCAATGTCCCGGAACCAAATTCACGAATGGCCAACGGAACGGTTTTTAACTGTTCAAAATCCATTTGGAATCCTTTGGCCGGCACATTGCCGGTGCGCGTCACCAGCACAATTTCATCCTCCATAAAAGGGGTATATTTCATTTCCGGTTTTCTGGCATACCCTTCAATCACGCCCAGTTCAATCTCCTTTTGCACAAGGGCCGACTCGATTTGTTGCGTATTACCATTAACAAGGCTCACTTTAACTTCCGGAAAACGCTGATGAAAACCGGCAAGAATTTCCGGTAAAACATATTGGGCAATGGTGGTACTGGCCCCGAGATGCAAATGGCCGCTGTGCTCGTGGGCACGCCGGGCCATTTCGAATTGCATTTTCCGGTACAGGGCAAAAATCTCTTCGGTATGCCGGAGCAACACTTTTCCATCGGCGGTCAGGCTCACCTTACTCCCCTGCCGCACAAAAAGTTTCACCTTAAAATGCGACTCAAGGGCACGAATATGTTTGCTCACCGCCGGTTGTGAAATAAACAACGCCTCGGCTGCCCGCGAAAAACTCAACTGCTTGGCCGTCACATAAAAAACCCGCAGACGAAAATCAAACATCTTTCTTTTTTTACAAAGATGGGAATAAATTGGGAGTTATACGCAAGCAAATAACCATCACCCACTTAAAAACAGCCCCCATTGAACAATCAAAGGCCGTACAGGAAATTACCCGGTAACGCGTTTACAGGCACAGGCTGTTAATACCTGAATTTCCCGTTTTGCACGAAACCGTTTCCCGCCAGCCGGTAAATAAAAATACCGGAACCCGGAAGGGTGAAAAAATAGCGGTTTCCCGTGCGCACAGCCGGAAAATAAGCCACCTGCTTCCCCGAAAGGTCATAAACAAACAATTGGGCTTTTTCGCCGCCGGGCAATTGCGAAATTTGAAAAGCGCCTCCCCTGCCGTTTTTCAAAAACGAAACCTTCGCTTTTTTTTTATTCATTGTTTCATGGACATCCGTCAGCCCACCGGCCAGCCATATGGTGGCATTCACAATCAATTTGCGATGGTTCCCATTGGCATCTTTTATCCAGCCGTCATACAAATGGTCGTTCCGGTCGCCCGTACCGTCATCGGCCGGAGAGCTGTCGCCCATGGCCGCCACCCTTCCCTTGCCGAAAGTCGAAATCGCAAACATAACATTTCTGTTTCCCAATGAAGAACCGCTCCGGTAAATCAAACCTTCCACATGGTTATTGTCTGCAGGATGCAGCGTCATCGATGTTCCGGCAAAAAACCACATAGCCGTCACCTTTCCCAAAGGCCCGTCCAAAACCGGATTCCCCGCCTGGGGACGTACATTGGTCGATTTATCGTCAAATTTCAACAAGTCAAACGATATCCCGAAAGGATCTTTTTGCATGGAATTGTTTTGCATCAAATCATCCCAAACCGAAGGCGAATCAATGCCATCGCCATTCCGGTCCGATCGGTCGTGGTCCGAAATCATAAAAAGGCCGCCGCCATGATAAACAAATTGCAAAATGGCCGTTTTTTCCGCCTGCGAAAACCGGATATTGGGTTCATCCACAACAAACACGGCATAGTGCGACAAATCCTGCGGGTTCGAAGCATCGCCGTACGTGATTTTTCCGTTATACGGCAGCGTTTCCACCGAAAACCCCTCTTTCACCATATCCACACCCCACGACGAAATGCCCCCGGTCCAGTACGTCCCTTTGGTCGAAGCCGTAATATTTTTCTGCGAAGGTGTCGGATAGCGCTGTGCATTGGACTCCCTGCCCGAACCGGCTACCGGCGTCCCGTTTTTATAACTCAGGTTAAACTGGTCGGCATCAATCACCCAATCGGCATTACTGGCCGTTTCAGCTTTGGTAGCATCAAACAAAATTTTTTGCTGCGCTACCACCGAACCGCCAAAAAGCATACCCAGCAAAACCAAATAACAAATTCTACGAATCATAAGTTTATTTTAAAAAGGGCGACAAAGGTAAAGAAAAACCCCTTTAGAGAAAGATTTTTAACATTTGCCCTTCCTTCCGCCACAACCGGATATTTTGGGGCGCCGGGCGGGCTATCCGCCTTAGCGGTCTCGGCCCTGTCCGGCCGCTGTAGGCCGTGCGGGGGCTTCCTGCCGTCAGCCTCCGCCGGCCAACACCGGCGCGGCAGCCCCTTCGCCAGGCTGCCGGCTCCTATCCCTGCGCCATAAATACAACCGTTCCGGATGTCCTCGTCCGAAAATTCCCGGATACCGTTTCGGGCCTCCGGGCCCGAAAATTGGCACACACCTCTTAAAATCATACCGTAAAACAAAAATTCCCTATTTTTGTAGAAACCTCCCAAATAAACAGCCCCATGAACCGGAACAACCGAAAACTCATACGCCAATTGGAAAATCTTCAAACAAAAATCGATCGGATCAAACAAACCTATCTTTCCCAAACCCGGAATGTTTCCGGTGCCATACCCACCCCTCGCCCGGAAACAAAACCGGCTAACACCCCGCCCCCCGCCGAAAACGAAATAAAGAACCGTCTCCTTATGGAAACCGCCCTGAAAGCCGGAAAAGAAAGCGAAATATACAAAGCCGTCAATGAGAAAATAAACAGCCTTTTGCAGTCGGGACAAGAAAACTTTTCTATTTCCCATTTAAAAGAAATCCGGCAAATCATGGAAAACATCCGGCAAAAAACCGATAACTGGGAAATCTTCAGGCAAAAGTTCCTGTCGGTATATCCGGAGTTTTTTGAAAAATTGAAAGCCGCCCATCCGGATCTGACAAAAACCGAAACCAGGTTTTGCGCCTACCTGCGTACCCACATGTCCTCGCAACAAATTGCCGCAGCAATGGACATATCCATGGAAGCCATCCGGAAATACCGTTACCGCATCCGCAAACGGCTGGAACTGGAAACCGGCCAGTCTTTGGAAGAAACCATCGACACTTTCTAAAAGCAACAAAGTCCGCCTGCTGCAAACGGCGCAACCTTTGCCCACGAATTTATTCATGGTACTGTCTGATTATCAACACGCTTTTCAGGTGGAACAAAACCCAAAAAGCAGAGAAAATCCCAATAGTCTGCCTGACACGGACAGCATAGCTCCTCTGCCACGAATGGATGGGTTGCCAAACATTATTTTATCAGCATAACAAAAAAAATCTGTCAATTCTTAACAATTTTACAATTTTTTTCACATCTTTACACCAAAATTAACAAACCTCGAATAATCTAACCCGCCATGAGAAAATTCATTTCCATTTTAGTACTACTTTTTCCGGTATTCATGGGATATGGGCAAAGACAGACTCAGCAGGCCCTTTCCGTTTTACAACCCGTCGAAACCTTTCGGTGGAACACCCCGGACGGACTGCCTTACACGCCCGGATTTTCAGGAAATTACAGCGTGGAAACATTCCATTTTACCGGGCAAAACCGTATTGCCTTCTTATCGAAGAGCAAACATGCCATTCTGATTTTTAACGCGGCTACAGGAACAAAAGAAAAAGTACTTTCCCTTCCTTTTTTACCGGTGGACTTTAACTTTTCCAATGGAAAATATTACGTGGCCGGGACACAAAACATGTATGCCCTTAACAATAACGGAACCATCTTAAAACAATGGCCTTTACCGCCGTCTCTCCTCTTTGTAAACAACATAAAGGTAATCGGACAAAAAGTTTATCTGCTTACGGCCGGTCAAAAAACATGGACTTTCAACACCCCTTCCATGCGTTGGGAAAACCATGACGGCCTCATTTTGAATGGTAATTGGTATGGTAAAGTACTGAAAACCGGAAATTACGCTTACCGGATTGTGTTGAGCGGAAAGGGGGAAGCGCTGTTCACAAAATCTTTCCGGGTAGAAAAACCACTCGGAACCCTCCGTATCATAGGCATGCAAAACAACCTTTTGTTTGTGGAGATACAGACCATTGAAAATCAAATTCCCCTGAAAGTTAAACGGGAAATAAAAATATTCCGTTGGAACAACGGGCAACTGTCCCCCGTTTCAGCCCTCACACTTCCTGATGTGGCCTACACATATGTCAAACACGATATCACCGTTTCAAAAAACGGGCTGAATGTTTTCGTAACCACTCCCCAAAAAGCCGGTTTATATCAAATGCAACTTGAAAATGTAAAATCAATACCACAGCTGAAACTTCCGCAACCGCTTTACCGGGAACATTACCTTTACAACAACCATCTGTTGCCTGCCATGGAAAGCAACCCGCCGGTTTTAAAAAGCGTGGAAATCACACCGATCAAAAGGCAAAAAATATTGCAAAATGCCGAACCTTATGTTCCGCACAAATGGTATTGCCATCCGGCCAATATATGGGATAGGGATTGCGGCGGGGTACATGTGAAAACTCCTTCCTGGGTTACGGTCGGCAACAACGTTTCCGTACCTTACATGTGGGGCGGATTTTCCACCATAAAACAATTCGACCAGGGCATTGCCAATGGCGTTTCGGCAGGCGACTGTGACACCCACGGAAACGGTGCCGGCTCTTCCTGCGCTGTGGGGGTCGATTGCTCCGGCTTTGTTTCCCGCGCCTGGGGCCTCGGCACCAAATACAGCACACGTTCCATTCCCAGTATTTCCACACAATACCCTTCGTACAACGACCTGAAACCCGGCGATGTGGTCAATTATGCCGGCCACCATGTGCGCCTGATTCATACCGTTTACGACAACGGCTCTTTTTTGATTATCGAAGCAGCCGCCTCCTCCACCGACTGGCGTGTAGGGTACAACAGCTATTCTGTAGCCGATTTTCAGGGACGCTACTTGCCGCGACGGTTTAATAAGGTCATTGAAGGACAAGTCGATGACACACCCCCGGTTACTTCTGTTAATGTAAAATCCTGGGAAACCGGAAACTTTCAGGTTCATTTTTCGGACAAGGATAACGTAAAAGTAACCCAACGCTATTATCATGTAGGATATTTCGATGGTACCCAATGGTCAGCCAACGAAAAAAACGGTTTCTTTAAAGATCATTTTTCTACCCGCTTGTCACCCCAATGGAATATACAGACGGGAACCTGGTATTTGCATAGCGGCATATTAACCCAATCCGATGAAAACAATGCAAATACCAATATTTACGCTTATGTAACACAAAATGCCGGGAAATACGACTTTTTGTATCATTGGAAAATGAAAATCGGCGGTGCAGGCGATAACCGGCGGGCCGGTATCGTTTTTATGTCGGACAACCCTACCCTGTCACAACGAAACAATGCCTATATGGTCTATTTCAGGGTAGACCAAAATACCTGTCAGATATACAAATCCGAAAACAACCACATTGACCTGAAAACCAGCGACGCCTGTCCCGTCGGGCCGAATGAATGGTTCGATGCCAAAGTCATTTTTCACGTGGCCACCGGCGAAATAGATGTTTTCAAAAATGACACCCTCGTTTCCACATGGATTGACCCGAGTCCGCTCACCAGCGGCAACAGCCTTTCGCTGCGAACCGGAAATGCCCGCGTTTCATACAAAGACATCACCATGTATCGTTCGCGAGGAACCACGGCAGAGGTTTCTACCGGATCCGGCGGCGACGCTCCTTATGAAAATCAGTCCCCCGGACAACCGGCCTGCCGGATATTTTCCATTGTTTCGGACTCTATGCATAACCTTTCAGCCGTGGACACGGCATGGGTGAATATTGACACGTCAAAACCATCCAACTTCACCGTTTATGATGGGTTAAACAACGAAATGGATTCCACCGAAGACAACAGCCAAATTTCGGCCCGCTGGACACCTTCGTCCGATCCCAATTCAGGCATCATGGGCTATTTTTATGCGGTAGGCACCGCTTCCCGCGACAGCAACATCCTTTCCTGGTCCGATAACGGAACAGACACTGTTTTTATTCGTAAAGGCCTTTCCCTCGAAAGAGGAAAAACATATTATGTTTCGGTGGTGGCCATTAACCGTGCAGGATTATCCTCCGACACCCTCTCATCGGATGGATTCAAGGTACTTCAGCCCACAGGCATCCCCGTTACCGGGAAAAACAAGTTTGCCGTATATCCGGTACCCGCAAGACAAACATTGTGGATTGAACCAGGGAATGCCCCCCTGACCGCTGCCCCTGAACTATATAACCTTGCGGGGAAAAAATTGCAGGTTAGGTGTTCAAAAGTATCGGATAAACTATGGAAAATGGAGATCAAATCCCTTCCGGCAGGGATGTATCTCATAAAAATACCTGCGCCGGGGGGAATGCATACCCAAAAAATCATCATTAGCCGTTAGCCCCGGGCAATGCGATACCGGGCTAACTGATTTTTGATTTCTTTAAACGCATCAAAATCGAAAAGGCATGATCAATGTCTTTTTCACGTACCAATATGGTAAACTCGTTGGTAGTGGATATCAATTCCTCAATATTGATATTTTCGAGTGCTATATTTTTAAGGATATAATAGAAAAAGCCGGTAGTTTCATCCCGTTTTTTGGGCAATCGCAAGGTAATGGAAGACAAACCGAATTTTTGAAAAATCAGTTTTTCCCCGGCAAAAATCTTTTCCACAATGTGGGCCGTAGAATTGCTCACCACTACCGTAGTTTCAAAAATACCGCGCGAAACCGAATAGTAAATCTGATCACCCGAAATGCTGTTGACCAACTGACGATGCTTTTCAGCGAGCGTATTCGAATTTTCAAAGGTATAATGCATCAGTCCCGACTGGACGATCAAATCACCAAGGTTACTAACAAACTGTTTGATACCGAATTTAATGTTGTAGTTATAACCGGGATCGTACCGTTTAATGGCCATAACAATCGCACCGGTTTGCACCTCTTTACCCAATTCGTTCTCCACCTGGGGTTTTAATTTTCGCGAAAGGGCCGAGATGTTGATCAACCCCTCTTCGAGCGCTTCCTCCATGAACGGGGTTTCCCGGATCAGCTGTTTGACTATTTCACCTATTGTTTTCATGCATTTGTAATTTTAATTATCACGGATGGAAACTTTTTTCCATTTCTGTTTTCATTTTTTCAACAAACCAGCACATTTTTTACCCTCCCCGCTTGCCTACCTCTCCACGCAAAACCGCATGAATCCTAACAAAGCCGCTATTATGTTAAAATCTTAACGCCCATTAGAAATTTTGTATAAAATTATTAAAAATTTTTTAAATAAATCATCATGGGTTTAAATTTGGACATTCAAAAACAATTTAAAAATATAAACTTGTTTAATAACAGACTATATCAATATTTTTCGCATCTTGAAACACCGTTTTATTTCTATGATATGGATTTACTCCACAATAGTTTGAAAAGGTTGTTGAATGCGGCAGGCAAATACGATTTCATCGTCCACTATGCCGTGAAGGCCAATGCGAACGATCGTATCCTCGACACCATCAAAGAGTATGGCCTGGGAGCCGATTGTGTGAGCGGTAACGAGGTAAAAAAAGCGGTGGAAAAGGGCATTCCCCCCGAAAAAATTGTTTTTGCCGGCGTAGGCAAAAGCGACCGGGAAATTACTTACGCCATCGACCAGTCTATTTTCAGTTTTAACTGCGAATCCATTGAGGAGATTGAGATCATTAACGAATGGGGCGAGAAAAAACAGAAGAAAGTACCGGTTTCGTTGCGTCTGAATCCCGATATCGATGCCATCACCCACAAATACCTGACCACAGGTTTACCCGAAAACAAATTTGGCATTCCTTTGCAGTTTTTGGATAAAGTAATTCATCGTGTCAAACAACTCTCCCATATTCAACTCATCGGCCTCCATTTTCATATCGGTTCGCAAATCCGTGAGCTGGAACCTTACATTCAATTATGTAAAAAAGTAAACTCCATTCAGGAATTGATTTATGAAAAACACGGTTTCTATCTTGAACACATCAACCTTGGAGGTGGATTGGGCATCAACTATGAAGATCCTGACAAAGAACTCATTCCCGATTACGAAAGTTTTTTTGAAGCTGTTCATAAAAATCTACATCGTCGAGAAGGACAAAAAGTTCATTTCGAATTGGGCCGTTCCATAGTGGGACAAATGGGCAGCTTGATTTCAAAAGTGTTATATATAAAAAAAGGTGTCAACAAAGAATTTATGATTCTGGATGCCGGTATGACCGATTTGATCCGTCCGGCATTGTACGGAGCACAACACAAAATCGAAAACATTTCACGACCCGGTGCACGGATTAAAAATTACAAATACGATGTGGTGGGGCCGGTTTGCGAGTCGTCCGACAGTTTTGATGACAATGTTATGCTACCGAAAACCAAACGGGGCGACCTGGTGGCCATCCGGAGCACAGGAGCTTACGGCGAAGTCATGGTGTCGCAGTACATCCTGCGGAACAAACCCAAAGCCATTTATTCCGATGAACTAAAAGATGAATGGGGGAATCCCCTTGTTTTAAAAAAAATATAACGAGGAAAAATAAAGTCATTTTATGATGAAAATAAAGCAACTGGTAATTTTTCTGATAGCGATCATTGTATTGGGTTCGTGCTCCGAAACCAATGAACACGCATTGGTTTCGGAGCTTAATGGCAGTATTGATTCGCTGCAAAAGGTTTATGCTCCCGATACACGCATTCATCTTTGGGAAATTTCCATGTTACGTAACAAAGGAAATATATCGGTTGTGGCTGAGGTTCAAAATAAAGAAGCAAAACAAGCCCTGCTGAGCCTTAAAACCAAATATCCCGCAGTGAAATTTCAGGTAAAAGTACTTCCGGATGGTTCCGTAAAACCTTTTGCACTGATCAACAACTCGGTTTCCAGTATCCGCAGAAAAACCACAAGGGCTTCCGAGATGCTTAACCAGGCCTTGCTGGGAACCCCCCTCAAAGTATTTAAAAAGAAAGGAGAATGGTATTACATTCAAACCCCCAACCAATACCTTGGCTGGATTAACCGGGCAGATATCGTACTTTTCAATAAAGCGGAATTAAAAAAATACGATGCCGGGAAAAAGCTGGTGTACAACCGGCAATATGGCTTTTCTTACACAAAACCCGACAGCCGTTCGCAAGTGGTTAGCGACCTGGTGATCGGCTGTATTTTACCGGTGAAAGGTTCGCAGGGTGATTTTTATAAAGTAGAATATCCTGACGGGAGAATGGCATTTGTCAAAAAATCAGAAGTAACCGATTACGCACAGTTTATTCAAAGGAAACCCGTTCCGGAAGTATTGGTGAAGACAGCCCTGAAATTCAACGGGATTCCCTATCTGTGGGGCGGTTTTTCGTCCAAAGCTATCGACTGCAGCGGTTTCAGTTCCACCATTTATTATCTGAACGGCATTATTCTGCAGCGCGATGCCTCCCAACAGACAAAGTATGGTAAAGAAGTTACCACCGATTTTGATTTTAAAAAGTTACAGCCGGGCGACCTATTGTTCTTCGGAAGAAAAGCCAAAGGGAATATCCCTGAAAAGGTAACCCATGTGGCCATGTACATTGGGAACGGACAGTTTATCCATTCCTCAGGCAAAGTACGCATCAGCAATATGGATCCGGCCAAACCGCATTATGCCGGTGAATATGCTCCCCGATTCGTACGGGCTGTAAGAATTATCGGACAGGAAAACGGAAATACAATACAAAGGACAGCTAACAATCCTCTGTATCAATTGATTAAATAAAAAAGATATGTTACTTAACAGAAGAAATTTCACGAAAATATTAGGTGCTGCCGCTGCCGGCGCAGTGGTTACTCCCAAAATCGGTTTGGCCAAGCCTGCCGGATTTTTCATTAACAAAAGCGGAAAAGCAAGAATGAAACTCACATTCAAACCTTATCCCTTACAGATGCAGCACACCTTTACCGTAGCCGAATACTCGCGCAACTCCACTCCGGATGTACTTACCCAAATAGAATACGACGGTGTGGTCGGTTACGGAGAAGCTTCCATGCCTCCCTACCTTGGCGAGTCCATCGAAACGGCTACCCGCTTCCTGTCGAAAGTCAACCTGGAACAATTTCCCGATCCTTTTCTTACCGATGATATTCTCACATACATCGACTCCATTGCCGTAGGAAATCCGGCCGCAAAAGCCTCTGTGGATATTGCCTTGCACGATCTCTTGGGCAAACTGGTCAACCAGCCCCTGTACAAATTATGGGGACTAAACCCCAAAAACACACCTTACACCGACTTTACCATTGGGATTGACAAACCGGCGGTTGTAAAAGCAAAAACCGAAGAAGCCCTCAAGATGAAACAGCATCTGAAAATACTAAAGGTAAAACTGGGAAGGGGTAACGATCAAGAGATGATTGACACGGTCAGATCGGTAACCGACCTGCCATTGTATGTGGATGTGAACCAAGGGTGGAAAGACAAAAACAAAGCCCTGGATATGATTTACTGGCTCAAAGAAAAAGGGGTTGTGTTTGTGGAACAGCCCATGCCCAAAAACCAGGTGGACGATATGGCCTGGCTCACAGAGTACAGCCCGCTGCCTACCATGGCCGATGAAGCTTTTCAAAGACTTCCGGACATTGTAGATAAAATTCATGGCGTTTATTCCGGCATCAATATTAAACTCATGAAAAGCACCGGCTTGTATGAAGCCAAAAAGATGATTACCGTGGCCAGGGCTTTAAAAATGAAAGTTATGGTCGGTTGCATGACCGAGACATCCTGTGGTGTATCGGCCGTTGCCCAGCTTTCTCCTCTTGTGGATTATGGCGACCTCGATGGCAACCTGTTGATCAAAAACGATCCCTTTACCGGGATGAAAGTTATCAATGGCAAGGTAACGCTGACCGACCTACCGGGAATTGGTATAAAGAAAATTTCGTAATCAATAAAATTGAACGTTTTGTTAAACACTGACAGATTTCAGAATACATTTGAGATAATCTTTAAAAATTGTTAATAAATAATATTAAACGTTAAAAACAAATATGTAAATTGCAGTCATTCTTTTTTAGTATTCATTTAAATTTATAGGCTTATGAAAAAAGTGTACAGGTTCTTGTTTTTTTTGATGGTGTTTATTTCCGCCTCACAACTGCTGCTTGCCCAGGGGCAGGTGGTAACAGGCGTTGTAAGAGACGCTTCTGGAGCCGGATTACCGGGCGTAAATATTCATATCAAAGGAACGACAATTGGAACCGCAACCGATCTGAACGGAAAATACAAAATACAGGCTGCCAAAGGCAGTACATTGGTATTTTCCTTCGTTGGCTATGACACACAGGAAGCAAAGGTTACCGGCCCGACCCTCAACATTGTCATGCACGAAACAGTCAACAAACTGAACGAAGTGGTGGTTACCGCTTTCGGTATCAAGAAAGAAACCCGGGCATTGGGTTATTCCGTAACACAAATCAAGCCCAAAGATGTATCCATTGCCGGTCAAACCGATGCTGTTACCGCATTACAAGGTCAGGTACCGGGACTACAAATTACCCAAACCGGTGGTTCGGCCGGTGGTGGGGTGGACATCCTCATCCGGGGTATTACATCCATCGACCCGGGCCGGAGCAACCAGCCCCTGATTATTGTGGACGGTATGCCCATCGACAACTCCACTTTTGCAGGAAACGTTTTGCCAAGTGCCGGCTCAAACGCCACCGGAAGCCATGAACAATTCGACTTTGCCAGCCGCGTGGGTGACTTAAACCCCGATGACATCGCCAGCTATTCGATTCTGAAAGGGGCTGCTGCCACGGCATTGTACGGTGTAAGAGCTGCCAACGGCGCCATTGTGATTACCACAAAAAAAGGGAAAAAAGGCGCCCCTAAAATCAGCTTGACACTGAATACAACCTTCCGCCAGGTGGTGAAGACTCCTTCTTTGCAAAAGACTTTCCGTGAAGGAAACCGGACCACCAAGATCCCGGGAGCCGTCATCGATCCCAATGCACCGGGCGGTTACCTGCGTCCCGGCAGTTTTGCTTTCTATTCTTGGGGTGTTCCGTTTAGCGACGACTGGTTTATCATGCCCAACGGCGATTCCATCGACCTGCGTCATGATGGTTTCCACAGCCCTTACGAACTGTTTAAAACCGGAATCAACAACCAGTTGAATTTTAACATCAGCGGTGCCAGCGACCGGTTCAACTACTTCTTCTCCTCCAACTGGACCCGGGACAACGGGATTTTACCCAATACCATGTATGATAAAAAAACATTCAGGGTAAACGCAGGATATAAAATCCTGAAAAACTTGGAGTTCAATACCTCCATCAGCTATACACGCACCTATTCGAAAAGAGCCAACAGCGGCGATAAATCCGTATTCAGCTCGCTCTCCTATTGGTCGGCTACTTTCCCCATCAACGACTACGAATATCCGGATGGAACGGAAAAGAACTACACCAACGGAATCATTGACAACCCGCGTTATTTCCTTGAAAAAAGTAATCTTCAGGGATGGGTGAACCGCTGGATTGCCAATGCCAACCTGAAATGGTCTCCGTACAAATGGATGACGGCTACCTACTCGTTCCAGATCGACAACTATTCCGATCAGCGAAACCGATTTGTGCCACCTGACCTGGATGTGGGATCACAGGTACACGGTTTTATTGTGGACGAAAACATCAACTACACAGGATTGGAATCCGACCTGTTGATCCATTTCGACCACAACTGGACCAAAGACTTCAACACCAACCTGACCATTGGTAACCAGGTTACGGATACCAAAAGAAATTACAACTACATCCGGGGTGAAGGTTTGAACGTTCCGGGTATCAACGACTTGTCGAATACCATTAACACTTTTGCAGGAGCCAGCCTGGTACGTCTGAGAAACGTCGGTTTATTCTACTCTCTGCAGTTCGGGTACAAAAACAAACTGTTTATCAATACCACCGGAAGAAACGACTGGGTTTCTACCATGCCCGAAGGCAACCGGTCGTTTTTCTATCCTTCGGTAAGCGGTTCTTATGTTTTTACAGAGGATTTCTTTAAAAACAGTAAATGGTTTACTTTCGGTAAGTTACGTATTTCCTGGGCGCAGGTAGGTAAAGGCCCCCGTTTCGGACAAATCGGCCATTACTATATCCCTGATGGAAACTTTCCGTTTGGTGCTGCAGGTGGTTACCGTGCCAGTACCGCTGCCGGTGACCTGAATATCAAACCCGAAAGAGACAACAGTTTTGAAGTGGGAACCAACCTCCATTTCTTCCAAAACCGTTTGCGTCTTGACTACTCCTACTATACCACCAATGTTAAAGATCAAATCTTTAGGGTAGGTACCGCTTATTCTTCAGGCTTGTCCGGTGTGGTACGCAATGCCGGTGATTACAAAACCTGGGGACAAGAGCTTATGCTGAGTGGGGATGTTATCCGTAACAACAACATCAAGTGGGAAGTATACATCAACTGGTCAACCAACAAAGGAAAAGTAGTGGCGCTTCCTCCCGACTTGAAAGAAATCGTCTTTTTCGGCGACCGGATTACCTCCAAAGCCAAAGTAGGTGACGAGATCGGCTCGTTGTACGGTTGGGTTTTCAAAACGGTCAACGGACAACGTTACGTGATTTCTTCAGGAAGCTCCAAAGGAAAATGGATGATTACCGGTGACAAAAATGATGGCTATTTCTACACCAACGGCAACCAAATGGTGAAAGTTGGAAACGCCTTTCCCAAATTTATTGCCTCGGTAGGTTCCAATTTTACCTGGAAAAATTTGAGCTTTAACTTCCTGGTGGAATGGAAAAACGGCGGCGACGTATATGACCGCGGCTACCGTAACGCCTTGAGAAACGGTAACCTGCTGGAAACCGAATTCCGCGATAAAGAACGCGTGCTGGACGGCGTAACCGATGATGGCAACGGCGGATACAAGAAAAACGATATTCCGCTGATGATTACGGCCAACAGCTATTATCGTGATTGGAACAATTACAACAACGCTGCGGAAGTTTTGCTGAAAGATGCTTCATGGGTCAAACTCAGAACCATTGGTATCAGCTATCGTTTTCATTTCAAACATATCCAAAGTTTCGATGTTTTTGCCAATGCACACAACATCATCATTTGGACGCCATTCGATGGTTTCGATCCGGAAGCCAACTATTTTGGCGCTGCCACCAATATCTACGGCTATACCGGTTTGACCGTTCCGTTGAGCCAAAGCTATACCTTCGGTGTTAAATTTCAATTTTAAAAAATGAGAGATATGAAAAATATACTAAAAACAATCGCTGTTGTCTTTCTCATTGCCCTTGTTTCAGGGTGTAGTAAAGACTACTTTGATGTGAACACACCTACTTCTGCCGTTGACGCTAACCAACTCAGGATGAACGATCTGCTGGCCCCTGTGATTTTTCACACCATTTATGCCCAGTATGATGCCGAACGTACTTTCGGAAACTACGTCCAAAACTTTGTTATACAAGGTGGCGGTGCTGCAGGAGTAACTTCCATTTCGGGTACCTGGAGCAATGTTTATCTGTATATTTTGCCTAACCTGAAAGTGATCCGGGACAAGGCAAAAGCGGCCAATGCCAAACATTTCGATGCCGTAGCACAAATTCTGACGGCCATAAACATCGGACTGGCAACCGACAGCTACGAAAACATTCCCTATTCCGAAGCCACCCAAGCTTCCAACAACTTCACACCTGGCTTTGACAAACAAGAAGATATTTATAAAGATATCTTCAGCTTGCTTGACAATGCCATTGCCGAACTGGAAGCCCCCGACAACTCCGGTTATAATATTGGACGTAATGAGGACTTGATTTATCATGGTGATGCTTCCAAATGGTTACGCGCTGCTTATACATTAAAAGCCCGTTACAAATTGCATCTCATCAACAAAGAAGGTCCGGTAAAAGCGGCACAGGAAGCTCTTGCCGCCATTCAAAAAGGCTTTTCTTCCAATGCGGATGATTTCCAAATGTCGTTTGACGAAAAACACATTAACCCTTGGTACTCGAGGGAAGTTCTTGCCAAACATACCGGAAACTCGCATGATGTGATTTGCGACCAACTGGTGGAATACATGGATGGAACGGCCTTTCCGTTTACCGGCGGGGTTGTGACGAGAGACCCGCGTTTACCCGTTTATGCTCAAACCGATGACGGTACCGATACATATAAAGGATACGTCAGCGGCGGACAAGGTCTTTCGGGTGACAGCACACAGGCAAATACCGATTTTCGTGAAGAGGGATTTTACACCAATGCCAATGCCCCCATTGTGGTTATCTCTTATGCCGAAGCCAAATTTATTGAAGCGGAAGCCGAATTTCTGGCCAACGGCGGCACCACCACCAGTACAGGAACCACAGCCGCAGGTTATGATGCTTACCTGGCCGGTATAGCGGCCAACATGGCCAAACTCGGGGTGAACGGCGCCGATTATCTTGCCGATCCCTCTGTAGCCATGGGCGCTGCCAACCTGAAACTGCAAAACATTATGAAAGAGAAATATATTGCCAACTTCCTGAATCCGGAAACCTATGTGGATTTCAGAAGATACAATTTCTCTACGGATGTTTTCAAAAACCTGGCCCTTCCGGTGGACAACGACCAAAGCGAATTCCCTGGAAAATGGCTTGTACGCGCACAATATCCTTCAACGGAAACACAAAGAAATCCGGATAATGTTTCCGCCAACCAAAAGTCCCCCATAGATCCTGTATGGTGGATGCAATAATCGCGGTGATCCGTATTTTATAAATTAAGGTGATTCAAATGCAAGAAAGAACGGGAGAGAAAATACTTCCCGTTCTTTCTTTTTTTAATTTTGAAAAACCGTTTCTAAACAATAATTTCTTAAAAGCAGAAAAATCATGACGGATAGAAGAACATTTCTTAAAAACATGGCTATGCTCGGGGCCGTATCGGCTCTTCCGGGGATGAAAGCCTTTTCGCAAACAACCGGCAATCCACTGAAAGTAAAACATAAACCCGTTAAAATACTCCCCAAAAGGTTGGAAAAAGGAGATGTTATCGGACTGGTTACCCCGGGAAGCCCCATTACGGAAGAAAAGCTGAAAAATGCCGTCTCGAAATTGGAAAAAATGGGTTACAAAACTTATTACCGGCCTTCTGTTTTGTCGGAATACGGTTATTTTGCCGGAACCGACCAAGAAAGGGCAGACGAATTGATGCATATGTTTACCAATGACCAAGTGGATGCCATTATGTGCGTAAGGGGCGGCTATGGTTCCATTCGTGTGCTTGACCTGCTGGATTATGACCTGATTCAAAAAAATCCGAAAGTTTTTATCGGATATAGCGATATAACTGCTCTAATATCCGCCATTAACGAAAGGACGGGACTTGTCTGTTTTCACGGCCCCATGGGTGTTTCCGATTTCGATGGTTACACCCTGAAATCGTTTGAGCATGTACTTGTCAACCCAACGGCCCGGTACAAATACCCTTACACGCGCGAAGAGAATACCGAAGACAATCCGGAATTTGATTTTTACACCATTCGCCCGGGCAAAGCCGAAGGCGAACTGATCGGAGGAAACCTGAGTGTTTTGGCTTCTATGGCAGGCAGTGATTTCGAAACCGATTTTGAAAACAAAATTGTTTTTCTGGAAGAAATAGAAGAAAAAACATACCGTGTTGACCGGATGCTAACCCAACTGGTACAAGCCACCAACCTCCGGAAAGCCAAGGGCCTGGTATTGGGTGTCTTTTACAAATGCAGCGAAAACGACCCGCCGACCCTCTCACTGAAACAAGCCATCGAAGACATTGTAAAACCGTTGAATATTCCTGTGGCATACGGCTTTCCTTTCGGACATATCGAAACCAAAATGACTCTGCCGGCAGGCGTTATGGCCAAGTTTAATGCCACTAAAAGAACCCTGAAACTCATGGAAGAAGCTGTCAGTTAAAAACGACCTGATTCCAGTTTACTTTTTTATTTTTTTAATTCTGCCAAAGCTACCATGAGTTTTTCCAGTTGGGTACGGGCCTGTTTGGAAGTACCGCTGAAATTGTTCACCATCATGGAGAAAACGATTTTCCTTCCCGATAGGGAGGTAACATAACCCGAATAGGCTTTTACACGGTCAATGGTTCCGCTTTTTGCCCGCAGGTTATTTTCGGCCGGGGTTTGGATAAACATCCCTTCAAGCGTCCCGGCTGTACTGTCTGCCGTACCCGCCAAAGGCAACGAATGGTAAAAAACATCAAAATAGGGGCTCTTGTTTTTCATATAATTCAATAGAAAGACCAACTGTCGCGGAGTAATGGCATTGTACTGCGACAAACCGCTACCATCGGTGAGGGCCATGCCCTGCGTATCCATCCCTTTTGCTTTCCAAAAGTCCATCACCGCTTTCACATCTCTTTCTGTTTGGGCTACACCGATGAGCTTTAACCCTACCAAGTCGAGCAAATGTTCGGCAAACAAGTTAATGCTGTGGGTATTGGTTTTTTGAATAATTTCCGAAAGCGGTGGCGACAATGTTACCTTCAATACTGTTCCGGAAGGTTCCGGCAGCGAATGTTCCGATAAGGCCAACCGGCGGAAGGTAGTGGGTTTCCCGCCACATTGGATACCGCTTTCCCTCATTTTTTCCGTTAATGCAACGGCAGCTGTAAAAGCCGGGTCCGGCAAAGAGCCTTTTACGGCAAAACCTTTTCGGGCCAAAGGAAGCCTCCCGCGCAAATAGCGTACTTTACAATAAGGCGCTCCCAGGATATTGCTCCGGTCGCCCCGCACCGTATCCGAAACAATCCCATTGTCAAAAACCAGACCCGGAACCTGTGGAACTATGGAGTCGATGGTCACCGTATCACCCGGTACACTATCGGTATCAAAGAATATTTTGTAGAGATTATCAAAAACCGTCAGCCCATTGGCCCCGGCACCGTAATAATCGCCCATATTGTTCCACGACCACGAAACAGGAACGATATCCCAACTGAAAAAACGTGCATCGGCTATTACCCGGCCCGCCACCGAATCAACACCCAATGATTTGATAGCCTGCACCCAGTTTGTCAAAAAATGGTGATCCTTTGTCTCGTCAAAATACTTGGACCCAAGCGTAGGATCGCCCCCGCCTTTTATAATGATGTTACCCAACAAAACATGTTGTACGGTATCGATGGTTCCCGTGTATTCCAACCTGGTTTCAAAACGGTAATCCGGGCCATACAATTCCAATGCCGTTGCCGTAGAAATAAGTTTTTGGTTCGATGCAGGGCGCAAAGCCTTATCGGGATGATACCGGGCAATGACCTCACCCGTTTCGCCATCGATGGCGAGAAAAGCAAAGCCGGCTGTTTTCAACGCAGGTTCTTTGAGAATTTCAGTCAATACTTTATTGACAATATGATGCTTTTTATAAAGGGGACGTTTGGCAAACACCGGAAGAACCAAGAACCCCAAAAGCAGGAACAAAATTATTTTGCGCATGACAAAGATATTTTAATGAACCGTGTAAAAATAAAGATTTGCCACGGAACAAAACGATTTTATATTTAACAGATTCCGGTTATTTCGCTTAAAAATTAACGGGCAGGCGGAGATGACCATTCGGAAAGATGGCTATATTTGCCTTAACGAAGGAAAACTTATCCGATAAATATGGCTTGCCGGTTATTCCGTCTTTCAAAAAGCCGGTATTTTATCAGAGGTTTCCCTTTTTTTGAAAAATTTCAACATCACACAACCATGCACGATTACGGATTTTTTTCCATTCTTCCGCCGGTATTGGCTATTATTCTGGCTTTACGGACAAAACAGGTTTACATTGCCCTTATTTTCGGAACATGGTTCGGTTGGCTCATCATAAACGGCTGGAACGTGGTGACGGGCACTTTTGCCACCATTGATGCTTTTGTGAACGTCTTCAAATCGCCGGGAAATACGCGAACCATTATGTTTAGTGCCCTGGTGGGCGCCTTGCTGCTGTTTATTCAATACTCCGGTGGCGTTGACGGCTTTATGATCAGCATCAGTAAGTTTATTGAGCGCATTGAGCAAAAGAAAAAAATGAAAAGCCGCATGTTTGTGCAACTGTTGGCTATGGCCACAGGGGTTTTGCTTTTTGTGGAAACCAGCATCAGTTCGCTCACAGTAGGAACGTTGTACAGACCGTTGTTCGACAAGTTCAAAATTCCCCGTGAGAAACTGGCCTATATTGCCGATTCCACTTCGGCTCCTTCCTCTATCTTGATTCCGTTTAACGCTTGGGGCGCTTTTATTATGGGATTGCTATTAACACAAGGTATCAAAAGGCCCATGGTGGTTTTGGGAAATGCCATGCTGTATGATTTTTACCCGATCCTCACCATCCTGCTTGTGTTTCTTATCATTGTAACCAATAAAGACTTTGGCCCCATGGCCCAAGCCGAAAAGCGGACCCGTGAAACCGGTAAATTACTGAACGACAATGCCCATCCGTTGGTTTCGGATACCATTACATCGCTTCAGTCGAAAGAAGGCATTAAACTCCGGGCCTACAACATGTATATTCCCATTTTGACGATGGTTATGATGATGCCTTTTTATCTTTTTTATACCGGTTATGCATCGGTAAAAGAATCCACCGGACTTTTCGACTATCTGATCCAGGCTATCGGTGCCGGTTCGGGATCATCGGCAGTATTGTATTCGGTCATCACTTCCCTGCTTGTAGCCATGGCACTTTATCGCAGCCAAAAAATTATGAAAATCAAGGAAATGGTGGATCTGACCTTGAAAGGAATCAGTGAAATGATGCCGTTGGCATTGTTGATGTTGCTGGCCTTTTCCATCAGCGATGTGAGCAACAAGTTGGGAACCGGCATTTATGTAGCAGCCCAAACCAAAGCCTGGCTCACTCCGCAGCTTCTTCCTTTTATTTTGTTTGTTATCAGCTCTTTCATTGCCTTTTCAACAGGTACATCCTGGGGTACCTTTGCCATCATGATGGCCATTTCGGTTCCCATGGCCCAGGCACAACATGCCAACCTCTACCTTGTGGTGGCAGCTACTATCGGTGGCGGAGTTTTTGGTGACCACTGTTCTCCCATTTCGGATACCACCATTATCTCATCCATGGCTTCGGCTTCCGACCATATTGACCATGTGCGGACGCAACTGCCTTATGCCCTGTTTATCGGCGGAATTACAGCCATTTTATACCTCATCCTGGGATTTATTATGCACTAATCCGGAGTTATAACAACACCTGAAGAGAAGCCACCAGGAAGTCAATTTCTTCTTTCGTATGGACGGAAGAAACAACCATCCGCAGCACCCCATCGGCACCAGCCCCTACATAATGAACAAATTGTATGTAGATTCCCTTTTCCATTAACAATTTCTGGATATTTTGCATCTTTTCGGTACTTCCCAGCGAGAAAGTTACAATGGGAATTTCATTATCATCGACAGAAATTCCGGCTTCCAACATTTTCTTTTTCAGATAACGGGCATTATCTTTTAACCGCCGCAGGAATTCAGGATTGTTTTTCACCAGTTCCAATCCACGCAAAGCCGCTCCCACCACAGCACTCGGTGGCGAACTGGTACCGGTCATAACATTACCGGTTTTCACTGTATCTATAAAAAGTTTTTCTCCTGTAATAAAGCCGCCATAGGCGCCAAAAGCTTTTGAAAGCGTTCCGCCACCATACAACCGTCCGGATGACAACTGGAAATGTTCATAAACTCCTCTTCCGGTTTCACCAAGAACACCCACACCGTGTGCATCATCCACCCATACAATCCCGTTGGTTTCTTCTGCAATTTTCAGATATTCGGGTATTGGGGGAAGCTCTGCCCAAATGGGAAACAGCCCATCGGTAGCAATCAAGGGCTTTTGGTCGTCTTTTAAAGATTTCTTGATTTTTTTCTTCAAATCAAGCACATTGAGATGCTTAAACACCACCACCTTTTTTCCTGTTGCCAGAGCCCCGGAACGTACAGAATAATGAGCGCTTTCATCCACAAAAATAACGTCATACAGGCCTATCTTGTCCAATGCCTGAAAGCCCGCCAGGTTACTCAAATAGCCCGACGGCAAATAAACCGAAGCTTCTTTCCGGAAAAATTCAGCAATCTTTTTTTCCAATTTTAGCAACAGCGGCGTGGTACCGTTAATGGTACGCGAAGTGGCTGTTCCCATACCATATTTCCGGATAGCCTCAACCGCTGCAGCCATCACCTCCTCATGGGATTGTAATTGAAAATAGCCTGTTCCGGCAAAATAGAGATAGTTTTTTCCGTTGATGGTACTCAAAGGACGTAATTTGCTTTCCATGATATATGGAAAGATATTTTCCGAAGAATTTTGTTTTTTCATAATAACTGCGGATTACACGCTTACATGCGGCATACTGTTTAGAAAAGCTTCATCAAAACCCGCACCGATACCGGGAGCATCTTCCAGTATCCATTTTCCGCTTCCTTGGTATTGTATCCCTCCGGTTACCGGATCGGCATCCAACATCAAAGAAGAGTCCATATCGAAATGGACCACATTTGGGGCAGCCAACACAAAGTGCATCAAAGCAGTCAGTGCATATCGTGATTCGGACATACATCCTACCTGGCATTTTATCCCGGCCGATTCGGCTACGGTATGAATTTTTAAAGCGTTAAAAATCCCTCCCGATTTTGAAAATTTGATATTAAAGTAATCGCAAGCTCCCATGGCCGCCAGCCGGAAGGCATCGTGATGGTCGAAAACCGATTCATCGGCCATAATCGGAATGGGACTGTTTTGCCTCACGCGGGCCATCTCACGGTTATTCCAATGAGAAACCGGTTCTTCGCAGTGTTCGATATGATAGGGAGCTAAGGCCCGCAAGGTGTTGATAGCCGTCATGGCATCCCAACCCTGATTGGCATCGATCCGAATGGGATAGTCATCCCCTACGGCATCACGAATAGCTCTTATGCGTGCCACATCATCACGGGTGTTTGTCCCGAGTTTCACTTTAATAGCAGGAAAACCATCGTTTTTAAAAGCCAAAGCATCACGGGCCACCTTTTCAGGAGGGCCGATACTAATGGTCATATCCGTATAGACCTCACGGTTGTTGCTGCCTCCCAACAACCGGTAAAGCGGCATGCCGGCTTTCCGGGCCAAAAGGTCGTATAAAGCCATATCGAAAGCACTCTTCATGGTAGGATTACCGGCAACGGCCCGGTCAATTTCGTGCAAACGTTCCCCTATGGCAAAAGGATCTTTCCCGATGAGCATGCGCCCGATTTGTTTCGACAGTTCGAAAACAGTTTCCTGTGTTTCGCCCACAATGGTTACAAAAGGAGCGCACTCCCCTATTCCCGTTAATCCCGTATCGGTATGCATTCTGACCACCACATTGGTAGCACTTTCGATAACACCCAGCGAAATAACAAAAGGTTCTTTGTAGGGAAGGTTTAACTTAAAAATATCAATTTTGGTAATGGCTGCTTTACCCATAACTGTTTTTAATTTATGATAAAGTTTTCATGCTTAGACGAAGCTTTGCATAAAAAATATTATGGTTTGAATATGCTGCGTGCAGCATTCCTGCCCGCCGAAGTTTCGGCACAGGCGGATTGAAACGATTAATTTTCAAGTTAAGATAATTTTTATTTTGCACATTAACTTCCATATTTAAAACTAATTGCGGCATGAAGTATATTTTTTTGTTGGCAATAGTTTTTCCTTATATCATCAGTAAATTTCATTTTGTTTTGGCATAATCCTTCAACGGTTTCATTTTTTTATTTACATTCTCGAATGTTTGGTTCCCTTCATTTGTATTTATTACAAGAATTTCTTTAGAGTTTCCGTTAAAGGAATGTAAATCAAATTCTTTTACCGTTTGATTATCATAAGTTTTGTAATAATATTTTAGTGTGTTGGGGTCTCTTGCACAGGTTAATTGTGTATAATCTGGATATATTTTTCCATTAACAACTTCACGGGAGAAACCTTTTGGAATATCAAAATTATTCAAAATGTGAAACACATCTTTAATTGCATCCACTGTGTTGTCTGTAGGCAATGCTGTTACAACAAAAGCGGTTGCCCTTACAAAACGGGAAGGCGGAGTGAAATCTCCCGGAATTCCGTACATTCCCGAACCCTGGCCCAGTTGTTTAAAAGTAACCCCATTGATTGTCATTTCACCGGCATTCTCTGATTTCAAATAAGTATAATTTCTTAAATTGGTCATGTGCCAATCAAAGCTGGGTGAATTTGTCAAAACGCCTATCGGATTGTCATAAACTACCAGCTTCCCATTTATTGGTTCGATAACAATACTTTTCCCACTTTTGTCGTAAACAATGTAATGAAAAGGCGGGGCCTCTGTTCCCCAACCTTTTAACACCGTTGGAACAATGACAACTTCGTTGTTGTTGATGGCTTTTTTCACTTCTTCAACGGTAGCAAATCGTGCCAAAATCCAATTATTAAAATCAACGGGAGATAAGGCTTTATTTTGATTTTCTTTTGTCAAAGGTGTATATTTGGCAAAGGTCGGGAAGTAAAAAGCACCACTGCACAAACCGGCACTGTTCATACCATCTGCAATATTCATGTCTTTATAGGTGATTATTCCAGTCATGGAATATTTACTTTTATATTTTAAGCCATCACCATTATCTGTTTTCCCCACAAATGGATAATTTTCAGGCACTGCCACCAATGAAGTTGATACCTCAACACCAAATTCTAAAGTTCTGCCGGAAACTGTTTTGCCGTCTTTGGTTTTTAACATGATACCGGTACAGGCCTTACCCGTATTTTGAGCAAACACCATGATGGCCATGGCTGCAATGATTGTTATAATACTTTTTGTTTTCATTGTTTTTCTCTAATTAATCTTATGGTTGTTCGTTAAATTATTGCCATTGCGGGATAAAGTTAAAGAATATAACAGGCGTATCCTCCGGAAAAGAAGAAATTTCACAACTTTCTTACGAATGGAATGAAATTTAACGAAAAAGAGAAAACCCTAACACCGGAGTGTCTTTTCATAACCCATGGTTTGCAACTTCTCCCAAACATAATCCCTGCCCTTGCCGCTCTTTAAATACTTCTCCCT
>CAYYRE010000007.1:0-41218 GCA_964473895.1 uncultured Lentimicrobiaceae bacterium | reverse complement strand
AGTTCCATGGGGCCGATAAAACTGTCGTAACTGTACGTCATCCCATAACCTATAAGGACGTTGCCTTTGCCGAACAGGTCTTTCAATGCAAGGGTTGTACTTCCCACATCACCGCGTAATGTCAGATAATGTTTATTGGCAAAATGAACCCGTAATTTTAATTTTAATGCCGCAGCATACAATCCCCCCTGCTGGCTAAATTTTACTCCCGTAAAGTCCTGATACGTTTCGATGTAATTGGTGGTCATAAGACCTCCAAAGGCGAAATAATTCTGAAAAACAGGACTTTCTCCGGATTTAATGATGGTGGCTCCGAGAAAAATTCCGGGTTGAAAGACAATCTTTTTACTGATGGAAAATGCTTTGTCAAACTTTAAATAGGTAGTCAGAGCAGGTGAAAAGACCTCTTTTACCCAGCCATCTGAAAGCGGGAAAGCATATTTTGCCATCAAAACGGTACGATTGCCTTTGGTAGGGAAATTACGGTTGTCATACGTATCGGAACGGAAGGAAAAAAAGAGATTACCGTAACTGTTGAAATTATTGATTAATTCTGCCAAATCGGTTGTGTCGTATTCCATGCTAAATTTTAAATATTCATAAGTAAATCCCGCACGGAAGTTATAAGTGTTTTTTACTGTGGCATTTAAAAAAGCAGACCCCGAAAAATTGGTAAAATTTATTTTATCCGTTTTTACTTCTCCTTCATACGAATCAAATCCGAAATGATACATGTCGATTTCGGTGCCAAAGCCAACGGACCGTCCGTTTCCTACCAAAAACAGAAAACGTCCCCTTGGATTGGGGCCCACCACGGCGTCCATGAGCAAGCGGGTTCCTGGCAAAAGGTTGCGCAGCGTGACCCCTGTCAGGATGCTTGCCGAATAAAGATTGTCGTAATGAACCGATGCCCAAACGGTTCCCATGCTTTTTTCCTTCATGTTGAGGATGAGCCGGGCACTGTCGTTTTGCCCTTGCAATTCATAAAAAACATGTTCGAAATACCCCGAACCGTAAGCGTAGGTGATTTTATCCTCCAATTCATGGATTCCTATCTTTTTGTGAACAAGTACTTTAAAAAAACGACTGACAAATTCGGGCTTAAGATGGGTTAAACCGGTAATTTCTATATCGTTAATGTAAACGGAGTCCAACGGTTTGGCATGACAGGCGTTGGCCGGAATAAATTTTATGGCGTTCAACGAATCGGCCAACGCTTTGAGTTCGGCATAATGTGCCCGTGCAACTCTTTCGCCAATGGCCATGATGGAATCGTAACTGGTAAAGTCCATCATGCCGTAATTCATGGGGATGTTGATCAGTAAGTCGGTGTTTTTGTAAGCTTTTTTGTTGGCGGCGACCCGGTTAAACGAAATAACCTGATCCAGGATTTTTGTGAAAGTGTTTAATTTTTTGATGTCTTTGGTAAGACCTTGTTGCACGTTTCCACCGATAATAAACTGTGCCCCTTCCTTTTTGACGTTTACTACGGGAAAGTTGTTTACCACCCCGCCGTCCACAAGATATTTTCCATCGTAATAGGTGGGTGTAAAATAACCCGGAATAGACATGCTGGCCCTAACCGCCATGGGCAGGTATCCCGATTTCAGCTCGATGGCTTTGCCGGTCAGCAGATCGGTGCCGATACATAAAAAGGGAATGGGCAGTTTGCTGAAATCCCGGACATTGTATGCGGTATTCATTTCGTGATTAAGCATCAGGTTTACCTGTTGGCCTTCGAACAGGGCTTCTTTCAGACCCACCGATTTTTTACTGATGGGAAGACTGATGACCTGTTTTTCTTCAAAACTTTTTGTTTCGAAATCAACATATTTCCGTGGAATTTTGTCCGTCAGCAGGGCGTCCCAGTCTTGTTTGCGGACAACGGCGGCAATGGTGTCGGGTGAATATCCCACAGCATATAACGCGGCAATGATACTGCCGATGCTGGTACCGCCGATATAGTCAATATGTAAATTAACTTCCTGAAGGACTTTTAGTAAACCGATATAGGCAAAACCTTTGGCGCCGCCACCACTGAGCACAAGTCCCACTTTCGGGCGTACGCGTTGTTGGGTTAATGAATCTGTATTCCCGGCCAAAAGCATGCCGGTGGCAAAGAGCGTTAAAACGAAAAAGAGGATAAATTTTTTCATGAAAAGAGTTTGGGTATCATCATAGTTTGTGCAAATATAGAAATATTCCGTTTTACTGTTTTCCCTGATTTTTTCTTTACTTTTGGCTCTTTTCACAGCAACTGTAAAGTAGGAATTTATGGAGTCGATCAGAGAAATATTCAGGATAGGGCGGGGGCCTTCGAGCAGCCACACCATGGGGCCGGTTCGGGCGGCCAAAATTTACCGGAAACGTCATCCGCAGGCTGCCTCATTCAGGGTAACACTGTACGGCAGTTTGGCGCTTACCGGAAAAGGTCATTTGACCGATGTGGCCGTAACAAACGAACTGAAGCCGGCCCATACGGAAATTGTTTGGAGAAAGGACGAGGTAAAGCCGTTTCATCCCAATGCCATGACTTTTGAGGTAATGGACCATGACGTACCAAAAGATGAATGGTTGGTTTACAGCGTGGGAGGCGGTAAGATTGTGGATGATCAGAATAAAGATATACCGCCTGTCAGAATTTACCGGCAACAAACCATGCAGGATGTTCTGAAAACTTACCAGGAAACGGGCTTGACGTTATGGGAACAGGTTTTTGAAGCCGAAGGAGAAGAAATCAAAGATTATCTGCACCGGGTATGGCAAGTGATGCAACGGGCCATTGAAAACGGGTTGACGCATGAAGGTTTGTTGCCCGGCGGGTTAAGACTACAGCGGAAAGCGCCATCTTATTTTGCCCGTTCGGTGATGTTGAAAGACCATGCGCGTACCACCAGCCGTATTTTTGCCTATGCGCTTGCCGTGGCCGAAGAAAATGCTTCGGGCGGTGAAGTGGTGACGGCGCCAACCTGTGGGTCGGCAGGCATTTTACCGGCTGTTTTAAAAATCAGCCAGGAACATTTTAAAATTGGGGATGATAGGATTATCCGTGCCCTGGCAACTGCCGGTCTTGTGGGGAATATTGTGAAACACAATGCTTCCATTTCGGGTGCCGAGGTGGGATGCCAGGGAGAAGTGGGCACCGCCTGTGCAATGGCTGCCGCAGCCGCTACCCAAATCGGCGGAGGTACACCGGCACAAATTGAATATGCCGCTGAAATGGGTTTGGAACATCATCTCGGCCTGACCTGTGATCCTGTGAAAGGCCTTGTGCAAATTCCTTGTATCGAACGGAATGTCCATGCTGCCGCCCGTGCTTTTGATGCGGCCCGTTTTGCCATTTTATCCGACGGGCGCCATTTTATCAGTTTCGACAAAGTGACCCGCGTAATGAAACAAACCGGAAAAGATTTGCCCAGTTTGTACAAAGAAACTTCGTTGGGCGGACTGGCTGTTGCCGATGATGATAAAAGCGAATCCTGATCCGGGTGCGCGTGTGGGTAACGTCAGCCGTGTAAGATGCAGGGTTGAGGCATGAGTACTTGCTGATCAATTTGCTTTCCGAAGCATAAAAAAATCCCCGCATCATATGCGGGGATTTTTTTACATTTATTTATAAACCAATGGCTTATACCCGGCTGCTTTCTTTCAGTTCCTGTTCGGCCAGTTTTTTATCGGTTTTATCCACAATGAAACCTTCTACACCGACAATTTCTTTGCCTTTGTAAACCGGTGTCATGGTGATGTGATGGTAGCCTATGGAACCGTCTTTACAATAGCGACGGGTAATGCCGAACGGAATGGTTTCGCCTTTCAACACCTTTTCAAAAGATTTTTGTAACGGTAAAAAGTCTTCTTTTGTCCGGCTCATGGAAAAGTGTTTTCCGATGATTTCGTCTTTGGAGTCGTACTTGTACAATTTCACGTAAGTATCGTTCACCTCTTCGTAAAAACCATCCTTGCTGATGCGGTAATAGCCTACCTCTTTCGAGTTTTTCATCATTTGATAAAACTCATCGTTTTGGTTTCCGGAAGCGATCTTTTTTTCAAGGGCTTTTTCGGCTTCTACTTGTGGAGTAATATCGATAATGAATCCTTCAAGCCCTGCAATATTTCCGTCTTTATCATAATAAGGTGCTGCCGAAACGGTATGGTAACCAATGGTTCCATCTTTACAAACCCGTTCAACCCTTTCGCCGGAAATGGTTTCTCCCGAAAGAACACGGTTGACCAGTTTCATAATTTTTTCTTTTCCTTCGGGCGTACGGTCCAAGGTGACGTGTGATCCGACAACGCTTTTCTTATCGGTACATTTATAGAGTTTTAACCAAACGTCATTGACCTCTTCATAATAACCGTCTTTGTTGATACGGAAATAACCCACATTGGATTTGAGCAGTTTTTCGCGCAGGCGTGTCGATTCGGTATCAATTCCGAGTTTCTCTACCACATCTTCAAAGGCTTGTTCAAACATGCCTTCTTTTTCGATGGTACCGCGGCCGCTGATGTGTTTCCGGCTGTCGATAAGGGCGACTTTCAGGTTTTCCTCAAGGGCGATTTCGGCATCTTCATCCGACATTTCTTCCCATCCGGTAATCATGGCTTTAATGGCTGAAAGGGGACGATGTCCTGTGGTGGTGAGATAGACGTGTCCGATGACAAATCCCAACAGTAAAAATGCACCGGCGGTGTGGAAATAGGCGATGGGTCCTAAATCATGAACCGCTCCATGGCTCACAAAATAAACGTAATACATGTAAAGTAGTCCGCTAAAAACCACTACCGGAATGATTAAAATGCGTAATCCGAGGTAGGTCAGGCGCTGCAACGGATTAAATTTGTTGTAAACCGTTTTGCGTGTCGGGTGGGGGGCATGGCGAAATATCCCTGTGATATAATACTCTATTTGGGCTTTGAGCAATTTGGTAGAGGGAACGTATTGCCTCCATTCGCCTGTGGTCATATTCCAAAACTGTGTAAAAACAATCAGAATAATGAATGCCCAAGCCAGGTTTCTATGGAAAAGAACAGCTTGTTCGTATCCAAACAAATGGTAAACCCCATGTACTTCAAATCCCGTTAAAGCGAGCAACAAAATCAAAGCAGCCTGTGTCCAGTGCCAAAACCGTTCGTATCTTTTATAAATTAATACCCTTTTCATAAGTCGAAGAATTTTTTAATTATTTTTTTTGTTGCTTACAATTCTTAAAAATCCGTGGATACTTACCCCGATTAAAACCAGGATAATGAATACAAGGCCTGCATTGTCCAACAGTGAGTTGTGGTCGCGTCCGGGGAGATAAAATCCGGTAAGATTTTTCAACCGGCTGTTTTGCTGATTGTGGCAATCGGCACATTGCAATGCTTTATCCTCAGGAGAAACTTCGTGGTTCAACGGCCAATAGGTTTCGGTTTTAATAAAAGCATAGTGTTTGCTGTATGGCAGTCCGATATATTTCATGCCGTGTTCAAAGGATGCTTCCCAGTTAAAGTCGGCCCACAGGGCTCCGCTACCCTTAATTTTTCCGGCAAGATAGGGTTGGATAAGCAATTTGTTTACCGGATCGTACGGCTGTTTTCCACGCATGATTTTTACCGGCCATATTTTTGACGGATGTTTGGGATCTTTGGGGGAAACGTTGTCATGATAGGATCCGAACAACGGGTTTAATACCAGCGGGTGGGTCGTATCGGATACTTTGTCATGGAGCATATGGTGGTCAGCTGTGCCATTGAACCAAATATATTCGGGTTTTACGTCTTTTTTGAAAACGGCTGTTCCGTGACGTGAATCATATTGAATGTCCACATCTGTATAGGTCTTGCCATCGTATTTGTAGGTATGCCCCGGAAGGTCCTTGTCGAAAATGGGCTTTCCGTTTTTGTCCATTTTGGTGGCGGTGGACCAGTCCCAAATAATTTTGGTGTGGAATCCTTTGGCATACTCGGTAATGTGGCAGGTTTGGCAGGCAACGGTTTTAAAGTGGTCGTTCAATAATTTGCTTTTGTGGGGGTGGCTGGTATGGCATTCCACGCAGGTTGCCCGGTTGTGTGCCGAGGAGGCCACCGTGTATAAATGGCCTGTAATGTTGTGGTTTTCGGTTTTGTGGCAATCCTGACAACGCATGTTTTTAGCATCTTTGCCTTTGGAAGCCATGTGGACATCGAAATCGCGTGTGCAATGCAACAATCCCATTTCCAGGTCGCCGTGTTTTACGTTGTTTCCTCCACCGCCGGTAAAGTGACATTGGCCGCAATTGCTTTTCCGGGGTTCGCCAACATGCTGGGCCACATAATTAAGGTCTACCCCAAGGGCGGGTAATCCCGCTTTAGGATTATCAGGGCCTAAACAGGGATTCGATTTGTGGTAGGTGCCTGTATTATCATGACAAACCACACAGTCGATGTTGTTTTGGTTATGAAAATCGAAATTTTTATTGCTGTAACCATAGCCGGCATGGCACATGGAACACAAATTCTCGTTAGAATTCACCCCGATACAAAAATCGTTCATCAAATCTCTTTTGCCTAGATCGAAAACCCCTCTTCCGGGGATGGTGTCTTTTTGCAGCCATTTCCAGTGCGGGGTGCCCATAAATTCTTTTCCGCGGCCGTTGTGGCAACTCAAACAAGCTTTGGTCATCTCCTGCGGAGTTTTGAATTTTTTCTGTAAAACGGCAAACTTGGAGTGATCCACCGGAACGGAATCATGCTTGATCTCAATCTTTTTCTCCGAATAGTAGTCCCTGTCTTTGTCACTGTTATAAGTAAAAACAATCCAAAAAATAACAATCCAGGGGACGATGATGATCAGGACAATTTCGAAAAACTTTTTCATGGTTCTTTTTCTTTGTTATGGAAGAATGCGCAAAGTTACAGAAACACAAACCATAAAAACAACCAAACCAATTATTTATATCACATTTAAATAGGATGGATAAGTTTATTTATTACGCATGCGTAATAAATTGTGAGACTGTTCTTTACCCTGATAAATATTTTGGGGAAACAGGGTAGGAAGCCATTCTTTTTATTTAGTTTTTATCTAAATTCTTTAAAAATCACTGGGCTGTGGCCCGGAATCCCTTTTATTTCCGGTATCGTTGCATTTCTTTTTCCAAAAACTCGGCCAGCAGCGGAAGGCGTTCTTCATTGCATTCATGCGAATAGATGGCTACGAAATCAATCGTTTTATCCAGTGTGTGGAAATACACCAGGGAGGTGTTAAACATGTTCAGTTCGCAATTGTTTTTAATGTCTTCAATCAAATTTTCAAAAAAGGAATAATCAATATCTTTTGAAATTTCCACAAAATGCACATGTTGGTCATAGAGACTGCGGTAAACTTTTTCCTGTAATTTTTCCAGCGCAATGAATTTTTTAAACTGAACCAGGCTAATGTAGGGCTTTACGGTTTTAAAGCGTCGTTTACAATAAAATTCAATGCCGAGGGCTTCCATGTCGTCGATAAAGGTATTGAGTTCTCCCAATTCGTTCATCCGGACCCTAATACAGGCATGGGGTTTGTTTTCAAAAGTCATTTGTCCGGGCGAAACATGCAGCAGATGTTTTTGCTCCAGCATAATGACATGGGCATAGCGGATGACTTTGTCCTGAAAACAGGGAATGGTTTGTCTGACAGGAAGGTAAAGATGATGGTCACCCGAAAGTGTTTTTTCGGGTAGCTTACCGCCGAAAAAGTAGCCTTGTTGCGGATCGGATTCTAAAATTAAAATATTGCGGAAATCTTTTTCTGTAAAAGGAGCGACCTCCAGTTTTTGTGAAAAACAGGCGAAGCCCGAAAGGGGTATATTTTTCATGGCTGTAAGATATATGGTTAACATGGGGCAAATTACAAAAATGAATGGTTTGATTTGAATAGAACCGGTACAAATTAAAGACAGGCTGTTTCTTTGCGGCATTTTCGTATTTTCGCTTTTGTTTTGATTCCGGAAAGTATGTTTCAAGTAAACCGCAGATCCTTTTTTCGATGGACAGCCGCTGTTGCGGGATTGTCGATGGCAGGGATTTGGCAACAGATGGTACGGCGGCAGTGGAAAAGCGGCCGGCAAAAAGAAGTTTTTCTTCCCCTTTCGCTCCAGCCGGTTACTTTTTATGGCAATTACATAGTGGTGAACCGAAAAGGGAAAATCAAAGTTTTTTCATCCCATTGTACCCATCTTGGCTGCCGCATCCATAAGGTGGAACACGGGAAATTGATTTGTCCCTGTCATGGTTCTGAATTCGACCTCGAGGGGTATCCTGTAAAAGGTCCTGCCTACAAGCCGCTTGTGTCTTTTCCTTTTCGGGAAGCAGAAGGGGGTAAACGGCTTGTTATTCAAAACAGTGCGGTGTGAAACGGAACAGCGAAAATAAAAAGATACCCGTAACGTATGGGCAAATCAGTATTGCCTTGTTTTTTTATGTGCTGGTTTCCGGTATTTTACTGGCTGTACCGTTTAACGTGGACAAGCCTTATGCTTCCATTAGCGGTTTGATGCTGGCCAATCCTTATGCTGCCTTTATCCGGAACTTTCATTACTGGAGTGCACAGTGGTTTCTGGTCTTTAGTTTCTTCCATTTGTATGACCATTTTCACAAAAAGGCACAGATCGGTTTTAAAAAGGGGATGGCCTTCCGGTTGAGTTTAGGGATATTGGTCATTTTTTTGGCCATGTTGACCGGTTTTTTGCTGCGGGGTGATGCCGACAGCCAACAAGCCAGGCAAATTTTGCAAACGCTGGCAGAGCGTATTCCGTGGGCGGGGAAATGGCTTGCTTTTACTTTGTTAGGTAAAGCGGGTAGTTATCAGCTGGTTTATGTACATCATATCGCCACTTTTACCGTTTTTCTTGCCGTTATCATCGTGGAGCACAGCCGGAAATTTTGGCCCGGAGCATGGGAAATGACTGTTTCATTTGTGATACTGGCTTTTTTGAGCGTATGGTTTTCAGCACCTTTGCACGACGGTTTGCATCCTACGGTGAAAGGGCCTTGGTATTTTGTGGGTTTTCAGGAGATATTGCATTGGCTCCGGCATCCCGAATGGGCGCTGGTAGGGATTTTGGTGCTTTTGTTACTGCTTTATTTTGTGAATGCCGGACGTGGAAAGTTGGTTTTTTTTAGCAAGCGCACCTTATTTTATTTTACCGGGTTTTATTTGATACTTACCTTGACGGGATTGTTTTTCAGAGGGGAAGACTGGCAATGGGCTGTGCCGTGGCAAAAAGGGTACCGCTATGACGTATTGGAAAATTTCCGGATGGAAAAGGTGGATTTTTCACCGGATTATACCCTTTCGCAGGTAAACCGGGCGCCACTTGTCCGAGGCAGAAAAGAGAGCTGTGTAGTTTGTCATCAAGGGGTGCATGGTTTTCAGCCTGCCCATGATCCGGAGGTAATCGGCTGTGCTTCGTGTCATGGGGGGCATCCGTTTGCTGCCGATAAACAGCAGGCGCATCGCGACATGATACTGATTCCGGGAAACCTGTCCACTGCACGGCAAAGTTGTGGAACAGCGGGATGTCATGCTGAAATTGTATCGCGGGTTAATACCGGGTTGATGGCCACCCTTAGCGGGATGATTCGGGTGGACAGGGAAGTTTTCGGTGAGAAAAACCCGCCTGATTCCCTTGTAAACATCCATCATTTGGGCTATTCGGCAGCCGATGCCCATTTGAGAAACCTTTGTGTGCGTTGTCATCTTGGAAACCCGAAAATATTACCGGGGCCGGTAACCGAAAAAAGTCGCGGGGGCGGCTGCCTGGCGTGTCATTTGAACTATTCGCCAGAGGCGTTGCTTGCTATGCAGAAACTCCAATCACAAGATACTTCCCGGTTTTCTTTGGCTTTCCATCCCTCGGTGGACCTGCAGGTGAGCGACCGGCATTGTTTTGGCTGCCACAGCCGTTCCGGTCGCATTTCCACCAACTATGAAGGCTGGCACGAAACCCCAATTGCTGTTTCGCAAATGCCGGATACCGTGCATTATCGCCTCGTAGAGGGAACGAGGGTTTTTAAAAAGGAACCGGAAGACATTCATCATGCTTTGGGAATGGAATGTATTGATTGTCACCAGTCTCAGGAGGTGATGGGGGATGGCCATTTCTATCGGCATGAAGAAAATCAGGAAGAAGTGCAATGTGTTGATTGTCATTTTCGGGGGAACCCCAATACATTGAAAGCCGGCCAAATGAATGGTGAGGCAGCCATGATTGCCGCTTTGCGTTACGGTAAATTGGGGAATAAGGTCTTTTTGGCTACGCACAAAAGAGGCCGTGCACTCATCAATACCCTGGTGATACATGATACGGCATGGCTTATGACAAAAGCCTCGGGAAAACGTTTCCGTTTGAAATCTCCCGGTCCAAATTGTACCGCTCCTGTTCACAGGGATGTCAGTTGCTCGGCCTGTCACAGTGCTTGGGCCCCCAGTTGCATCGGTTGTCATAATCGGTATGATCCCAATGAAAAAGGATACGATATGGTAACCCGTAAAGAGCAAAAGGGAAGCTGGGTGGAATATACGGGTGAATATCTGGCGCAGCTGCCGGCGTTGGGTTTCCGGCAAACGGGAAAGAAAAAAGAGGTGGTTCCCGTGATTCCGGGAATGATCCTGACCATTGACCTTAGGAGTTATACGCATAAAAAACATGACTCGCTGCTTTTTCGCCGTTTGTTTGCCCCAACCGCCCCGCATACCACTTCGGTAAAAGGACGTTCTTGTAAAAGCTGCCATAATAATCCTGTCGCGTTGGGTTTTGGGCAGGGAACTTTACGTTATGTTCTGTCCGGAAATAAAGGAAAATGGATTTTTGAACCGCTTTACGAAAAAAACCCGCATGATGACTTGCCGGAGGATGCCTGGACAGGCTTTTTAAAAAACAGGAAAGGTATGGTTTCGACCCGCAAAAATGTATTTCCTTTTTCCGTAAAAGAACAAAAGAAGATACTTTTGGTGGGCGCCTGTCTCACCTGCCATCAAGAAAATTCTGCCGTCATGCAAAAGAGTTTGTATGATTTTAACGAATTACTGAAAAAGAGGTCGAAGCAATGTATTTTGCCCGATGGGGAATGACTTGTGGTAGTTTCTTCTGTTTTTTTAAGTTGTCCGCGCAAAAAATATTTAGCCAAAAAATTACTTGACAAAACAAAAAAATTATTAATTTTGCAGCCTCTAAAGAGAAACACGTTCTTTAAGCAACAGTTCTTAAAAATCGGGGTGTGGTGCAGTTGGCTAGCATGCTTGCATGGGGTGCAAGTGGTCGCAGGTTCGAGTCCTGCCACTCCGACAACATAAAAGGATAATTTGTTTTCCGACAGATTATCCTTTTTTTGTAAGTTCAGGAATGGGGCATTAGCTCAGTTGGTCAGAGCGCTTGGTTCGCAATCAAGAGGCCACCGGTTCGACTCCGGTATGCTCCACAGACAAGGAAATATCTTTCAGGAGGGAGTAGTTTCTTTTTTTTCTTCCTTGTTTCCGAGAAATTTTCCTATGGTTTCAATCAGTTGATTGAGTTTGATAGGCTTGGCGATAAAATCATTAGCCCCCAGTTTAAAGCTCATTTCTTCTTCTCCCGAAAGGATATAGGCCGTTTGTACCACAATGGGAATATTTTTGTCCTTTTCCCGGATGTATTTTAACACGTCAAAACCGCTTGTGGTTAAAAGGTTCAGATCGAGCAGGACGAGGTCTATTTTGTTTTCTTCAAAAATTTTAATGGCTTCATCGGCATCTTCGGCCCACAGCAGGTTGGCATTGGTGCGGCTCAAGGCGGCATCGAAAAAACGGCTGCTGGTAATGGTATCCTCCACAATGAGGATATTTTTATTGTTAAAGTCAAATTGTTTCATAGTCGTACTCCTGTTGGATTATACAGCAAATCTTTTAAAAATTTCAATCAATTCTTTTTGCTTAAAAGGTTTTCCTATGTATCCATCCATGCCCGCTTCAAGATACTTTTTCCTTTCGTCTTCGGAGGTGTTGGCTGTCATTGCAATGATAGGTATTTTTTTTATACGTCCGTCATTTTTTTCAATTTCCCTGATTTTTTGACAAGCTTCTACGCCATCCATTTCGGGCATGTGGACATCCATAAAGATCAAGTCATAATCTCCCGTTTTAAACTTTTCCACCGCCTCTTTGCCATTGTTGGCCACATCAACCTTGTGTCCTAAGTTGTTCAGATTCAATACGGCAACTTTTTGGTTGATCTTATTGTCCTCGGCAAGTAAAATCTTGAGTTTCAGATGAACGCGCAGAGAGTCTTCTTTTTGTTCGTTTTCTTTTCGGTAATATTGCCGGTAAGTTTCTTCATCCGAAACATCCAGAAAAATATAAAACCAGAAAGTAGAGCCGACACCTTCCACACTGTCAACCCCGATTTCGCCATCCATCATTTGCACCAGGTTTTTGCTGATCATAAGCCCCAGCCCCGTACCGCCGTATTTCCGGGTGGTGGATTTATCTACTTGCGAAAAGGACTGAAAGAGTTTTTTTTGCCCTTCTGGAGAAATGCCGATGCCGGTATCGGTTACTTTAAAAAGCAGTTGTACTTTTCCGTCTTCCACACCTTGTTTCTCGACCGAGACAGTCACACTTCCTTTTTCAGTGAATTTTATGGCATTATTTACCAGGTTGATAATGATTTGTTTCAGCCGGACCGGATCGCCGCTCAGATATTGCGGAACACCGGGTGCAATTTGCAACTTCAGCGGAAGGTGTTTTTTATCGGCAATGATCTGCATGATATTCATTACCCTGGTTAACTCTTCTTTCAAAGAAAAAGGGATGTTTTCGAGTTCCATACGTCCCGATTCGATTTTGGAAAGGTCCAGAATATCGTTGATGATGGTCAGCAGGTTTTCGCCGGAAGATTCGATAATACTGAGGTATTCTTTTTGTTCTTCGGTAAGGGGGGTACGTTTCAAAATTTCAATCATGCCAATGATTCCGTTCATGGGCGTGCGCAGCTCGTGCGACATGTTCGCCAGAAAAATGGCTTTGGCTTCCGCTGCCGCCTCGGCTGCCCGTTTGGCTTTTTTAAGTTCTTCGTTCGTTCTTTTTAACGAAATATGCAAATTGACCCTGGCGGTCAATTCTTCTTTCGAAAAGGGTTTGGAGATATAATCCACTGCCCCGAACTGAAATGCTTTTTGAATGTTTTTCGGGTCGTTGAGGGCTGTCAGGAATATGATGGGGATGTCCTTGGTAGTAGGGTAAGATTTCAGTATTTTACAGACTTCATAGCCATCCATTCCGGGCATCATAATGTCCAGCAGGATCAGGTCGAAGTAATTGGTTTTGGCTTTGCGAATGGCCGATATGCCATCGGTTACCGTGACCAATGAGAAATTTTTCTGTTGTCCCAAAACCGACTTGATCAGTTCCAGGTTAATGGCCATATCGTCCACTACAAGGATTTTGTCTTTTTTTTCCTGCTTCATTTTCAGTTAATTAAAAAGTTAATAATGTACTGCATATCCGTTGAGAAAATCCAATATTTCGGATAAAGAGAGTACACGTTGTGCGGCACCGAGGCGAATGGCTGCTTTGGGCATTCCGAACACCACCGAGGAGGTTTTGTCCTGGGCAATGGTCATGGCGCCCGATGTTTTCATCTCAAGCAATCCTTTGGCTCCGTCATCGCCCATGCCGGTAAGCAAGATGCCTACCGCATGCGGCCCGGCATGACGTGCCGCCGAACGGAACAAAACATCCACCGATGGCTTATGCCGGTTTACCAACGGGCCATCTTTTAAACGGGCCACATATTCCAACCCCCGTTTTTCCACCATAAGATGATAAAATCCGTTGCCGATATACACACAACTGTTTCGCACAACATCACCGTTTTCGGCTTCCTTGACTTGTAGTGCCGAAAGGGTGTTCAGCCTGTCTGCAAATGATTGGGTAAATTCTCCCGGCATGTGCTGTGTGATGAGTATGCCGGGGATACCGGTCTTGAGGTTTTGTAGTAAAAACTCGATGGCCTGTGTGCCTCCGGTGGAAGAGCCGATAACAATAACCTGGTGGCTGGGAGGCATTTGTCCGGCTTTCTTTTTTTTGTCCTCCAATTCTTTTGTGGAATAAAAGCTGGCTTGGGTATGGGGGCGTTTTTGTAACAGCCTGAGTCCTTGGGATGCTGCTGCAGCTCCCTTTAGTACTTCAAGAAATCGTATTTTGTTTTCCTGAAACGCGGGGGAGGTCAGTGACCCCGGTTTTTGAATAACCGCTACGGCACCATATTCCAGCGCTTTAATGGCGTTGTACGAATTTTTGGGTGCTACGCTCGAAAAAATGACCACCGGTAAGGGGTGCTGGGTCATGATCTTCCGTAAAAAAGTCAATCCATCCATGCGCGGCATTTCAATATCCAGCAAAATGACATCGGGACGTTCCTGTTTCATAATTTCAACCGCTTCGTAAGGATTGGCCGCAGTTCCCATGACCTGTAGCCGGTCATCTTCTGCAATCATACGTGCAACGACTTGGGTGACAATGGGCGAGTCGTCCACGAGAAGCACTTTTATGGGTTTTTCATGGGTCATAGGTTATTTTTTATCCGTTTCTCAATATATTTTTGCCGTACTTCCCCCGTAAAGGTATTAAAAATTATCTTTCGGGCTCTTTCGCCTTTGATGCTTGAGGCAACCACCTTAATTCCTAAGGCTTCCAGCTCCGACAGGGCCACATCGGCATTGCGGCTTCCCACATTGAAAAGTTCCGAGCTGACATCCAAAACAGCCGCTCCTCCGAAAACTTTGGCAATCAGATCCCGGCGGTCGCTGCCGAGGTTTTCCATTTTTTGGAGTAACTGACGGATGGCTATGTTCCCGAATTTCGGGGAAGCAAGGCCTTTGCCGTTCCACAGGGGCAGCATGAAGTGGTTCATGCCGCCGAAACGTTGTCGCGTGTCGTACAAACAAACGGCTACGCAAGATCCCAACAACGTGGTGATTTGGTATATTTCGCGACTGGCAAAAATATTGGAAGGATAGAGGTAATATGTTTTTATCTGTTGCATGGAGCGTTAAAAGCTTTCTTCGTTTCCCTCATCTTCATCGAAAAAAAGATCATCTTCAAATGTTATTTGCCGGGCATCCATCTCCGGAAGGGAAACCTGTATGGTGGTTCCTTTACCCGGTGCTGTTTTTACTTTGATTTCGCCGTTCAACAAAAACAGCAACCCTTCCACAACGGCCAGTCCCAGTCCGCTGCCCGGGGTAACCGATTGGATGCGTGGGTTTGCCCTGTGGAATCTGTCAAAAATACGTTCGCTTTCTTCCGGTGTCATGCCGATGCCTTCATCCCGTATTTCCATGACCAAACGGTCTGTTTTGCACCGGATGGTAACCCAAACGGTTTTGTCTTCCGTAGAAAAATTAATGGCATTGCTGAGTAGGTTCAGCAAGATCATGTGAAGCATGTTTCGGTCGGAAATAAACTGGTTGGCCTGTAAATCCCATTTCGTTTTTATCTGTACACGTTTTTTATCCGCTTCGTGCCGTATTTTTTTGATTACTTCACGTACCACCTCTTCCACATCGAATTTGGAGGGCTCCGGGATTTCTTCTCCGGCTTCCAAACGGGCAGCTACAAATATGTTACGCAGCTGAAAATCGAGTGAAGAGGCTTCCGAATGGATCAACTCAGCCAGTTCCATGGCTTTGTCGCATGCTTCTTTGGGCAGTTCGGTAATTTGTTGTGACAATCCGATGACCGAAGCAAAAGGATTGACAATTTCGTTGGTAACGTTGGACAGAAAGTGGCTTTTAAAGGCTTCGGATTCCATCAGTTTTTGGTTGAGCTGTTCGATTTGCCGGAGCAATGCTCTGTTTTCCCGGCGTAGTTGTTCGATCTCCTTATGGTTATTGTCTGTATGGTTCATGGCTATTTTATTTTTTGATAGATGGTCGGTTTAACGGCTTTTACATTGGGGGGCAATTGGTATAACAACGATTCGGAATGACCTACAATAAGGTAGCCCCCGGGAATGAGGTGCCGGATGAGGCGTGAAACCACTTTGGCTTGTGTTTTCCGGTCGAAATAGATCAGTGTGTTGCGGCAAAATACAAACTGGAAATTATGGGGTAATGTATCTTTTTCGCTCACAAGGTTTTCCCACAGGAATTTTGTCCGTGCCCTCAGTTCGGGTACGATGCGGATGGTGGGGTTGGTTTTGTCTTTGCTGCGCAAAAGGTATTTCTTCCGGTATTCGGGGGGAATGGCAGCTGCTTCATGCAATGGATAAACGGCTTTAACGGCTTTCGCAAGGATGCGTTTGGAAATGTCGTTTCCGTAAAGGAAAAAATCGGAGATGTGTCCGGCTGCTTTTTCTTCGGCCATAATCATGGCCAGGGTGTAAACCTCTTCGCCGCTGCTGCATCCGGCACTCCAGATCACGATGGACTGCCCGTAGAAGTCGGGTAACAGTTCTTTGCGCAGGATATCAAAATGGGCTTTCTCGCGAAAAAATTCCGTTTTATTGGTCGATACCACATTCATCATTTCGAAAACTTCATCGCCATATTTTCCCTGTTTCAGAACGTAGTCCACATACTGTGCGTAGGAATGGAAGCCCAGTTCTCTCAGGCGAGGGATTAACCGGTTTTGTAGCAAGTAATGTTTTTTTTCGGGAAGGAATATCCCGAAAGTTTCGTAAATAAAAGCACTCAGCCGCCTGAAATCTTTGTCGCTCAGTCTTCCAAACTCCGTCTTAAAAAGGGTTTCAGCCATCAAAATCAATGTTTACAGTCAAAACCTTTCGTAATTTTCATCAAGGTCATCCGGTTTGTCCAGATCGATGTTGATGCCTTTGCTGCTGCTTTTTTTGCCGGTGGTAACGGTTTGAGGCAGTTTCTTTTTCGCATGATGGGGGGTGGCTGAGGCTGCCGGCGGCGGGGCGGTTACCTGGTCTTTATCGCCCAGTTTGAAAAACGCCTGGGCCTCAATGAGGCGGTCGGCCTGAGCCGAAAGCTCTTCGGCACTGGTGGCAATTTCTTCGGAAGCCGCCGCATTTTGCTGGGTTACCTCATTGAGCTGCTGAATGGCATCGTTCATTTGGTCGGCACCCATTTTTTGCTCAAGGCTGGCTTCTGAAATCCCTTTCACCATATCGGCCGTTTTATTGACTTCGGGGGCCACTTCCATCATCATTTTTCCGGCTTTTTCGATGACTTCCACGCTGGAATGGATCAGGTCTTCAATTTCGGCAGCTGCTTTTTTACTGCGTTCGGCCAGTTTTCCTACTTCAACGGCCACCACGCCGAATCCTCTTCCGTGTTCACCGGCGCGGGCAGCTTCCACGGCAGCGTTCAGTGCCAAAATGTTGGTCTGGAAAGCAATCTCGTTGATGATGCCTACTTTTTCGGCAATGGCATTCATTTTTTCCTGGCTCTCTTTGGCTTCGGAAACCATGAGGTCGGTGGTTTCCGCCAGCTTATTGACAATGGTTTCGGTGGCCTGGGCATTGTCGGATACCTGATGAATGTTGGAAGCCAGTTGCTCAATGGAAGAGGATATTTCTTCTACCGAAGAAGCCTGCTCCGAAGCGCCCTGTGCAATGCTTTGCGAAGAAGCGCTCAAATCGTGGCTGGCGATGGAAAGGTTCCCCGCTGCCGTATTCACTTCTACGGTAATTTTCCGTAAACTTTCCTGTAAGATTCTGACATGTCGCAATATCCACCCCATTTCATCGTGATAAATGTCCGGTATGTCTTCGGTGAGATTTCCTTTGGACAGGTTTACAAGGTATTTGATGACCAGCTTGTATTTTGTGGTAATGTCTTTTATGAAAAGGACCGGAAAGATAAAAACCAGTAAAAGCCCAATGATGAGGGATGTAATGGCGGTCCGGGTTTTGTCGTCCAATGATTTCTTGAGCGAGGCCACCCGAACTTGATCTTCGTTTGATTGCACTTGGGAAAATTTTTCGGAATACCGGGCAAAAGCTCTCAGGTTGCGGTTGAATTGATCGTACAACGCATCCCACCGGGAAAGGTTTTCTTTTTTCGTGATATCACCCTGAAAATTCAAAATATTCTCCACACTACCAAACATTTGATCCAGAGAAGTCGCCATGTTGGTCAGTACCGTCTGTTTTTCGGCTGTATTGTTGCCGGCTTTCTGCATGTTGGTTAGCTTATTGCGGATGTCTTTCATGGCGGATCGGATTTGAAATATGGCAGAGGGGTCTTTTTCGCCTTTGCTTCTCAATAGTTGTACGGGCATCTGAACATCGGTCATCAGTTTGTCGTTGATCCGTGCGAGATGTTCCAGTGTTACCACGCTTCCCTGATACAAATCACGGATAATTGTATCGCTTGTTTGCACGGCATTTCTCATGAAGATGCCCTGGATGACAAAGATGATGAGGATCAATGCCAGCAGGCTGACCATTTTTGCCCTGAAATTAAAACTTTTCATTGTTTTATTTTTTTGTTAAAAATTATTTTCTTTAAATGTTGTTCTGTTTTTCATGTTTTTTCTTTTCATTTTCATCGTGGTGAAAATCGAACATGGCTTCTTCCTCAAATAATTTTTCCGGATTCAGGATAAGAATAAACTGGTTGTTTCGTTCAATGACACCATCGATGTAATCTACGCTGTATTTATTTCCTTTGGCAGGATAAGGTTTTATTTCATCATCTGAAACTTCAAAAACATTGTTGGAGTCGTCTACCAAAAAACCGAGGTTTGTATTTTTTCCGGCCACATTCAGGTTCAGAACCAGTATCAGCGGTTTTTTGGTGGTTTCTTTCGGACGGAAACCGAATTTTTTATAAGTATCCACCACGGGGAGTACACTTCCGTTAAAATTGGTGACCCCTTTTAAAAAAGCAGGTCCCTGAGGTACTTTGGTAAAAGCAGAGGCGGGAAGAACCCTCAAGACATATTTTACATTAATGACGAAAGCTTCTTCGCCAAGATAAAACAGAATGTAGTGCTGTTTTTTTTCGCTGTTTTGGTTTGTTTCCATCTTATTCCCTGTTGATGAATTTGTTGATCATTTTGTTTGTGTCGATAACCAGGGCAATTCCTCCGTCTCCCAAAATGGAGGCCCCTGAAAAAATCTCCTGTTTTTGGACAATATGGCTTAGCGGTTTGATTACGGCTTGATATTTTCCTACAATGGAGTGAATGACGAAGCCCATTTCTTCGCTGCCGAAATCGGCCACCACAAGATACATTTCCTTGTCCCGGGGGCCTGTTTCGTCGAATTCTTTCACAAGGTCCACAAAAGGAATTTGTTTGTTTTCTTTTATGATGACGCTGTTCAGTGTTTTTTCTATTTCATGTCTTGTTACCGGATAGATACGCCGAATGTTTTCAATGGGGATCAGGTAGCGGTTTTGCCCGATATTGACCAATAATCCATCGATGATCGACAGGGTGAGTGGTAGCAGGATGGTGATGCCGGTACCTTTTCCTTTTTCCGATGTTATTTCGATGTTGCCCCGCAGCTCTTCAATATTTTTTTTTACCACATCCATGCCTACCCCGCGGCCGGAGACCTTGCTGACTTTTTCTGAGGTGCTGAACCCGGGGAGGAAAATCAGTTGTAACAGCTCTTTGTGGTTTATTTCCTGACCGGGCAGGATAAGTCCTTTTTTTATAGCGGTTTTTTTGAGCAGGTCATCCGACATGCCCCGGCCATCATCCGTAATTTTAATCTTTACATTGGCCCCCGAATAGGAGGTGTCAATGCGTATCAGGCCTTTGGGGGGTTTCCCCGCTTTGATTCTTTCGTCCGGTGGTTCAATGCCGTGGTCGATGCTGTTGCGGATAATGTGCATGAGCGGGTCATAAAGTTTTTCGATGATCGATTTGTCCAGTTCGGTTTCGGTGCCGGTGGTTTGCAGTACCACTTCTTTTCCCAAATTTGATGAAAGGTCGCGAATGAGCCTTTTAAACCTTATAAGAATGGTATAAATGGGAATCAGGCGCATGTCGAGGGCGTTTTCACGAAGTCGCCTCGAAAGCTTTTCGTATGCTTCTGTAATATTTTGAAGTTCAGGGTCCTCGTGGTTTTGGGTGTAATGGAGTAAACGGGCCTGAGTGGTTACCAATTCACTGATGATGTCGAGCAAATCGTCCAGTTTGGCTGAAGAAACCCGGACGGTATCTTGTAATTCGGGATGGGAACTTCCTGTTTCTTCTTTTTTTTCCGGAAGGTGGGCAGGCCTTTTGGGAGAAGTAACCTCCGCCCGGTTTCCGGGAGCCGGTAAAGGAACAGAAGGTGTTTTGCGGGCAGGTTTCTCTTCATGCTTTTGTGCTCCGGCCAGCATAGCGGCAAAGGTTTGCAGCTTTTCACTGGTGATACCTTCTTCAAATTTCAGGTTTGCCATCATTTGGTCTGCTTTTTCCGGAGAAAGCAGGTCGGTGTCCGCTATTTTCCGGATTTGAATACGGCTTTCATCTTCCACAAAAATAAAAACATCCTTTATGAAGTTTTCCGGTTTATCGGTCACCAGCAACAGGTCCCACCACACATAAATGTTTTCGGTAATCAGATGTTCGAAATCGGGAATTTTCTCTGTGTGTAAAAAAGATTTTAGTTTTCCCGCTTCGGCCAGTTCGTCGAGCAGATAGAGCGGTCGTGTTCCGTTTTGCAGGATTTGTTGATGGGGTTCGAACCGGATGTGCCAGGTGGCCACCTGTTTTTGTAAAGTGGTTTTTGATGTTTTGGGTTGTTGAGGCTCTTTCGGGGTAGCCGCAGGGGTGCCGGTCTGTTTGAATTGAACGGTTATTTCTTCAATGAGTTGTTTTTTCAGGTTTTGGGTTTCCGGATCTTCCGGTTTTTCAAGCAATTGCCGGATAAGGTCGATGCTCCTGAAGGTAAAATCAATCAGTTGCTTGTCCACTTTCTGTTTTCCCGACCGTACCAGATCGTAAAGGCTTTCCATTTCGTGGGTAAAGGCGCTCAGTTCATCGAATCCGAACATGGCGCCGGTTCCTTTCAATGAATGCATGACCCGGAAAGCCGTATTGATTTGTTCTTCATCCTGCGGATGATCTTCCAGCTTCAAAAGGGCTTCTTCAAGACTCTCCAGCAGCTCATGGGCCTCGTGAATAAAACTGGCAGATAAATCATCCATTACCGTATGACTTTTTTGATAATGTGTAAAAGTTTTTCTTTGTCGAAGGGCTTGGTGATCCAACCGGTTGCTCCGGCCGATTTGGCCTGTTGCTTGAGTTCCGATTTGGTTTCGGTTGTTAAAAACAAAATGGGGACAAACCGGTAACGGTTCGTTTTCCGTATGGAGGTGATCAGTTCCAGCCCGTTCATGCGGGGCATGTGCAGGTCGGTAATGACCAAATCAAAAGGACGTCCGTCAAGAAACTGCAGGGCATCCTGCCCATCTTCCGCTACCGTGACTTCATAGCCGGCCTGTTCCAGGATCATTTCCACCAGTTTCCGGATACTTGTCGAATCGTCCACAAAAAGTATTTTTTTCTTTTGCATATTCCGTGCTTTTAAAGCCGGGCGAAAGCTTCTTTAAACCCCGACTGCTCATAAATCCGTTGAAACTCTTCGCCCAACCGGAAATCAAAAATAAGATTTTTTCCGGATTTTTTCATTCCACGGGCCCATGAATACAGCAGTTGCAAGAAACTCAGATCCATATTGTCCACCCGGTTTACATGGATTTCAATATTCGGGGTTTCTTCGCCGGTGTTCAAAAGTTGTTGTTGCAATTCAGCGGATTGCGATACGCTGAGGTCTCCCGAAAAGAGAACTTTTGTGCTCTTTTTATCCGGTAAGGATTCTATTTCCAACATCTGTTGTTTTTTGAGGATAAATATAGGTAAAAATTTCACGAAAGGTGCCTTTGTCTTCTGTATGTTCCAAAATGCAGGTCAATTGTTACGGGCTAAGAAAAGTATGCCGGAAAAATCTTTTCGGAAAATTTTCCCCTGTAAAAAAACCATTTTGCCATAAAGATAAAATGCAAAATCTTTTTTTACAGGGGGAACCGCTTCGCTTTCCCATAAAATTTTTTTCATTCGTCTGTGTGTCATTTCGAATGAAAAAATTTCATGTTCATTTGATAAATAATAAATTGAAGAATACCCATCCTCCCTTCAAAACATGGTGTAGTCTAAAACTGACTAAAGGGATAATCGGGCTTTATACTTTTTGTCGTAAACAGAATAACCGGTTTTTTTATCAAAAACGGCCAGCCGGTATCTCCCTTTGGCCTTGGCTATGAAAGTTTTTTCGAAAACGGCCGTAACTTCACATTCGGTCCCGTTGACCCACACAACATCTCCAGGCTTCAGATGTTGCAGCCCTTCCCGTTGTTTTCTCAACTGTTTTTTTACGATTTCATATTCCCTGTTAATTTCGCGCATGACCTCTTCATTTCCTCCCCTGTCGGGATGGTACAAAGTGGCCAGCCGTTTGTAGTTCAACCGGGCCTGAATTTCATTTTCAATGTTGTCAGGAAAAAATCGCATGTTGCTTTTTGTTTCCCAAAATTACATGCCTGGTTGTTGCAATAACCGCAGTCCGTAAAATTTTATTACCAATCAATTGTTAATATTTTATGAATAACCCGGGGATAAAATATTGAAAATAGTTTTGTTTGTTTTGCAGGTTTTTATATTTTTGAAAAATAGAGAACCCCTCCTGCTATGACAAATGAAAATGCGCACATCCTTGTTGTTGATGATTCTGTTTCTGCCAGGTCGCTTATCCGGACCTATCTTGAAGGGACCTCCATAAAAGCTGCCTTTGCCGAAAGTGGTGTTCAAGCCATTCAAAAAGCCAAGTCAAATCCGTTTGATTTGATATTGCTTGATATCCGTTTGCCGGACATTAGCGGGATTGAGGTTTGTAAGATATTAAAATCGGATGCTCGTACAAAAGACATCCCGGTGATTTTTGTGACGGTGGCTTCCGATAAAAAAAGTTTGGTGGAAGGTTTTCAGGCGGGTGCGGTGGATTACATCTCCAAGCCGTTTGAAAAGGAGGAGATGCTGGCCCGTATCAACACCCACCTGCGTTTGAAAAAGTATATGGAAGAGCTGGTGGTAGCACGCAAAAAGGCGGAGGAAAGCGAAAAGCTGAAAATGGCCTTTCTGTCGAACATGTCGCATGAGATACGCACGCCCATGAATTCCATTATCGGCTTTGCCGAACTCTTGCAGGATGATAACCTGACACCCGAAGAAAGAAAAGAGTTTTCTTCCATTGTCATTAACAGCGGTGAACAACTCCTGAATATTATCGATGAGATCCTGGAGGTGTCCAAAGAGGAAGCGGGTGAATTGCGGCTTTTTGAACAGAAATTCTCACTCCGGAAGCTGATGCATGAACTGCAAACTGTTTTTGCCAGACGCTTAAAAGACAAGCCTGTAGAAGTCAGGCTTGAAATTCCTCCGGGGGCTCCGGATGTTATTGTAGCCGATAAGGTACGGCTGAAACAGGTGTTGGATAATCTGTTGAGTAATGCTGTCAAATTTACTCCGGAAGGCTTTATCACATTGGGCTATCGTCTGTTGCCGAAACATATGCCGGTGATTGAATTTTGGGTTAAAGATACGGGTGTGGGGATTCCGAAAGAAAAACAAGAGGTGATTTTTGAGCGGTTCATTCAGGTAGAGGATCACCTGACCCAAAATTTTACGGGTACCGGGCTGGGGCTTTCCATTGTAAAAAGGCTGGTAACGTTTATGGGTGGGTCGGTGAGCCTGGAATCGGAACCGGGTAAAGGAAGTACTTTCCGGTTTACCATTCCTTATAATAAACCGGAAAAAGCCAAACAGGAAGAGGTTACGGTAAAGCCCCGAAAAAAAGATTTGTTTCCGGAGGGTGTCTGGGAAGGAAAAACCCTGCTCATTGCCGATGACGTGCAACAAATTTTTGCTTTTTTTCGCGAAACCCTGAAAAATACCGGTGTGGAAATGCTTTACGCCAAAAATGGAAAGGAAGCCCTGGAGATTTACCGGTTGCACAAAAACGAGATAGACCTTGCCTTGATTGATATTCAGATGCCGGAGGTTAACGGACTGGATGTCGCACAGGCCATAAGGGAAGAGGATAAAGACCTTCCGTTGGTGGCCCAAACCGGCCTGGCTTTAAATATTGGCCGTGAAGAAGCCCTTTCGGCTGGGTTTAATGATGTGATATACAAGCCCATAAAACTGGAAGAGCTGAGTACCGTATTGAAAAAATATTTGGGTTGAAATACCTCCGTTGCCCGGATCCTTTTATTTCGTTCCCCAAACCATAAAGTGTTTGGAAAGGTCGTTGCAGAGGGATACCTCACGGAACCCGACGATGTGTAATTGTTGTTTTACCTTATCGGGCGAATAGCGTATGTGCAATGGGGGGCCGCCACCCGTTTCTTCTTTTTTCCAGTCGATGATCAGGAGTTTCCCCCCCGGTTTCAGTACCCGCCGGGCCTCCTTGAGTAAGCGGAGCGGTTCGTGAAGTTCGTGATGCAGGTTGATCGAAAAAACAAGGTCGGCCATGTCGTTCTCCAAAGGAAGCGTGCTTTCGCGGGTTAGTACCGGAATGATGTCCGGAAAATGCGGTACCACGTGCTTTTTCATCCAGTCGATCATAATTTGGGAAATGTCGCAGGCAAAAACTCTGGCCTTAGGGACTTGTTGCAGGAAAGCAACGCTGAAAAAGCCCGTTCCGGCGCCAATGTCAACCATAACTTCGGGGTTCTTCAGTTTGAGTTTTTCCGCGACAAAAGCCGGGGGAATATCTTTCAGCCTTTCGGGGTTGTTGAGTAGCTCCAGTTTTGCGGGGTCAAATTTTTTGTCATGCATGATAGGTTTCTTTTAAAATGAGTTGTTCAGTTTTTTTCTTGTATTTGATTCCGTATTTCTTTTACTTTTCTGACAATGGTTTCGGCCAGTTTGCGGTTCGATTCATGGGTCCATCCGGCCACATGAGGCGAAAGGATAACATTTTGCATTTTGACCAATTCGCGGAATGTTTTCGGTAATTTGTCGGTTTCGAGTGTTTCGAAAGAGAGGCCTTCGTATTCCAACACATCCAGGCAAGCGCCTTTAACTTTTCCCGATTGCAGGGCATTCACGAGGTCTTCTGTTTTTACCACTTTTCCCCGTGCGGTGTTGATGAGCCAGATGTTTTTCTTGAAATTTTCAAGAAATAAACTGTTGACCATGAAGCGGGTTTCGGTCGTCAGCGGGACATGCAGACTGAGGATATCGGTTTGTTCAAAAAGGGTATTCAATGAAACTTCGGTGACCTGCTTTGAGGAAAAACCGGATTTATATTTGTCGTAAGCGATAACATTTGCCCCGAACCCGGATACTTTTTCCGCAAAAGCACTTCCCATGTTACCGTATCCGATGATGCCAATTGTTTTTCCTTCGATTTCGATTCCCCGGTTTTCTTCACGGAGCCATAATCCACGCCGTACCTCGGCGTCGCCTTTTTTGAGATGGTTAAAAAGCATGAGTAACATACCAATGGCATGTTCTCCCACAGCGCTGCGGTTTCCTTCCGGAGCATTGAGGCAAAAAATGCCGCGCCGGGTGGCAAAATCAAGATCGATATTTTCCATGCCGGCACCTACCCGGCCGATAAAGCGCAGCTGACGGGCTTTTTCCAATATTTCACGGTCCAGTTTTATTTTGCTGCGGAGGATCACACCGGTGTATTGGTCAATGACCCGCATAAAATCGTTTCGCTCATAATCGGGAAAAAAGTCGCAACGAAATCCCAACTTTTCCAGCCCCTCGGGAAGGGAGGGGTGGGTGGTGTCAATGAAAAGGACTTTTTGCATGGCTTTTTGTTTTGTGTGCAAATATCCGAAAAAATAAGCGGTATGGGTTCTTTCGTGAATAAATTCATGGGAAAAGGTTGCGTTGTCTGCCCGCGCGGACTGTCAGGGTTCTCTTCTTTTTTCTTCATGGTGTATTCGGCCTGCAAGCGGGGAACAGGCGGCAGGCTCCGAAAGAGTTCCTTTGGAAGGTGGTAGTGGCAGCCCGCGGAAGCCAGACGTTTGGTTTTGGTGGAAGCCCCCGCACTGACGGGCAAAACCTGCTGCCGGCGACGCGGCTATAACAGACAACCCGTGAAGGCTCCGGGGGGAGCACCGGTTTGTGGGAGGCCGGCCCGCCCAAAAATTTAAATTACCGTATAAGCAGCTGTTCTGTGGTTATTTATCCGGTGGGGAAGGGATTGAAAAGGGGTTTGGATAAATATTTTGTAAACAGGAAAACATCTGTTAACTTTGTGCCCTCAAAAAAAGCAGGGTTTTCGTTTTGTCCTTCATACTGAATGTCAACCCAAAAGCCTGCTTGCATTTTAGGATAAACTACTTTGGTATGTGGCAATTTCTTGTTCGGTTTATACTGCGAAACCGGCTGGCAATATTGATCGTGATAGGGTTACTGACGGTGTTTATGGGATACGAGGGGTCGAAAGTCGAGTTATCGTACCATTTGGCCAAAATGTTGCCTTCGTCGGATCCGACCAGCATAGAATACAATCAATTTAAAAAAGAATTCGGACGCAGTGGCGACGGGAGTATTAGCTTTATTGCGGTGAAAGATCCCAAGCTGTTTACCCTGCAACATTTTGACGATTGGTATGATTTGACCCACCGTTTGATGAAAATCAAAGGGGTAAAGCAGGTTGTTTCGTCGGCGCGGGTTTTCGCCTTGGTGCGTAACGACAGTTTGCATAAGTTTCAGTTTGTTAATCTGGTACCTCATCGTCCCACTACGCAAAAGGAGGTGGATTCCATTAAAAATGCCTTGTACAATATGCCGTTGTACCAGGACCGGTTGTTTAACCGGAAGACACATGCGCACCTGATCATGATTACAGTGGATAAGAAGATTCTGAACTCGAAGGCGCGCATCCCGTTGATGAAAAAGATTACGGAAACGGCGGAGGCTTATGGGAAAAAGTATCATTTGGATATAAAAAAATCGGGGCTCCCTTATATTCGTACCATTCAAAGTGAGCTGATTTTGCGCGAATCATTCCTTTTTGTTTTCCTGTCGGCATTTATCACCTTTGTGTTGCTGTTTGTGTTGTTCCGGTCGTTGCGGGCGGTTTTCTTTGCTATGGTGGTGGTCATTGTGGCTGTTATCTGGACCTTGGGTACCGTGACGTTGCTGGGTTACAAATTCACCATTTTGACCGGTGTCCTTCCGCCGCTTTTGATTGTGATAGGAGTGGAAAATTCGATTTTCCTATTGAATAAATACCTGGACGAAATGCGTCTGCACGGGAACAAAACCCGGGCTTTGTCACGCATGATTGTACGTATCGGAAAGGCCAATCTGTTGACGAATGCTACGACGGCGGCCGGTTTCGGCGCTTTTATTGTGACGTCCAATACTTTTTTGGTGGAATTCGGGGTGGTGGCCACGCTGAATATTCTGGCCATTTATGTGCTTTCCATGTTGTTGTTGCCGATCTTGTTCAGCTATTTTCCGGTTCCCAAACCCCGTCATTTAAAACATTTGGAAAGCGACAGGGGATTTACCACCAAAATATTGGAAGTGGTGGCCAAACTGATTACCGGTTACCGGCCGGTCATTTACATAGCCACGATTGTTTTGGTTTTGGTAGGTGGTTACGGAATCACCAAACTGCGCACCACGGGTACCATTGTGGATGATATTTCCAAAAAGAACAAGTTGCAAAAGGATTTGCAATTTATGGAAAAGAATTTCAAGGGGGTGATGCCGTTGGAGATTACTGTGGATACGAAAAAGAAATGGGGTTTGTTGAAATTGTATAACCTGAAAAAAATTGAGCAGTTGCAGGATACCCTGGCGTTGTATCCGCAGTTTGCCCGTCCGGTTTCGATTGTGGAAGTGGTCAAAGCCGCCAAGCAGGCTTTTTACCGCGGCAACCCGAAAATGTATTCGTTGCCCAACAACCAGGAAAAGAATTTTATTTTGAGCTATCTGCCCAATTTTAAAAAAGGGGTTCATACAAAAAAACGGAACTTGCTCAGCTCGTTTGTTGATTCCACTTTACGCATTACGCGAATTTCGGTGCAGATGGCCAACATAGGAACCAATGAGATAGACAGTATTATCCGGACCATTCGGCCGAAAATCAACAAGATTTTCCCGCCATCGAAATATGAAGTCCATTTGACAGGAACCAGTGTGGTGTTTTTGAAAAGTACCAACTACCTTGTACGGAATCTGGCCTACAGCTTATTGCTGGCCATTGCGGTGATTACGTTGCTTATGTCGTTTATCTTTTCATCGGTAAAAATGGTGGTTGTTTCGTTAATCCCGAATACCATTCCGTTGATATTGACGGCAGGCATGATGGGATATTTCGGTATTTCGATAAAGCCTTCCACCATTATTATTTTCAGTATTGCATTGGGTATCAGTGTGGACAATACCATTCATTACTTGTCGCGTTACCGGTTGCATTTGATGACCAACCATTGGGATGTGAAGAAATCGGTTATGGATGCTTTGCATGAGGCGGGCTATAGCATGGTTTTTAGTGCCACTGTTTTATTTTTCGGTTTTTATATTTTTACCTTTTCCTCGTTTGGCGGAACCGAAGCTTTGGGTTATCTGGTTTCGTTTACCTTGCTGGTGGCCCTGTTGACCAACCTGATTGTTTTGCCTTCGTTATTGCTTTCGCTGGATAAATGGTTGCTTACCAAATCGTTTAAAGAAGCGGGAAGAGAGGTTTTTGTGGAGGAAAAGCACGCTGAGTTGGATGATGTTGTTTCGCAGGAATTGGAAAACAAAAGTAAAGAATAGCTATGAAAGGAATTATCTTGGCCGGTGGATCCGGCACACGATTGCATCCGTTGACGCTTGCCGTGAGCAAGCAACTGATGCCGGTGTATGACAAACCCATGATTTATTATCCGCTTTCGATCTTGCTAATGGCCGGGATCCGTGAAATTCTGATCATTTCAACGCCCCACGATACCCCCAATTTTAAGCTGTTACTTGGCGATGGTTCCCAAATAGGGTGCCGTTTTGAATATGCCGTTCAAGAGGTGCCCAACGGCTTGGCACAAGCTTTTGTGATTGGTGAAAAATTTATCGGGAACGACAAAGTGGCTTTGATACTGGGGGATAATATCTTTTACGGACGCGGGTTGCAACAGTTGCTTATGGACAGTACCGACCCCGAGGGAGGTATTGTTTTTGCCTATCATGTGCGAGACCCCGAGCGTTACGGTGTGGTGACTTTTGATGATGACATGAACGCCCTTTCCATTGAGGAGAAGCCGAAACATCCCCAATCGAATTATGCTGTTCCGGGGCTCTATTTTTATGATAATTCGGTGGTGGAAATCGCCAAAAAACTAAAGCCGAGCCCCCGGGGTGAATACGAAATAACCGATGTCAATAAACAGTATTTGCATGCCGGGAAACTGAAAGTGGGGGTGCTGAGCCGGGGTACTGCCTGGTTGGATACGGGTACTTTTTCGAGCTTGAACCAGGCTTCTCAGTTTGTGGAGGTGATACAGGAACGTCAAAACCTGAAAATCGGTTGTATTGAAGAGATTGCCTACCACAAAGGCTTTATTGATGCCGGACAGTTGCGTAAAATTGCCGAACCGTTACGCAAAAGCGGATACGGTGAGTATTTATTACAGTTAATCGATTAAACTTACAGCGGGTGTACACATACGAAGAATTATATACTTTGTTTTCGGAGCATCTTGACAAACAGAGTTTCAGCCACAATCCGAAAGAGTTGTATGAACCCATTGTGTACAGTCTGTCGCAGTGTGGAAAAAGACTCCGTCCCGTTTTTACCCTCATGGCTTGCGACCTTTTTGGAGGAGATATTCAAGCGGCCTTGCCTCAGGCACTTGCCATTGAATTACTGCATAACTTCACACTGATTCATGATGACCTTATGGACCAGTCGCCCATCCGGCACGGCCAGGAAACGGTGTTTAAAAAATGGAATCCCAAATTGGCCATTCTTTCAGGTGATGCTTTGTTTGTCCTGGCTTATACTTACATTCTTCAGACTACCGAAACAAACCGTTTACCCGATATTTTGAATATTTTTAACACGACCGCTTTACAGGCGTGTGAAGGTCAACAATTGGACTTGAATTTTGAGAATCAAAAGGAAGTAACCTTAGATGACTACTTGGAAATGATCCGGTTGAAAACGGCCGTGCTTTTTGCTGCCAGCTTGCAATTGGGGGCTCTTCTTGCCGGTGCTTCGCCTGAAAACAGGGCGCTGATTTATGATTTCGGTATCAATGTGGGGCTTGGTTTTCAGTTGAAAGACGATCTCTTAGATCTTTATGGTAACGAAAAAACTTTTGGGAAACGCACCGGTCAGGATATTATCGAAAACAAAAAAACGTATCTTTTTGTGAAAGCTATGGCTACTGCCGATCCGAAAACCCGGGGTATTCTGCTGGATTATTTCCATGAAAAAAAGCTTCCTGCTGAGGAAAAGATCACGGCTTTCCGGAAAATTTTTGATGCCTTGGATATTGAAAGACTGACCAACGAGGCCATTGCCCGGTATATGAAAAAAGGGCTGGAAAAGTTGGAAGCCATAGATGTTGCTCCTGAGCGAAAAATTCCGCTTAGGGAACTGGCACTAAAAATGGTTAAAAGGGAAAAGTAATTCCCGATATCGTATTTTACAAATCTTCTGCCTCGAGTTCATTCTGAAACGCTTCCCACTGTGCGTACAGCTGTTTGAGCTTTTCCTCTGTTTCCTTGTGTTTTTTGTAAAGAGAACCGTCTTTTAATGCGGCTGTATTTTCGGCAGGCCGTGATAGTTTATCGTTTACCTCTGCCAATTCTTTTTCGGTTTTTTCAATTTGGTTTTCGGTTTCTTCAATCCTTTTGCGGATCTTCCGGAGTTTACGCTCTTTTTCTTTCCGTTGCTGCCAGGACCGGGACGAAGTATTTTCTGTTTTGTTTTCTTGCCGGGGTTTTGTTTCGGTCAACAATTCCACCGGATGTTGTGCCAGATAATCTTTCAGGGTACCGCGAAATTCTTTTATCGAATGGTTTTTGATTTCAAAAAAGTGTTCGCTTAAACCTTCAATAAAATCACGGTCGTGTGACACCAAAATCAGGGTTCCCTCATATTGTAAGAGGGCGCTTTTCAGAATGTCTTTGGTTACCATATCCAGATGGTTGGTGGGCTCATCAAGAATCAGCAGGTTCGAGGGGCTCAACAACAGGCGGGCCAGCGACAGGCGGGCTTTTTCTCCTCCGGACAACACGCCGATCCGTTTGTCGATGTCATCTCCGCGAAAAAGAAAAGCCCCGAGGATTGACTTGAGGCGTGTACGAATGTCTCCCACGGCGATTTGATCTACCGATGCAAAAACCGTTTGTTCCGGATCCAGCATTTCCCACTGGTCCTGGGCATAGTAGGCTACTTTTACGTTGTGCCCGTATTTGAGTTCCCCCTGGTAATCCAGTTGGCCTGCCAGTATTTTGGCCAAGGTCGTTTTTCCTTCGCCGTTGCGACCCGTAAAAACAATTTTTTCTCCCCGTAAGATTTCAAAATCGAGTGATTGCAGTACTTTTTTCTGCCCGTACGATTTGGAAAGTCCCCGGGCTTCCACCACCACTTTCCCGCTTCGGGGTGCCGGCGGAAAGCGAAAACGGATGGTGGCTTTGTCCAGGTCGTCGATTTCCACTTTTTCCATTTTTTCCAGCTGTTTGATTCTGGATTGTACCTGCCGGGCTTTGGTGGCTTTGTAACGAAAACGTTCGATAAAGTTTTCGATTTCCCGGATTTGTTTTTGCTGGTTGGAAAAAACAGCTTGTTGTTGTGCGATACGTTCCCGGCTCAGCACAAGGTATTGCGAGTAGGGGACTTTAAAATCGTAAATTTTCCCGTTGTTGATTTCGAGGGTGCGGGTGGTCAGATGATCTAAAAAACTGCGGTCGTGCGAAACCAACAGGATGGAACCGCGGTAAGATTTCAGGAAATTTTCAAGCCATTGTATGGCATCCATATCCAGATGGTTGGTGGGCTCATCCAAAAGTAACAGCGTGGGCTGCAAAAGCAACAGTTTGGCAAGTTCCATGCGCATTTGCCATCCCAGGCTAAAGCTGTTGGCCGGTTTGTCGAGTTCTTCATTTTGAAAACCGAGTCCTTTTAATACTTTAATGGCATTGCCTTCCTGTTTGCTGCTTTCGTTAATGGTGAGCAGGTGCTGTATTTCTTCCTGCCGGTCGTAAAGTTTGATGTAAGATTTGCTTTCATAATCGGTTCGTGTGGAGAGTTGCCGGTGAATTTCGTCCAGCTCTTTTTTTAATTCGTTCAGGAAGGCAAAAGCCGAAAGGGTTTCTTCCAAAACGTTTTTATTGCTGCGTAATTGTTTTTCCTGTGGCAAATAGCCGATGGTTTCATTTTCGGGGACAATGACTTCTCCGGCAGTGGGAAGCTGTTCTCCCGTTAAAATCCGCAGCAAAGTGGTTTTTCCGGCACCGTTTTTGCCGGCAAGGCCTATACGTTCTTTGTTACCAATGTGAAAAGAAATCCCTTTAAAGAGCGGCTCTCCGCCGAATTCCATGGTAAGGTTACTGACTGCAATCACTTGCTGATTTTTTTGGTGCAAAGATAATCTTTCCGCCGGAGGCAGGCAGGTTTATTTTACATCGAACAGCAGTCGCTGGCCCCGTATGTTTTCGTTGATTTTTCCCCGGTTATACACCGTTTGCCCATTAACCCATGTTTTGATGATGCGTGAATGGAAAGTAATCCCTTCCATGGGAGACCAGCCGCATTTGTACAATATATTGGACTGGTTTACCGTCCACGGGCTGTTGGTATCCACCAAAACCAGGTCGGCAGCGTATCCCGTACGGATAAACCCCCGCTTCCGGATACGAAAAAGCAGGGCCGGGTTATGGCACATTTTTTCCACAACCTTTTCCATGGAAATCTTTTTTTGCCTGACAAACTCCAACATGGCAGGCAAGGCGTGTTGTACCATGGGCCCGCCGGAAGGGGCCTTGAAATAGGGGCGTTGTTTCTCCTCCAGCGTGTGGGGGGCGTGGTCGGTGGCGATCACGTCCAGACGGTTATCCAATAAGGCCTCAAAAAGTCCTTGTTTGTCGTTTTCCGTTTTTATCGCCGGATTCCATTTGATCAGATTTCCTTTGGCAGGATAGTCGCGGTCGGAAAACCACAAATGATGAATACAAACTTCAGCGGTGATTTTTTTCTCTTCCACCGGCAGGGTATTGTCGAAAAGCCGGGTTTCGGCAGCCGTGGAGAGATGCAAAACATGAAGCCGTGTTCCGAACTTACGTGCCAGGGCCACTGCTTTTGTAGAAGATAGCAGACAAGCCTCGGCCGTCCTGATTTCGGGATGTACTTTTGTTGTGGCTTTAAGTCCCAGTTTTTTATAAAAGGCTGCACTACGGGTGCGAATGGTGTTTTCGTCTTCGCAATGGGTGGCGATGAGCATTTTGACTTTCGAAAAAAGGGTTTCCAAGGTTTCCGCATCATCCACCAACAGGTTACCGGTTGAAGAGCCCATAAAAACTTTGATGCCGCATACTTTTTCTGGATCCGTTTTTAAAACTTCCTCCAGGTTATCGTTGGAAGTTCCCATATAAAAAGAGTAGTTGGCCAGTGATTTTTGTGCGGCAAGGGCATATTTTTCTTCCAGCAGTTTCTGCGTCAACACCGGGGGAGAGGTATTGGGCATTTCCATAAAGCTGGTGATGCCCCCGGCAACGGCGGCCCGGCTTTCCGAAAAAATATCCGCTTTGTATTCCCATCCCGGTTCACGGAAGTGTACCTGGTCGTCAATGGCACCGGGGAGCAGGTAAAGCCCTTTGGCATCTACTGTTTCCCAACCGGGAGTTTCCGTGATGTCCGGTTTTTTGCTGATTTTTTCAATGATGCCGTTACGGACATAAACATCTCCGGTAAATTGCCGGCCTTCATTCACGATGATGGCTTGTTTTATGACAAAGGGTGGGTGCATAAGCAAAGTTTACATCGGGTCAGGCCGTTTCCCTGGGTTTTATTTTCCCGAGAAGGCTTCTTTTGCGCAAGCTAATGACGCCGAAAACCGCTTCGCGGAAAATGCCTTTGTTCATCTTGGACTCGCCCTCGGTACGGTCGGTAAAAATAATGGGAACTTCTTTAACCCGGAACCCCAGTTTCAGCGCCGTAAATTTCATCTCGATTTGAAAGGCATAACCGACAAATTTTATTTTATCCAGATCGATGGTTTCCAATACATTTCTTTTCCAACCCACAAAACCGGCTGTGGTATCCCGGATTTCCATACCGGTGACAAAACGGACATAAGCCGATGCATAATACGACATGAGCACCCTGCCCATGGGCCAGTTAACCACGTTAACGCCGGTGATGTAACGCGAACCAATGGCCACATCGGCTTCATTGTGTTGCAGGACGGTATAAAGCTTTTCCAAATCATTGGGGTTGTGTGAGAAGTCGGCGTCCATTTCGAAAATAAAGTCGTAATGACGTTCCAAGGCCCATCGAAATCCGGCGATGTAAGCAGTTCCCAATCCCTGTTTCCCTTTTCGTTCCATTATGTGCAACCGCCCGGAATAGTTTTTCATAAGGTTTCGTACAATGCCGGCGGTGCCATCGGGGCTGTTGTCATCAACAATCAGTAAGTCAAAAGGGGTATCCAAGGCAAAAACCGCATGGATGATGTTTTCTATATTTTCTTTTTCGTTGAAAGTGGGTATGATAACAAGCCCTTGGTTCATGGAAATAATTTTTTGCTAAAATAACAGAAATAGGAAATAGAATGGTTTGAAAATAACTTAAAAAATTACAAAGCATAAAAAAACCGGCAGCCGGAAAGGGAGGCTGCCGGTGTACCGGTTGTTTGTTTCTGTTTTTTATTTACTGAAAAGCTTCAGATTATCAATACGATAAGAGGTTGTTTCGCCTTTGGTGTCATCGCCGTAGTAACGGAATGCCAGGTATATTTTACCCGAATAGGTCGAAAGGTCAATGTCACCCGAATGAATCCACGTATTATCGGCATCACTCTTGGTGGCCACGGTAGCGTTGATTTCGGTCCAGGTGGCCGAAGAAACATTGGTACCATCAAAGTCAGTGGAGACCAGTAATTCAAACGGTTTGTCGGAAGTGTGTGACCAGTAAGCTTTTTCAGTATCAAAGCTTAAAGTGGGGTTGGTCATGGCGTCCAGGTCAATGGGTGGGGTGATGAGCCACTGGATATTTTCTTCGCCTGATTTGTAAGAAGTTCCCTGGGCATAGAGTTCTCCGCTTCCGGCAGGGTATTCTTTGGCACGCCACAGGCGACCGCCGGCTGTAGCCACGTTGAGCCAACCGTTAATGGCGATGTCCTGATTATTTGTTTGATTGGAGAAATCGATATCAAAAGAAGTTACGGCCCCGGGGGGTGTTCCTCCACCGTTGTCATTGCCTTTATGAATCACCACATCATCTAACTGAATGGAAGTGGATTCGGTATCGCTTCCTTTGTATTTAAAAGCAATGGCCACATTGCCTTTAAAATTGGCCAGGGAAATTTTACCCGATTCCACCCAGGCATAGTTGGCATCGTTGGCGGTGGGTAGTTTGGCCGAAAGTTCGGTCCAGTGTGCCGTGGCAAAATTGGTACCATCGAAATCGGTAGAGGCCAGTATGGTCAGTGGCTGGTTGTTTCCGGTATGTTTCCAGTATGCCATCGAAGATTTAAAGGTTAATACCATGTCTCCGTTCGCATTTTTTACCGGCGGGGTAATCAACCAGGTTTCCATATCCGTCAATCCCGATTTGTATCCCGTTGCCTGGGCATATTTATCGGTATTGTGGATTTTACCTTGCCAGGCACGGCTTCCGGCTACTTTTATGTTACTCCATCCGTCAATGGCTATGTCGGTGTAATTTTCGGCGTTATCAAAATTTTCATGGATACTGTCCACGGCGGCAATGGGTGACCCGCCACCACCCGGGGTACAGCGTGTACTGTCCATAACCACTTCCGAAGCCGACCGTAACAAGAGCTGGGGGGCGCCTTTGAAACTGCCGTTGATGGCAATGAGCGAGCCTCTTTTGTCCGGTACTTTCAGTGGGGCAAAGGTGGCATAGTTGCTGGTACGTACATCCACCTGGTTGCCTTGGCAATCTTCCAATTTCCGGTTGGTGGCTTTGTCGGGATCGGCATACCTTTTCCCGGTATCCGTTTCGGCAAACTGGACATTTTGCAGTTTGATGAGCTGCTCTTTGTATTTTCCGGCCAAAAGGTCTTCAATGGTTGCCTCTTTGGGTTTCACCTGCTGTTGTGTGGCCAGGATAACGATACTTGAGTCGTTGTTTACATTATCCAATTGAAACATGCCACCGTAATCCGACAAAACAACGCCTTTTAAATAGATGCGTATGGAATCGCCGATACGCAATCCGCCGGTCTGTTGTAGATGCAGGTTCACTGCATCGCTACCATCTTGTACAAAGGCACTTTTGTAAATGTTTCCGGAGGTTTCATCCATGGTTACCACTGCATACAGCGAGGCATCGGTGTGGATTTGATAAGCGCCCGAGTCGGCATACATCTGGCGCAGTTGCGAAATGGTATATACCGTTCCCACCGGGATGTTGCTGATGGGTGGCGTGTCAAAATTCTGTTTTACACACGATGAGAAAAAAAGAAGCATGGAAGCTGCGAAAAATAATACTAACTTTTTCATATGGTTTACTTTATAAATTTTCATGATTTGGGTTATCGGGTTACATTCTGAAATAAATATTCAGGAAAAAAGTTCTTCCGTAGAGATAGGCGTATTTGGGCGGAAACTTATTGATGTTTTTGGGATCGTAACGCAGTTGTTCGTACCCGCCCATGATATAGCCGGTGTTATTTAAGAGGTTGCTCAGGCTGAGGGAAAATCCTACGGTGTATTTGTGATGAAAGCGCCAGGATTTTCCACCGAACATGTCCACCGTCATTCCATCGGGCAATTTTTCCTGTGCCAGAATACCCGGGATACGGTAATCGTCGGGGGCAAATCCTTCAAGGGCTTCTTTGGTATGTCTGTCAGGGTTTACGGGCAGATACGAATTGCCGAAATAGTTTCCGTTGATGCCAATGAACCAATATTTGGGGGCATTGTAACGAATGCCGATGGAAGCCACCGTTTGGGGCATACCGCCCACATAATAGTTTTCAAGGTAAACTTTCCGGTCTTTGGCCAGCAGTTTGGCATCGTTGTCTTGTGTTATGGTGGCCAGCGGCCTGGAGGTGTAAATATTTTGCCCGATGCCCAGCACGCCGGAAACAGAAACGGTGGGGGAGATGTTGGCTTCGATACCCAACTCCATACCAGTATTCAGTTCATCCACGCCGGTCATGATGTAATTGACAAACGAGTTAAGGGCTTCGTGGTAGAAGCTGCGCAGCCAGGTTTTGTTTTTAAACTGGGTATAATAAAAGGTGAGCCTGGCTTTTACAGCCGGTGTACGCAACACGTAATTAATGTCACCCGAATAGATGGTTTCGCTTTTTAGGTTGTCCACGGTAAAGTCGCGGGTACGCACCGAAATATAAGCCGCCCTGAAATATGGGGCCCGGGTGGTGTACATGAGGTTACCGGTAACATAATTCCTTCCGTTGATTTTCCAAGTAATGCCGCCTTTTAATCCGTAGTTGTAAAAATGGTTTTTGTGGCCTTCGCCGTATGAATGCAATGGAAAATGGCCGTTACGCATGTTCCCGGTCCGCCAGAAATTGGTATGGCTGAAACGGGCACCGAGGTAAAAGTCGATTTTGCGGTAGCTAAAACTGGCTTCTCCAAAGGCGCTTTGGTTTTGGATATTGGCATCATAATCGTAACCGAAAATGTCACCCTCTTTTACCAGACGGTTGGGATGGTTCAGATCGCTTTGTGCAGCCGCCGGAATTTTAAAAGGGTCACCGGCTGCATACTTGTCGATGTCGAGCCAATACTGACCACCCAGCAGGTCGTCAATGGTTTTGTACTGGTGACCTTTGTAAAAACTAAGGTTAAAACCGCCGTAAAGGGTGATGTTGTTGTTCAGGAACGAGGTAAAGTCGCCGTTTACTTGTAGCTGGTTTTTGTCGTTCCGTCGGTCTTCAATGATGTACTTCGACCGGAAACCGGTAACGTCGTTGCCTTTGATGCCATCCACATCGTTTACCGTATAAAGGAATTTGCTGTTGGCAAAATAAAGGGCATCCCAGTTGATTTGGCGGTAACTGTCGTTGGTACGCCATTGGTCGGCATAATAGTTTCCGGCGGCCGAGTCGCCGATCAGATAATACCAGCTGGGCAGATACCGGTAGTAATCGGGGCGCGGGTCGTTGGCTTCCACCCAGTTAAGGGCGGTGGAGCCTCCTTTGCCAAACCAGTAAGAAGCCGCCAGTTTAACTTTGGTTTTTTCCGATATTTTCCAGTAATCGGATAAAGTGATCATGGGTTGGTGGTAATTGCTCACCCGTGCATTTCTTTTTTTACCATCCTGGTATCCCCAGTAGGGATTGTAATAGTTGGTGCCTGTCAGGTCATATGCTTCCTGAACGGCAATACCCGATTTTCCCCTTTTGGAAGGCGAAGCAAATACGGTCAGGGCAAGGCTGTTGTTTTTGGTCAGTTGTTTTTCGACTCCGATAAAATAGGCCCAGGCATCATAAAAGGTGCCGGCAACATATCCTTCCTGCGCCCATCGCCGAGAACCGGATACAACCAAAGACCATCCTTTCGGGGTAACCCCTGTAGAATAGGTAAACATGAGCCTATTACGGTAACTCCGGTTAGAAAGGGAGTAGGAAAATTTTGTTTGTTTCCGGAAAGTGGAAGGACGGGCATTGATTTCGGTGATGCCGCCTACACCACCGAATCCGTATTCCGAAGAAACGATGCCGTTTTGTACAATGTTGTAGCGGGTGATGTCGTTCAGTCCGCCCCAACTCGACCAGTAGGCACGGCCCGATTCCGGATCATTCAGCGTGATTCCATCCATCAAAACCGTCAGGTTCCGTGAGTCGTATCCTCTGATCCGGTAACGTGCCGGACCGAAAATATAGCCTGCTGTGGAGACAAAAATGTCCCGTGAGGCCTGCAACAACCCCGACACATCCTGTGACTGGCTTTCGTTGCTGAGATCGGATTCGCTAAGTGTAAAGGTCGGAATAACAGTTCCTTCATTGTTTGTCGTGGTGTCGGTTTGCGATTTCACTTGAACAACAATGAGCAGAACGATAAATAGTGATAAGATTTTTTTCATTTGAACTTTTTCAAATTAGAGAATCAATAATTGTTCTTTTTTATAACTGATGAAACCCTTGCTGAAGGCTGGTTTCCCGAAATAAAAAAGTAGTCAAAGGTAAAATATTATCAAATAAAAACTACATTTGCTCAAAAAAAATAATCATTCTTAATCAATATGAAAAAACTTGCTTATTTCTTTGTGATGGCCTCTGTTTTGGCTTTTTTTGTTTTTTCCCCTTTTTCTGCCTTAAAGGCACAACACACAAAAAAACTTGCTGTGGCCATTGTGGCTTTTTACAACCAGGAAAACCTTTTTGATACCATTAATGATCCGAAAATTGATGATGAGGAGTTCCTTCCCAACAGCCCCAACCATTGGAATACGGAAAAATATCTTCACAAACTGGCTAACATGTCGAAGGTGATTTCCAAAATCGGGACGGATATCAATCCGGATGGGGTGGCCTTGCTCGGTGTATCGGAAGTGGAAAACCTACGGGTAATGAAAGATTTAGCCAACCAGCCATTGCTCCGGAACCGGCATTTCGGTATTGTTCATTACGATTCGCCCGACCGGCGGGGTATTGATGTGGGGCTTTTTTATAATCCCAAATATTTTAAGTTGATTACTTCCAAGTCGTATAAATTGCATATCCCGGACAAGCCTTGGTTTCGTACACGTGACCAGCTGTTGGTTTCAGGGCTTTTGCTTGGAGATACGGTTTATGTGATTGTAAATCACTGGCCTTCGCGCTATGGGGGTGAAAAGCGGTCCAGACCGTTGCGTAATGCGGCTGCCGATTTGACCCGTCATATTGCCGATTCGTTGCTGCACCTTAACCCGCATGCCAGAATTATTGTGATGGGCGACCTGAATGATAATCCCACCAACGAAAGTGTGATGAAACATATGCGGGCGGTGCCCAGAAACAAGATGAAACCCGGTGATTTTTTTAATCCCATGTATAAGTTGTATAAAGAAGGGATCGGTTCGACGGCGTGGCGCGATACATGGAGTCTCTTTGACCAGATTTTTGTTTCACCGGGATTGCTGGGGCCGGTCACGTTGCATTCCGGTTTAAAGTTTTACAAAGCATTTATTTTTAATAAACCTTTTATGCAGCAAAAAGACGGACGCTACAAAGGATATCCTTACCGGACGTTTGCCGGCGGTACCTGGCTGGGTGGTTATAGCGATCACTTTCCGGCATATGCGGTTTTTGTTAAACAGGTTCAATAAACCGAGAGTTTCACTAAAAACGACAGAGATGTTTCAAAAAGAACTGCCCACCGGATCGGTTTTTGTCAAAACCAAAAAGGTGGTTTACGAAGATACGGCAGCTGCCCTCGGGTCGGGAAATGCCGAAGTGTTTGCAACGCCTGCCCTGGTGGCTCTCATGGAAGGTACGGCATTGGAAGTGGTGCGGCCTTTTTTGGCGGAAGGTTATATCACGGTGGGAACGGAAGTGTGTATCAAACACATAAAAGCAACGCCCGTGGGGATGAACGTTACTTGTAAAGCTACGCTGACGGCCCGGGAAGGGGCCAAACTTACTTTTGAAGTGGAAGCCGAGGACGAAGAGGGAAAAATCGGCTTTGGTACGCACAAGCGTTTCGTGGTACATTTGGCCCGGTTTATGGATAAAGCAACACCCGGTAAATAATCACCGCAAAGGCGGGAGCTCCCGGGAAGGATCCCAAAACACTTTTTCAAAATGTACAATCCGGTCGTTTTCAACGGCTATGCCTTCGCTTTCCAGCAGGTTTTTCATGGTATCACGCCCCCCGAAAGCCTGTTTGCCTGTCAACAGTCCCTTGCGGTTGACTACCCGGTGAGCCGGGATATTTTGTAAATCGTTTTTTGAACTGTTGAGGGCCCATCCGACCATGCGGGCAGCCCCCGGGAGGCTCAGGTATTTTGCTATGGCACCGTAGGTTGTCACCCGGCCGTAAGGAACCTGCCGGACGACCTCATAAACTTGCCGGAAAAAATTCACCTTCTGGGCACACATGGTTTTACGTTTT
>CAYYRE010000006.1:44581-46039 GCA_964473895.1 uncultured Lentimicrobiaceae bacterium | reverse complement strand
GGTAGCTCAACATAGCTTCTTTTTTATCTTTCCCCGGCATTCGGTTGACAAAGGACTTGTTTTTTTGTGTGTTTCGCGAAAGATAATGCACCAGCGTACCGGCCGTTTCCGGCGGCTTGGTTTTTACGATGGCCCAGTAGGTTTTTTTTAACGCCCGTTGTTTCACCAATTCATTCATACGGCTGAGCGCCTTTCCGGTTTTGGCAAAAACCACCACCCCACTCACCGGGCGGTCTATCCGGTGAATCACACCGAGAAAAACATTTCCCGGCTTATCATATTTCTTTTTAAGGTACTGTTTCAGTGTTTCACTCAGCGGAATATCGCCGGTTTTATCGCCCTGCACAATTTCCGAAGGCAGTTTGTTCACCGCTATCAGATGGTTATCCTCGTACAGGATGCGGTCAGGCAGGGAAAGTCCGTCAAAAGGCATACGGCACCTTGAAATTAATACTGTTCCTTTTCGTTGGGAAAATCAACTGATTTCACATCATGAATGTAAGCAAGAAAAGCCTTAATAATCTCATCATGAAGGTTGTGATAGCGACGTAAAAAACGCGGTGAAAACTCCTGGTTAATCCCCAGCATATCATGCAGCACAAGTACCTGTCCATCCACATCGTGTCCCGCCCCGATGCCGATGGTAGGGATTTTTACCATTTGGGTTACCTTGGCAGCCAATGCAGCAGGAATTTTTTCAAGGACGATGCCAAAGCATCCGGCTTCTTCAAGCAATTTGGCATCGCGCAATAATTTGTCGGCTTCTTCTTTTTCTTTGGCCCTGACCACATAGGTGCCGAATTTGTTTATCGATTGCGGGGTAAGTCCCAAATGACCCAACACCGGGATACCTGCCGACAGAATCCGGTCGATGGATTCCACCACTTCCGATCCGCCTTCCAATTTCACAGCATTGGCCCCCGATTCTTTCATAATCCGGATGGCCGAATGCAGGGCTTCTTTAGAGTTCCCCTGGTAAGTCCCAAAAGGCAAATCCACCACAACCAGTGCCCTTTTGACTGCCCGCATCACCGAGGAGGCGTGATAAATCATTTGGTCCAGGGTAATGGGCAATGTGGTAACATGACCTGCCATAACATTTGAAGCCGAGTCCCCCACAAGAATCACATCGATACCTGCTTCGTCCAGCAACCGGGCCATCGAATAATCGTATCCCGTCAGCATGGCAATTTTTTCACCTTTCAATTTCATTTCCTGAAGCACATGGGTAGTGATTTTGGGAAATCTTTTGGAACCGTATAATCCATCCATGACACTATTTTTTTTACAAAAGTAAAAAATAACCCTGCAATCAAACACATCCGCAAAAGAAAAAGCCGCTATCATAAAAAGACAGCGGCTTTGAAAAATGAATGACGCGGAAAGGCTAACTTTCCTTGGAGTAGTCGATTTCAGCCTGGCGTTTGTAGAAATTGTAACGCCAACGGGCATTTTTAA
>CAYYRE010000006.1:3965-44481 GCA_964473895.1 uncultured Lentimicrobiaceae bacterium | reverse complement strand
GAAGGACCCGGATAAGCTTCGGCTTCCTTCAATGCTTTGAAGAACTGGCTTTGATTGGCACCCATGGCTACCGAAGCCACATAAACATAACCGTAGGTCATATAAATGGCACCAAGGTCTTTTTTACGAATCTCCTTACCGGCAGTGGCAAATTTGGCCACCGCAGCCGTCTGGCTTGCTTTGGAGGCCTGACCTCCTGTGTTGGAATACACTTCGGTATCCAGAACCAACAGGTTGACATCTTCACCCGATGCCAATACATGGTCCAAACCGCCGTATCCGATATCGTAAGCCCAACCGTCACCGCCAATAATCCACATGGATTTTTTCACCAGATATTGTTCCAGTTCCATGATTTTTTTGGCCGTTTCGTCTTCTGCTCCTTTGAGCACTTCGACCACTTTGGCCGATGCTGCTTTGGAAGCCTCGCCATCTTCTTTGGCCGCTATCCAGGCTTCAAAAGCCTCTTTTCTCTCCTCGCTGGTACCCGCTGCAAGGGCATCTTTCATGAAACGTTCAATACGGTCACGGATTTTGCGAATCCCCGTAGCCATCCCCAAGCCGTATTCGGCATTGTCTTCAAACAATGAGTTGGCCCAGGCAGGCCCTTTTCCTTCGGCATTGACCGTATAAGGAGTTGATGGAGCGGAAGCACCGTAAATGGAAGAACAGCCGGTGGCATTGGCAATCATCATGCGGTCGCCGTAAAGCTGGGTGGCGGCTTTAATGTACGGGGTTTCGCCACAACCGGCACAAGCACCTGAAAATTCAAACAAAGGCTGCGCAAACTGACTGTTTTTCACACTGATAAATTTGTCCACACGACCTTCGAGGGTTTTGTCCGATACATTTTTGATTAAGTAATCCCAATTCCCAACCTCTTTCAATTGTGTTTCGGTATCTACCATCACCAATGATTTTTCAGGCGAAGGACATACATCGGCACAACTTCCGCAACCGGTACAATCCAAAACACTCACCTGGATACGGTATTTCAACGGTTTCAGTTTGCCTTTGGTTTCAAGGAACTGCATACCTTCGGGGGCATTCTTTTCCTCTTCCTCATTCACAAGGAAAGGACGAATGGCAGCGTGGGGACAAACATAGGCACACTGGTTACACTGGATACAGTTATCACCGATCCATTCGGGTACCGTTACGGCCACTCCCCGTTTTTCGTAAGCGGCAGTACCTGCCGGGAAAGTACCATCTTCGCGTCCTTTAAAGGCACTCACCGGAAGGTCATCCCCTTTTAAATGGTCAATAGGACGGGATACTTCGCGGATAAAAGCAGGGACATTGTCTTCCGCTTTCTTTTCTTCTTTCAATGCGATGTTTGCCCATTCTTTCGGCACCTCGATTTTGGTAACATCTCCTCCACGATCCACAGCGGCATAATTCATTTGAACAATGTCTTCCCCTTTCCGGCCGTAGGTTTTATTGATAAAGGATTTCATCTTTTCCACGGCATCATCATAAGGAATGACACCTGAGACTTTAAAGAAAGCCGACTGCATAATGGTGTTGGTACGGCTCCCCAGGCCGATTTCGGCAGCAATTTTGGTGGCATTGATGGTGTAAAACTGAATATTGTGTTCCGCCATGTATTTTTTCATGCTGTCAGGCAAACGGCGTTTGGTTTCTTCCTCATCCCAAATACTGTTCAACAGGAATGTACCGCCATCTTTCAAACCTTTCAGCATATCATATTTGGTCAGATAAGCCGGAACGTGGCAGGCCACGAAGTCGGGGGTATTGACCAGATAAGTGGAACGAATGGGTTTGTCGCCAAACCGCAGGTGCGAGATGGTGATACCGCCCGATTTTTTGGAATCGTAAGCAAAATAGGCTTGTGCATATTTATCGGTCGACTCGCCGATGATCTTGATGGAGTTTTTGTTGGCTCCCACGGTACCATCGGAACCCAGGCCGTAAAATTTGGCTTCAAAGGTTCCTTCATCGCTCAGGCTGAGCTCAGGCAACAAAGGCAACGATTTAAAGGTCACGTCATCCACAATACCCACGGTGAAATGATTCTTCGGCTCAGGTTGTTTCAAGTTGTTGAAAACCGAAACAATTTGTGCCGGAGTGGTATCTTTGGAACTCAAGCCATAACGTCCGCCCACGATGATGGGGGCATTTTCACGGCCGTAAAAAGCTTCATTAACATCAAGATAAAGCGGTTCGCCATTGGCTCCGGGTTCTTTGGTACGATCGAGTACGGCAATCCGTTTTACCGTTTTCGGAATGGCTTTCATCAGGTAATCGACCGAAAAAGGCCGGTACAAATGAACGGCCACCAAACCGGTTTTTTCCCCTTTGGCATTCAGGTAATCAATGGTTTCGCGAATGGTTTCGGTAACCGATCCCATGGCAATGACAATGTGCTCGGCATCTTCGGCACCATAATAAGTAAACGGATGATACTCACGGCCGGTTAATTTGGTAATTTCCTGCATGTAGTGTTCTACCAGATCGGGTATCGGATCGTAAAAACGGTTGGCTGCTTCACGTGCCTGGAAATAGATATCGGGGTTTTGAGCCGTTCCGCGGGTTACCGGATGCTCCGGATTCAGCGCGTTGTCACGGAACCGCTGAAGGTCTTCCCAGGGGAAGAGATGTTCAAGGTCTTCCACATCGAAAGCTTCCACTTTTTGAATTTCGTGAGATGTGCGGAAGCCATCAAAAAAGTGCACGAAAGGAATTCTTGAACGCAAGGCCACAAAATGAGCAATACCCGCCAGGTCCATAATTTCCTGAACGCTTCCGGTGGCCAGCATGGCAAATCCGGTATTGCGGGTCGCCATCACATCACTGTGGTCGCCGAAAATGGAAAGGGCCTGTGCGGCAAGGCTACGGGCACTCACATGAAATACCGCCGGCAACAGTTCACCTGAAATCTTGTACATGTTGGGGATCATCAGCAACAACCCCTGAGAAGCAGTAAATGTTGTGGTCAAAGCGCCCGACTGCAACGAGCCGTGCACAGCACCGGAGGCTCCGCCTTCGGATTGCATTTCTACCACTTTAACGGTTTCACCGAAAATATTTTTTTGACCGAAAGCAGCCCATTGGTCCACATATTCAGCCATGGTTGACGAAGGTGTGATAGGATAGATGGCAGCTACTTCGCTAAACATATAAGCGATATGGGCAGCAGCGTAGTTCCCGTCACAGGTAATGAATTTTTTCTTTCCGCTCATTTATCTAAAATTTAAAAGTTAATTGGTTGTTTCCAATATTTTTAAAAAATTTTCTATGCCGCAAAATCAAATGTACTTTGTTGTATGTAAATACCTTATGGTTTTACGAACACCTATTTTTATTTGCGTGCAAAAATACAATAATTCTCGCTTGTTTGTGCGTTAACATTGTCAGGATAAAGCATAAAATCGATTAATTTAAAACGATTATAGATTGGGTCTTTCTTGCCTGAACGGCATTTTTATGTACTTTTACTGCCCTAAAGAATGAATTAAAACGTTTTATTATGGACCTTACAACAAAATATCTGGGGCTGCAATTAAAAAACCCTGTGGTTGTTGGCGCCAGCAACCTGGTTACCGATTTAAACATGCTTCGCTCACTTGAAGAGGCGGGTGCTGCCGCCATCGTTTATAAATCGCTTTTTGAAGAACAAGTGAATTTAGAACAGCTTCAGATGGAAGAAGACATGGGCGAGTATGCCGAGCGGCACGCCGAAATGACTTCCCTGTTTCCGCAAGACATTTACGAGGCAGGACCCGAGGAATTTATAATGCACTTTAAAGAAGCCAAAGAAGTATTGAACATTCCCCTGATTGCCAGTCTGAATGCCGTTTTTGACGACACCTGGTACGAATGGGCCAAAAAACTGGAAGAAGCCGGAGCCGATGCGCTGGAGTTAAATTTTTATAACAATCCCCGCGAGTTTGACATGGAAGGCCGCTCCATTATCCGTGAAGAACTGGATGTGATTGCCGGGGTAAAAAAAGCCGTTAAGATACCGGTGAGCGTAAAACTCAGTTCTTTTTACACCAATCCTTTGTATGTATTTAAAGAAATGGACAAAAAAGGAGTGGACGGTCTGGTATTGTTCAACCGGCTGTTTCAACCGGATATCAACATCCAGGAAGAAAAACTACATTTTCCTTACAACCTGAGCAACGAACAGGATAACCGGCTTCCGTTGCGTTATGCCGGCATGTTGTACGACCAGCTGAACTGTGACATCTGTGCCAATTCGGGGATTTTTACAGGCGAAGATGTGATTAAAATGTTACTGGCCGGTGCCGATGTAGTGCAAGTGGTGAGTACCATTTACAAAAACGGCCCGCAACAAATTCAAAACATTTTGGATGACATGGAAATCTGGATGGCCGATAAAAAATACCAACGCCTCGATGATTTCAGGGGAAAACTCTCCATGAAAAATGTGAAAGATCCGTTTGCCTACCGCCGGGCACAATATGTGGATATTTTGATGCGCTCTTCGGAGATCTTCAAACAATACCCGGTCATATAAAAAACATACTTCCATGAATAAATCAAAAGCCATCGCCCAGGGCGATGGCTTTTGATTTTTCCACCTCTTAAAAAATAGCATTAGATCCGTTCAGGGGCAAAAAAATCGTGTATTTTTGAACATGGAGTCATCAGACCGTTACAAAACAATAAAAGACACATCCGAAGGCCTTTACAAAGAAAAAGGCAGTAAGTTTATCGCCCTGGCCATTCCCGTGGCAACAGAAGAAGAAGCCAAAAAAGAGCTTTTAAAAACAAAAAAAGCGTTTCACGATGCCCGGCATCATTGCTACGCCTTCCGCATCGGTCCCGAAAATGAATATTTTCGCAGCAGCGACGATGGCGAACCTTCGGGAACGGCCGGAAAGCCCATCCTGAATCAAATTCTTTCGGCAGAGCTCTTTAATATTATAGTCATCGTCGTACGCTATTTTGGCGGTACTAAATTGGGGGTTCCAGGACTCATTAGGGCTTATAAAACGGCAACAAGAGAAGCCCTGGACCATGCCGAAATCATCACCAAAACCATAACACGCTCATTGGAATTGCAATTCGACTACTCGCAAATGAATAGTGTAATGCACCTGGTAAAAGAAGAGAAATTGAAAGTCATTAAACAGGATTTCGGCATGAGCTGCCAACTGGTTATAGAAGTGAGCAGAAACCGGAAGAAACACATTGTGGAAAAATTAAAAAACATACGGGGCTTAACAGTGAATTGAAAGATTTTCAGTCAATTCCATTTTTTTATATATGTCTTTCCATATACAACAAAAAAAGGAAAAAGTCAAGAGGTTCTTTCCTTTTTTTTAAACCTTATATGTTATTTATTTGTTAAAAAATTACGAGGAAACACTGTTAAAATTTCCAGCTTGATTTTTAGAGTTTTACATTAGAGTTGTTAATAAAAACACAAATTGTTGATAAAAAATTTACCAACGAATGAAAAAAAAACATGTTGAGGTTTGGGAAAGATGTCTTGCCGTAATTAAGGACAACATACCTTACCAAAGTTACAAAACCTGGTTTGAGCCCATAGTTCCTTTAAAGATTGAAAACAACATATTGGTGGTTCAGGTGCCCAGTCAATTCTTTTACGAATGGCTTGAGGACAATTACATCGATTTGTTGCGCAAAACGATCAAACGGGAGCTGGGGCCGTCAGGCAGGCTGGAATACAGTATCCTTATGGACACCTCCAACATCAACAACCGGCAACCGGTTACGGTGAATTACCCCACGGCAAATTATAAAAACACCAAAAATAAACCGGTCAACATGCCGCTGGACCTGAACAGAGGACGTTCGCGTGAAATCCCCAATCCGTTTATTATTCCGGGATTGAAAAAACTCAAAATCGAATCCCAGCTGGTGGCCAGCTACTCTTTTGAGAATTTTGTGGAAGGCGATTGTAACCGGCTGGCCCGTTCCGCCGGTTGGGCCGTAGCCGAAAACCCGGGAAAAACGGCCTTCAACCCCTTATTGATTTACAGCCAGGTGGGATTGGGCAAAACACACCTCGCCCATGCCATTGGCCTTCAGGTAAAAGCCAACTTTCCTGAAAAAACCGTATTGTACCTGCAAACCGAACAGTTCATTAACCAATACATCGATTCGGTAAGAAATAACAACCAAAACGACTTTGTTCATTTTTACCAAATGATCGATGTCCTGATTTTGGATGACATCCAGTTTCTTGCCGGAAAAGAAAAAACACAAGACATTTTCTTTCACATTTTTAACCACCTGCATCAAAACCACAAGCAGATCATCCTGACTTCCGACAAGCCGCCTGTAGAGCTCAAAGGTATGGAGCCCCGGCTTTTGTCACGTTTTAAATGGGGACTGGCTGCCGACCTGCAGGTACCCGACCTGGAAACACGCATTGCCATTTTGCAACGAAAACTTTATGCCGATGGGGTAGATATGCCCCACGAAGTGATCGAATACCTCGCCTACAGTATTACCACCAATATCCGCGAAATGGAAGGCGCCCTCATTTCCATCCTGGCACAGGCTTCGTTGAATAAAAAGACCATTACCCTGGAATTGGCCAAACAGATGATTGATAAGTTTGTGAAAAACACCACCCGCGAAATCTCCATCGATTACATTCAAAAAGTAGTTTGCGAGTATTTCGATATTCCGCTGGATGTACTGAATTCCAAAACGCGAAAACGTGAAATTGTTCAGGCACGGCAGCTGGCCATGTATTTTTCGAAAAAGCATACCAAAAATTCCCTTGCTACCATTGGTTTACAATGCGGCAATAAAGACCATGCCACTGTATTGCACGCCTGTCGCACGGTGAGTAATTTAATCGAAACCGACCGGCGATTCCGTAATTATGTGGATGAAATCGACAAAAAACTCAAACTGTAAGAAGCCTCTTGGTAGATTACCCGTAAATGAAAAATTGACGGGTTTTTTTTACTGTACTCGTTTGGCCTGTATTTTGATATCGCTTTTTTTTGTAATTTAGGGGAAATTATTCATCAAAAAAACAGAAGCCTATGAATGTGTTATTTGTCGATTTGGAAAACGTATGCCGTTCGCCCCTTGCAGAGGCGATCTTGAAAAAGAAATTCCAGCAGAACAATATTCCTGGAGAAGTGGATTCGGCCGGTTTTGAATCGTTTACCATTAACGAACCGCCGGACAAAAGGGTTACCAATGTAGCCTTGAAAAACGGGTACGTTCCGGAAGGAATGGCACGCATCTTTCGCAAAGAAGATTTCGACCGTTTTGATAAAATCTATGTCATGGATACTCAAAACTACAATGATGTTATGGCCCTGGCCAAAACAGAAGAACAAAAAGCCAAAGTGGATTACCTGCTGAATGTTTTGGAAGAAGGAAAAAACAAAACGGTACCGAACCCCTATCAAAACGGCGAATCCGATTGTGATTTTATTTTCAATTTATTGGACAAAGCCACTGATAAAATTGTAGCGCTGGCGGCACAGGAACATCAAGTACATTAGTTTATGGCCTATCCTTCACGGAAAGAATTAACAGAAGCCGCCCACCGGATAGCACCGCATATTCATCGCACACCGGTGCTGCATTCGGCCTATTTGAACGCACGGTTCCACACCTCCCTTTACTTTAAATGTGAGAATTTCCAAAAGGTGGGCGCTTTTAAATCACGGGGAGCCGTTAATGCAGTATTTTCGCTGCCGGCAACAGAGGCAGCCAGGGGCGTGGCAACACACTCTTCGGGAAATCATGCCCAGGCATTGGCGCGTGCAGCAGCTTTGCGGAACATTCCGGCATATATCGTCATGCCTGAAAATGCTCCCCGCGTAAAAGTAAATGCCGTAAAAGATTACGGAGGACAAATCACTTTTTGCCCCCCTACCCTGGAAGCCCGGGAAAGTACTTTAAAAAAGATTCTTGAAAAAACAGGAGCTGTTGAAATTCATCCTTATAACAACCGGCAGGTTATTGCCGGACAGGCCACGGCCGGTATGGAACTGTTGGAAGATTTCCCCTCGCTGGACCTTGTTTTATGTCCGGTAGGAGGTGGCGGACTGTTGAGCGGAACAGCTTTGGCAGCACATTATTTCTCGTCGCATGCCCGCGTAATTGCCTGCGAACCGGCCGGTGCCGATGATGCCTTCCGTTCGTTCCGTGCCGGAAAAATCATACCCAGCACAAACCCCCGGACCATTGCCGATGGACTGTTGACTTCGCTGGGCAGTCTCACCTTTCCCATTATCCGGGAATTCGTTTCAGAAATAGTTACCGTAAAAGAAGAAAACATAAAAGAGGCTATGCGTTTGATTTTCGAACGGATGAAATTGGTGGTAGAACCTTCGGCAGCCGTTCCGCTTGCAGCCCTTCTCGAAAATAAAATAAAGACCCAAGCAAAAAAAATTGGCATCATCCTCTCGGGAGGAAATGTAGATTTAACACATCTTCCCTGGCAATAATTCATAATATGGCAAACCCCAAAAAAGGCATTCTGTATCTTTTCCCCGTTACACTGGGCGACAATACAGCCATAGAAAAAGTGATCCCCGGATACAACCACACGGTTTTACATACTATCCGGATTTTTATTGTGGAAAATATCCGTACCGCACGACGGTTTTTACGCAAAACAAACCATCCGGTACCCATCGACGATATGATCTTTTTTGTTTTAAACAAACACACACCCGAAGAGGAAGCAGATACCTTTCTACAACCGTTGGAAAAAGGTGAAAACATAGGGTTATTGTCGGAAGCCGGCACGCCCGCCGTGGCCGATCCGGGTGCAGTGGTCGTGCAAAAAGCCCACCGGAAAGCCATTCGGGTTGTTCCGCTTGTGGGGCCCAATTCCATTATTTTGGCCTTAATGGCCTCGGGATTCAACGGACAACAGTTTTGTTTCCATGGCTATCTGCCCATTGAGCCTTCGCTACGCATGAAAAAAATTCGCGAAATAGAACAGGAAGCCTGGCGGAAAAACAGCAGTCAAATTTTTATCGAAACACCCTATCGCAACAACAGCATGTTGGAAAGCCTGATAAAAACCTGCAAACCGCAAACTCTCTTATGCATTGCCAGCGACCTGACACTTCCTTCCGAAAAGATTATTACCCGGAATATGTCCCAATGGAAAAAGAACACGGCAGACTTTAATAAAAAGCCCGCCGTGTTCATTCTTTACAAAACGTAATTTCTAATGATTATGGCCACCGGCCCCATGCACATGACCGTGTGTTAATTCTTCGGGTGTGGCATCACGCACATCCAATATAGCACCGGAAAAATAAAGATTTTCGCCGGCCAGCGGATGATTAAAATCCATAATAACACTGTCTTCTTCAACAGCAAGCACTTTGCCATCCAGTGGGTTACCCTGGTTATCCTGCATGGTAATCACTTTGCCTACGGCTACCATTTCAGGATCAAAAACACCGTCAATCTCAAAAATTTTCTTGTCTAATTTCAGGATAGCTTCATCCGAAGGATTTCCGTATCCTTCTTCTGCAGTCAGAGAAAAACCGAAAGTATCTCCCGATTCAAGTCCTGCCAGATTGGTTTCAAATGCAGGAAGCAGCGCCCCCACACCAAAAAGTTGTACAAAAGGCCTGCTTTCATCCACTTTTTGTATGACTTCGCCTTGTGCATCATTGCGTTGTAAGGTATAGGTCATGGTGACCACCTTGTTATTTCCAACTTTCATAATAATTTGTTATAAAAATAAATAGAGAAAGTGCAAAGGTAGGCATAATTATCTTTGTCCCTCTTTTTTGTCTATTATTGTAATAAAATTTAAGATGTAACGTCTATTTTATAAACAGAACCTCACTTGGAAAACATTATTCTTGAAATCAGAAACGTAACCAAATTCTACGGGCGACTGAAAGCGCTTGATGCTCTGACGCTGACAGTGGAAAAAGGAAGTATTTATGGTATCCTCGGGCCCAACGGCAGTGGTAAAACTACCACCCTGGGGATCTTACTCGACATTATTAAACCCGACAGCGGCGAACATTTGTGGTTTGGACAAAAACCGCATGCTGCTTTACGAAAACGTATTGGCGCCTTATTGGAACAACCGCTTTTTTATCCCTACCTGACGGCAGTTGACAACCTGAAGATTATAGCAGATATTCGCGGGGTTTCGTATGATGAACTTGATGAGGTATTGCGGAAAGTCGGGCTCTCCGACCGGAAACACCACCCATACCGTACTTTTTCATTAGGAATGAAGCAACGGCTGGCCATAGCAGCAGCACTGCTTGGCGATCCGGATGTACTGATCCTGGACGAACCCACCAACGGACTGGATCCGAAGGGTATTGCCGACATCCGCAACCTGATCATCGAAGTGGCCCGGCAAGGGGTTACCATCATTTTGGCCAGTCATTTACTGGACGAAGTGGAAAAAGTTTGCAGCCATGTGCTCGTACTGGAAAAAGGGAAAATGCGGTATGCCGGTCCGGTTAACGAAGCCCTGGGCAATGCCTTGATTGTGGAAGTTGCCGCCGATGATCCCGAAAAATTAGAACAAGCCCTGAAACATGTCCGGGAAGTAAAATCCATTGCCATGCAAAACGGTTTTTTTGTTTTGGAATTAGAAAAATCACTAACCCCCGGCAAACTGAACCGTTTGCTGGCCGGCCAGGGCATTTTTTTAACCCACTTGGCTTTGCGCAACAAAAGCCTTGAAAATTATTTTCTTGAACTTTTATCGAAACATCATGATGAGATTAATAAAAATTGACGCACGGAAATATCTTCACAACCGTACCTTCTGGGTATTCAGTGCCTTGTATGCCATCATGGTGGTACTCGTCTTTACCGGAATGGAATCATTTTTAAACCACGTAGTGAGCCGGGTGGGAGGAAAAACCCAAACAGCCATCCCCACATTCTCGTTATATGCTTTCCCATATGTTTGGCACAATCTCGCTTTTATTGCAGGCCTCTTCAAAATCTTTTTGGCACTGCTTGTCATCATTTTTATCACCAACGAATTTAATTACAAAACCATACGGCAAAACATCATGTCGGGGATGAGCCGTGTGGAATTTCTTTTTTCCAAAGTGCTGTTTGTGCTGATTATTTCACTGACGGTTACGCTGATTTTACTCTTTTCGGCATTGTTCCTCGGCCTGACGCACACGGAGCATCTTTCCGCGTCCCTGTTGTTCTCGAAAATTTACTTTGTACCGGTTTACTTTTTAGAAATTTTTACTTTTCTCCTGTTTGCCCTCATGGTGGCCTTCCTATTACAAAAACAGGGACTCTCCATTGGGCTTTTTGCCCTCTACTATTATGTGGCGGAACCGCTATTTGCTTTTCGCCTTCCGGCCGAAGTTTCCCGTTATTTACCCATCAAAATGATCACCCATTTGATCGATGTACCCAACTCCTCCCTCATGAGGCTGTTTGGAGTAAATTTCAGGGAAACGGTTTCGGGTATTGATATTGCAGGAAATATTATTTATGCTTTGCTTTTTGTTTTTATTGTTTACAGGTATTTAAAAAACAAAGACTTATGAGGTTGCGCTATTTACAGACTTCGCTTTGGTTTTTACCGCTGGCAGCCGTTATTTTGCTTGGCGGAGCCTGCTCCCGCAAAAGCATACCGGTGGAAAAACAACATCTTTCCGGGGATGGAAAATATGACACCGGACCTCCAGTACAAGGCGTTGCCGGACCGCTCGAAGAGATTGCACGGTCGGTTTACCGGCTGAATGTCATTGCCTTTTATGAAACCTATACCTTTGACAAGTTAGCGGCAGTGACGGCCCAAAAATTAAAAACAGAAGACATGACGGCATATGCACATTCGCATACCATTTCGAGCGAGTCGGTCCTGGGCACAGCCTCGGTGATTTATTCCGGGAATGGACAAGCCGTTTTGCTTACCTGTGCCCATGTGGTTTATTTTCCGGATACGGTAATATCCTATTTCCCCGACAACTCGGGTTTCGTCAGGAGTCTCGCCATAAAATTGAAACAAAAAAGTTACGTGGCCGGTTTAGACAACCCCAACGTTAAGATATTGGCAGCAGACAATAAAAATGACATAGCCTTGCTGGAAGCCACTGTGTCGCCGGTGGAAAACATCCGTGTACTTCCTTTTCCCACAGGGAAATCTTCGGAACTCAACTGGGGAACATTTGTTTATGTGGTCGGGTTTCCACAAGGAGAGAAGATGGTGGAAAACGGAATCGTCAGTCGTCCGGATAAAACAGGCAACGGTTTTTTCCTTACCAATACCCTCTTTAACCGCGGGATTAGCGGAGGTCCTGTTTTTGCTTTACGCGATGGAGCTTCGGGCTTCGAATGGGTAGGCATGGCCAAATCTTCTCCGGCAACAGAGTTCCTCTATCTTGCACCTTCCATCAATAAAAGAGATACTTACAGCAAATCGGAACCCTACACCGGTAAAATACTTATTAACAAAAAAAAGGTGATAAATTATGGAATGACCTATTCGGTATCTATCGAAGAAATCCTTAAGTTTGTCCGGCGTATTGGACCTGAACTTGAAAAAGATGGGTTTGACGTCCAACAATTTTTTTATCGGCCGCCGGAAGATTAAATCATCATTTTTTTGGGGCACATAAACATAACGCCTTGAAGATTAAAGAAAAAGGTAAGAAGGGAAAGGAATATTTAGACTATCGTATCGGATGGGGCAAACGCCTTTTCGATGTGCTTTTTTCCGCTTTTGCACTGATTTTGTTTTCCCCACTGATTCTTTTGATCGCCATTGCCATTAAACTGGAAAGCAAAGGGCCCGTTATTTTCTCGCAACAACGCGTGGGAACAGGATACGATATTTTTACTTTTTATAAGTTCCGCACCATGCGTAAAGATGCGGAAAAAGAGAAACAACAGCTTTCCGATTTAAACGAATACCTGAAACAGGAAAGAAAGAAATACCGCCTGGATGAATCGCAAATGGTGGAATGTCCCGAATGCAAACAGTTAGGCCATCCCTGTTCTCCCATTCTTTTTATTGATGGCGTGGAAATCTGCGAAAACAACTACCTGCGGTTACGCAAGATGAATTTGTTACAGAATACCTTTTTCAAAGTCAAAGACGATCCGCGTATTACCAAAGTAGGCCGCTTTTTAAGACAATACCATTTAGACGAAATTCCCCAGTTTTATAATGTTTTACGTGGCGACATGTCGGTAGTGGGAAACCGTCCGCTACCGTTATACGAAGCCGAAAACCTTACAACGGACGAATGGTCGTACCGGTTTATGGCCCCTGCCGGTATCACGGGGCTTTGGCAAATTCGTGCAGCAGAGGTGCACAATCCGGAGGAGCGTATAGCCCTTGACAACCAATACGCCATGGTTGCCGGTTTTTGGACCGACCTGAAAATTGTGCTAAAAACCATTGTGACCTTTTTCCGCTTTAGGAAAGTTTCCTACTGACCCATCCTTTTTTCGATGGCTTGTTTTCGCTGGAGCAGCGTAGGATGCGAATAGTGGAAAAACACATACAACGGATGCGGTTGCAAATTGCTCAAACTGGTAACGGAGAGCTTCACCAAAGCCTGCAGCAGCGCTTTTCCGAGGCCAAGCGAAACAGCATAGGCATCTGCTTCATATTCATGTTTTCTTGAAAACCGGTTGGTTAAAATATCGGTCAAAAACGAAACCGGCGAATAGAGCAGGGCAAAAGCCAGTAGCCCCATGTAAAAACTCATTTGCCCGGCACCAAGTGCTTGTGAAAAAACCGGCAAAGCCAATGCTTTTCCCATTAAAAAAACCATGATAAAGAGCTGCAAAAGTGACAAAGCCAATCCTTTGTAAATATGTTTTTTACGGTAGTGCCCTATTTCGTGCGCCAAAACGGCAACCACTTCCCGGGACGATAATTTTTCGATCAACGTATCATAGAGGATGATCTTTTTCTTCGGCCCCAGTCCGGAGAAATAAGCATTGGCTTTTGTACTTCGCTTCGAACCATCCATAACAAAGACATCCGTAAGTTTAAAGCCCGTTTGAGCCGCCAGTTTTTCTATGGCGGCTCGGAGTTGGCCATCCGCCAAAGGTGTTAGATTGTTGAAAAGAGGCACTATCAGCGAAGTGTAAAACATGGCCATAAAAACCATAAAAAATCCGATGCCCGCCAGTGCAAACACGGGGAAGAGGGTAGCATTGCCGGCATAAACCCAGTACAAAAACAACAAGATACCTCCTCCGATGATTCCCCCTACCAGCCACGATTTGAGTTTATCACTAAAAAAAGTCCGTAAGGTTGTTTTATTGAATCCGAATTTTTCTTCTACCACAAAGGTACCGTAAAGTTGAAAAGGAAGTGTAAGCAAATCGGTACCCAATCCAAGCACACCAAAAAACAGCAATGTTCTCACCCCATCATGGGTACTCCACTGGCGTACCCACTCATCGAGACACGCAAATCCATGAAACAAAAGCATACCCATAATGAGCAAAAATGAGAAAACAGCCCGGTACAACGAAAGCCGGCTGTTGGCCTTCAGGTACTGTTGCGATTTGGCATACGTTTCACGGTCATAAACTCCTTCGAGCTCCCGGGGTAGTTCCGGCTTAAAATGTTTCAGGTTTAAAACATCAAGCCAACGCTCAAAAAGGAAATCGAAAACCAAGACCCCCACCATCACATAAAAAAGCACTTCAGCCATAACAAAATCCTTTGTTTAAATGTATCCCATAATACGATAAACCACATAGCCGCTCATTTCGTGGACCAATCCGTTCCATACCAAAAAATTGGCCGCATCGGGAATCAGCAAATATTCCACATTCCATTGCGTTTCGGTGTTCAACAGGTTGGTAGCATAAGGAACGGCATCGATGCCCTCATGGCGGAAACAGGCAAGCGCCCGGCGCATGTGCATCGAAGAAGTAAAGAGCAATACCGATGGCACACGGCGATGCCGTTGCAGCAAGATTTTCGCATAAACGGCATTTTGGTGGGTGTTTTCGGCCAGGGTATCCATCAGGATATCCCGTTGGGGGATACCGATATTCAGCAAAAACGAACGGAGCAGTTTGGCCTCCTTGATATGGGGATACATAAGGTTTCCGGCTGCCCCGGTAACCAGAATTTTTTTTATTTTTCCGCGGTGGTACATCTCCACAGCCTGCAACAAACGATCAATATTCCCTTTGAAAGTGACCCGGTGGTATTTGGCTTCGTAAGTAGCCGTAGACCCCCCCAACACGACACCCACATCATATTTCCGGTTCACCGGCACCGGCTGTATGGCCCACAAACCGGCTATTTTATTAACAAAAAACGTGTTGGAAAAAACAAGCAAAATAACAAACCCCGTGAGTAAACTGCGCCTTCTGACGCGGCGGTTTTTATGAAAAAGTGCCAAAGCCAAAAGAATGACCAGCCAAGTGAGCGGATGAAAAAAGTAGGATACTATTTTGGACAGGACAAAAAACATGCAGCACCTTATTGGATGATAATGGCAAAAAGCCATCAGGGAAAAGTGCTTTTCCCGCTTTTAACCTGATTGGCTTTTCCGTTTTCTTTAAAAGAAGGTCAGGTACTCATGCCCCCACAGACATTAATGACCTGGCCGCTGACATACGAAGAAAGTTCGGAAGCCAGAAAAGTAGCCACGTTGGCCACATCTTCGGGTTTTCCGGCCCGGCGCAGGGGAATGGTTTTTATCCAAGCCTGGCGTACTTCATCCGACAGTTTTTTTGTCATTTCGGTTTCAATAAAACCGGGAGCAATGGCATTACAACGAATCCCCCTGGATCCCAACTCTTGGGCTACCGATTTGGTAAATCCGATTAATCCGGCCTTGGAAGCCGAATAGTTTGCCTGTCCGGCATTTCCGTTCACCCCGACCACTGAACTCATATTAATGATGGTACCGCCGCGCTGTTTGATCATATGGCGCTGAACCGCTTTGGTCAGGTTAAATGCCGACTTCAGGTTCACCGTCAGCACGGCGTCCCAGTCCTGTTCGGTCATACGCAGCAACAGGTTATCGCGTGTAATGCCGGCATTGTTCACAAGAATGTCCACCCGGCCGAAATCATTGATCACACCGGTTATAAATTTTTCGCTATCGGCAAACGAAGCCGCATTGGAAGCATACCCTTTACCTTTTACGCCAAGAGCCGCAATCTCCTGCTCGGTCGCTTGCATGTGTTCATCGTAATTCAAATCACTGAAAGCAATATCGGCACCTTCTGCAGCAAACTTCAGGGCAATGGCTTTTCCGATACCCCTTGCCGCCCCCGTAATCACGGCAACTTTTCCTTTTAATAGATTCATATTTTCGGTGGTTTAAAAATTAAAGCCCAAATATACATGAAATTTTTTCATTCGGATTTACACACAGAAGAATGAAAAAATTTTATGGGAAAGCGAAGCGGTTCCCCCTGTAAAAAAAGATTTTGCACTTTATCTTTTTGGCAAAATGGTTTTTTTACAGGGGAAATTTACCTTATTTTTTTATTCCGGATAGGCCGTAGGAACAAAGAACGGTAACATATCCTAAAATCCGCGGCCTTGCAGGTGCTTTTGGACTTTCTAATATTTATCCAATACGGCCCGTGGCAGACAAGAGATGATCATCAGGGAAACCGGTTCAAAAAAATTAAACGGCGACATCCTGCGGTACATTTTGTTGAAAAATCAGCCGGACCCTTGCACCGCCCTCCGGTTTATTTTCCACTTCAATGCTGCCGTTATGGTAATCCATAATGAGCTTAATGGCTGCCAGTGACAGGCCGGTTCCTTCTTCATGGCGGACATCTCCTGCCGAGAAAAGTTCGAAAAGCCGTTTTTTTGCTTCGGCTGAAAAGCCCGGACCGTTGTCTTCACAAGTCAGTACCAAAGGCCCGCCTTTTGTTTTTCGCGCCGAAAGTAAGATATCTACCTGGGGGCCACCGTATTTCACAGCATTGTCGAGGAGCATTTCCAATGACTTTTTGATCAGGGAAGTATTGACCGCCAGCAGGAGATTTTGGTCTTTATTTTCAATCTTTATCGAACCATAACGCCGGGCATATTGTTCTTTAAAGTGATGCACGACCGACTCCAACAAATACCTCACCCTGGTGGGCAAAAAAGCAGGTTGATCCCGTTTGGCTTTCAACTCGGTAATGAGCAGGGCTGTTTCGGTAAACCGCGTCAGGCGATCGGCCACCTCTTCAAGATAGCGAATGTATTCCTGTTGTTCTTCATTGAGTGCGGTAAGATTTAACAAGGTGGTAAGCCCTGTTATGCCGTTGAGCGGAGTCCGCAATTCATGGCTTATAATATCAAGAAAATCGGTTTTGGCTTTTTCCAATTGGTTTAATTGTTTGTAGGCTTCTTCCAATTGGCGGGTACGCTCGCGCACCTTTTCTTCCAGTTTTTCATTCATCTCTGCCAAAGCAATTTTTTGCTCGTGGAGTTGAATATGTGTTGCCGTACGGGCCAGTAATTCGGAAGTGTTAAACGGCTTGGTAATATAATCCTGACCACCAACGGTAAACCCTTTTACAATACTGTTCATATCAGCTTTGGCCGTGAGAAAGATAATGGGTACATCGCTGGTTTCCGGCCTTTCTTTCAATGTTTTACAAACCTCAAAGCCATCCATACCGGGCATCATGATATCCAGAAGGATCAAATCGAATGCCTGATGCCGGGTAATAGACAGGGCTTGTTCACCGTTTTGCGCATAGGCAATCTGATAATTTTCCTTTGACAAGATATTACCCAAAATCTGGATGTTTTTCGGGATATCATCCACAATGAGTATTTTATGTTTCTTCCTGTTTTCGGTCATAATGCTTAATAATGAAATGGATTAAAAAAACGATTTAATCTGTTCCAGCAAGGCTTCAATCCGGTCAATATCAAATTGACGGGCGGCATCCATCAGTTGCCGGCCTGTTTCCTGAATGATGGTTACCTGCTTTTCTTCGGCGAAAATCACCATTTCTTCTCCCAAAGAAAGAATTTCATCGATCACACGGGTCGAGACAACCCTTTCCCAGGCAACACGGAATTTCCTGGAAAACTCCTTTTTTGTTTCCGGCAGAATATTTTCTGTTTCTTTCGGGGGCTGTTGTTCATGATAAGATGTAGGGCCGCGTTTTTCAGAAACAACCAGCGGAGATTGACCTGCCGGAGAAACCTTTTTGATTTTTTTTAACCGGATGGTAAACTTTGTTCCCTCACCGGTTTTACTTTCCAAAGAGATGGTTCCGTTCATGGCCTCCACCAACCGTTTGGTAATACTCAATCCGAGCCCCGTACCTTCACGGTGCTGTCCGTTAAATTCCGACGATTGTTTAAAGGCTTCAAAAATGATTTCCTGTTCTTTCTCGGGAATTCCCGGCCCCGTATCTTCTATTACAATCGTAAAATCATAATATACCGACTCTTCCGGATTTTCTTTTCCTTTGATGGTCACCTTAACATGGCCTTTGTCGGTAAACTTAATGGCATTGCCTATCAGATTAAACAGAATTTGTTTAAAGCGGACCCTGTCGAGCAAAAACATATTGTTTTGAACCAAGGGGGACTCCCAAACAACAAACCGGAGGCCTTTTTTATCAATCTGTGGATAGAAAATCCCCCGGATCTCCTCAAGGATCGCACTGATGGAAACCGGCTCATGATAGAGTTCCAGTTTGTCGGCCTGCATTTTTGAAAGATCCAGGATATCGTTAATCAGTGATAGCAAGCTGTTGCTGCTGTTTTTTATGGACTCGAGGAAAGTTTTTTCCTTTTGGGATTTTGCCAGGGGAAGCAACAAATCGGTAAAGCCGATAATGGAATTTAAAGGAGTCCGGATTTCGTGACTGATGTTGGCAATAAACAAGGATTTAGCCCGGTTGGCTTCTTCCGCTTTATTTTTAGCCTTTCGTATTTCGATGTTTCGTTTTCGCAGTTCGGCGTTGATCTTACGCAAACGTGCTTTACTTTGTTCGGCCAGTTCCTCCGCCAGTTTTCTTTTGGTGATATCCTCAATAATTCCTTCGTAATAAAGGATTTTCCCTTTTTTATCACGTATAATCCAAGCACTTTCGTTGACGTAGATTTTACTTCCGTCGGCACGTTCCCAAACATCTTCACGACCGGTAATAATTCCCTGCTCTTCCAGCAGCCGCATAAAATGCTCCCTCGCTTCCTTTTTCGAATCGTTCAGGTTGATTTTTTTCAGGTCTTCCATGGAATAACCCAGCATTTGAAGCAGCATTTTATTGGCAAACAGTATTTGTCCATCCGGTGTGGTTTGATACATACCAATGGTGGCATTTTCAATAATGCTCATATATTTTTCACGACTGGTAAACAAGGCATTATTGAGTTTTTTCAGCTCCTCTGCCTGTTTGGCAATTTCCTGGTTTTTGGCAGCCTGAATCCCAAGACTCTTTTTAATGAGTTTGTTTTTGTATTGGATAAAAAGAAAAACGATCACGGAGGCAAAAATGAAAAACGAAATAAAAATAATCAGAATCAGCCGGGTTGTTTTTTCCTCTTCGAGTTTCAATTGGTTGAGTTTGCTTTGCTTTCGCAACAAAATATTTTCCTTTTCTTTTTTTTCGGCTTCAAGACGCACCTCCATTTCACTCACCATCTGCTGGCTCTTTTGTGTAAAGACCTCTTCGTGGATACGGTTATAATTCGACAAATAAAAAAAAGCGTTTTTAAAATCATTTTTTGCCCGGCTAATCTGCGAAAGTAGTTTGTAAACATCCAGCAGCAGGTCTTTGGCACGGATGCTTTGGGCTACTGCCAGTGCACTGTCGGCATAATGCGAGGCAAGCGACAACTGTTGTTGACGGTAATAAATTTTCCCCATGTCAAGCAATGAAATGGCAATTCGACGCCGGTCGCCGATTTTCTTTTTTAAAGGCAGTGCTTTTTGCTGCATGCGCAACGCCTCGGGATATTGTCTCAGTTCGTAATACACCTCGGCAATATTACTCAGCGCAATAACATAAAGAATTTCGCTATGGATTTTAGCGGCAGATTTTTTTGCCTGGTCGTACAATTGCAATGCTTTGATATAATGTTTTTGTTTCTGTTGTATTTCGCCGAGATGAAGAAGCATATTCGCTTCATGGAACAAATCCTTCTGCCGGTGATAAATTTTGTAGGCCGCAGAAAAGAAAAATTCGGCACGGTTCAGTTTTCCCCAGTTTTCCATTACAATACCCAATTGGTTGTTGATGGCGGCAATCCCTTTTTGATCATTTAATTGTTTGTAAATATCATAAGCCCGCTGGAACAAACCGATGGCGCGGGCATAATCGTTGTAATTAGACCACACCTTTCCCTCCCCATCAAGGCCGGCGGCAATGCCTGATTTCACGCCGAGTTTTTCATAAAGTTTTCGTGCTTTGGAGTAATATTCCGCCGCCTTTTTGTAACGGCTCCAATAAAAATAATTATCGGCCACATGGAGATAAAGAGCCGCTTTTTTTTCATTGCTACACATATTGTACCCATGGAGAATGAGCCGGTACAAAGAATCGGCTTTGTCATGTCTTCCAAGGGACTGGTAATTTTCGGCGGCACGAAAAAGGGCGTGTGCCAACGAAGGCTGATCGTTGAGTTTCCGGGCCTGCCGGATCACCAGTTTATTGTACATTAAAGCTTTCAGGGGATTTGAGTTTTGATACAGGGCCGCCATTTTTTTGGTCAGAATCATCCGGTCCAACGGCGACAGCAAGCTGTCGTTTAAAAGCACGGTGATGTTTGTACTGTCCATCAGGGTATCCATCAGGCTGTCTGCAGGCATTTCCGCTCCTTTTGCACCTACCGTACCCATAACCAACATCAAGGCAACAAAAAGGGACACAAAATATTTTGCGGTGGCACCTCCGTTTGGTATACAATAAAAACCGGTATGTTTTTCAAAAAGGGTCATCTGTCTTTTATCATAATCCGGTAAGCTTTTTGAAAAATATGCATCTGTTTTTCAATAAAAACAACATCAAAATCCTTGATGTGAGCCTCCATTTCTTTGGCAAAGTTTTGCAGTTGTATCATGCCATATTCAGAGGCCAGCTGTTGAATATGACGCACAAACTGCCCAATGGTATCCAGCATTTTCGTATGCAATGCCGGAACAAAATCCTGTTGATAAATTTGTATCAGCCGGTCGAAAATCTCCTTTTCCTTTTGGCTATTGCCGCAAAACAACAGATGCCTTGCCATTTCATCTTCTTCAAATTGCCGGATGAAATCACGGAGTCTCTGTTTTGCCTCTTTTTCCATTCCTTTGTACAAAGGAATGGAAACCACTTTTTTATCATCGAATGAAAAATCCTTTTCGGTATTCAAGACGAGGAAAACGTACCGGTTATCCAGGTTTTCTTTTTCAAAAAGGTTCCAGGTGTTTTTAAGAATTTCTTTTCCCATACAGCAAAACACTACCAAGCGGTAATTTTCTATCTTTTTGCGGGCCCGTGACAGGTTAAGTCCCACATCGTCCACCTGAAAACCATATGTCGTAAAAATCTGGACAATTTCCTGTTTTAACGGATGAGCTTCATTAATAAAAAGACATTTCTTTTCGTTTTTATTTTTTTCCGGTAAATAGAGGCCTTTCTTTTTTTCATCCGCATGGCCCACTTGCACATGGTGAAAAACAAGGGTAAAACGGCTGCCCTTACCCACCGTACTGTCCAATTTTATTTCACCATCCATTACTTTGATCAAACGCTGGGTTATGGAAAGCCCCAGGCCTACCCCGGCGGCTTTTTGATGGGAAGAAGCTTGCCGGAACGGTATAAAAATCATTTTTTGATCCTCCGGCGAAATACCGGTTCCGGTATCGATCACTTCAATAACAAGTGTAACTGCTGTTCCGTCCGTTTGTTCGGAAAGAGTATGCGCGTGCAGTGTAACATGCCCTTCATTGGTAAATTTAATGGCATTCCCCACAAGGTTCAGTAAAATTTGACGTAAACGGGCCTCTTCAAAGATCAGAAAAGGAGGGACGTTTTCTTCCACCTCCACCAAAAGATGCAACCCCTTATTGGATGCCTCCAAACTAAAAATATTAACCACATCCTCTATCACCCTCCGGATATCTGTTTCTTTAAACTCCAGCTCTATTTTTCCTTCTTCAATTTTCGATAAGTCCAAGATATCGTTGATCAGCCCCAACAAACTCTCACCGCTGGATTTAATGGTTTGTAAATAGTTTTTTTGTCTTTCATCGCTTGTCATAGAACAGAGAAGGTCTGAAAAGCCAATCACCGAATTGAGCGGCGTACGGATTTCGTGGCTTATGTTAGCCAGAAATTCGGTTTTTGCACGGGCACTGTTCTCCACATTTTCAAGCGCTTGCTGCAAAGCCTCGTTGCTTTGTTTCAGTTTTTTTTCCGCCGCCTCAATTTCACGGGTTTTTTCCAAAAGCAACCGCGTTTGTTTGCTCTTACTTATAAGGTAAAAAATCATAAATGCCAGAAAAAACAAAACAATGGCAAAGGATGTCCATGCAAAATAGAGCAGGTATTTTTGCTTTTTCACCTGGAGCATGGCTATCTTGGTTTTTTGCTGTTGCAACTGTATCTGGCTTTTTTGCCTTTCGGTATCAAACTGGATTTGCATGCGGGCAATATTTTTCTTGACATCCAGGTTGATGAGCGAGTCGTGATAAGCTTGTTTTAACTTTAAATAGTCAATGGCTGTTTTATAGTCTTTCAACGACATATAGGTATTGAACAAGGTATTGTAGCCATCTTCGAGGGTAGATCGCGCCCTGATTTTCCGTGCCAGTTCGATACCGGGCTGCAAATATTCAAAAGCCTTTTGATAATTCTTCAGGGCGCTATACAATGCTCCGGTTTTAATATAAGCATAGGCCAGGTTATCGTAATCGTTGATCTCTTTGGCAATACGTAATGCATTCAACGAAAAGCGAAGCGCTTCCTTGTATCTCCGTTGTTTTTTTAACAAATTGGCAATATCATTACTACAAATGGCAATCCCTCTTTTGGAGGGTATTTTACGGTTAATTTCCAACGAAAGTTCATAATAACGAAGGGCTTTATCAAGAAACCCGTTTTCCTCGTAAACATGACCAATATTATTCAGGTTAATGGCAATCCCGATGGGGTTGTTACGGTTTTGCTCCAAACGCAAGCTCTGTTTAAAATAGCGGAGTGCCTGATCATAGTTCCCCAGCATAAGGTAAACATTTCCAATGCTATTAATGGCAATGGCCCGGCTTACAGAGTCGTTGATCTCGGAAGCAAGACGCAGAGCCCTCAAATGATACTCCATGGCTTTTTGGTAACTGTCGATCCGTCTAAAAACTACTCCAAGGTCGTTGTTTGCGATGATAATCAATTTTATATCGTGTAATTTTTCGCCGATTTCAATGGCTTTTTTATGCAGCCGGATGGCCGCGGCATAGCGGGCTTCGTTCCGGAGTTGTTCCCCGAACCGGTTGAGTTCTTTTCCCACAACGAGTACCAGGTTTTTTTTCTGTGCTGTACGAAGCGCATGATCAACTTGTTGAAAAAAAGCCTTTTCGGTTTGCCCATCGTTTTTCGCTTCAAATTCTTGAAAAACCTGTTGCAAATGCCCTATCAAAAGGGCCGAATCTTGTTGTGATGTAAAAACCGTATCTTGTCTGCTACTTTCATTCATCCCGGAAGCCGCCAAAGGGGCCCGTGCCCACAGCAAAACCATCAGCAACAACAAAATAGGGGAAAAACGCACAGCAGGTGACATGTTAATTTTTAAAAATGCTGAAAATAAATAGCAAAGGAGACGATGTTCATCTATCCTTTGGGTTTTCCATTGGAAGCAACAGCCGCTGCTTCTGCAAGTTTTGCCTGCTAAGATAAAGAAAAAATAAAATAAGAGGACATTTTTTTCACCTCAAAAAGAAGCATCCGGGAGATTTTTTCTCCGGACACCCCTTTTTAAAGCGTGTACCAACGGCTGAAACCGCCATTTATATCCATTTCACCAACGGGAAATCCGTCCGGTGGGCCAGCAGTTCGTGTTTGGGGTAAAGTCTGAAAGCATAATCCATGATGCCCGAATGTTCCAAAGGAAAACTACACGCAAACCGGATCACATCGCCTTCTTCCGGCGTGGCTTCCAAAGGCATTTTATACAATATTTTCTCAATATTTCCATTGGTACGGTTGCCCATAATGACCTCTACGCCGAGGTCATCAGGCGTCAGTCCCGGGGCCGACAATTTGATTTCGGCCACAAAATGTTTTCCGTAAGCTATCGGGCCTTTTACCGTATCGGGAACCATCAACGACAATACGGCAATTTTATCCCACACCGAACGCACTTTTTCTTTCCATTGTGCCAATTTTTTTGCTTCGGCAAAATGACGCTGTTGCAAGATATGCGATTGCCGTAAAAGCGGGGCGTAAAACCCGGCATAATAATCGTTCAGCTGTCGCTGCATGGTAAAATGCGGGGCAATACCGGCGATGGTGTTTTTGATATGCCGGATCCATTCTTCCGAAAAGCCTTCATCATTCTTTTTATAAAACACAGGAATAATCTGGTCTTCAAGGGTATTGTAAATAATTTCGGCATCCAGTTCATCCTGCAACGACTGGTTTTCGTAGGTACGTGTTTCGGGGATAGCCCACCCGGCACCCTCTTTATAGCCTTCGGCCCACCATCCATCCAAAACACTGAAGTTCACCACGCCGTTCATAATGGCTTTTTCGCCGCTGGTACCCGAAGCTTCGAGCGGCCGCGTGGGGGTATTCAGCCACACATCCACACCACTGGTCAGCATTTTCCCCATGATCATATCATAATTTTCCAAAAAGAGGATACGGCCTACAAATTGGGGCATTTTGGAGATTTCTACAATACGTTTAATCAAATCCTGACCTGCTTTATCATGCGGATGGGCCTTTCCGGCAAACAGAAAAATGACCGGTTTTTCGGGATGGTTCACGATCTTTTCCAACCGTTCCAGGTTGGTAAAAAGCAAATGGGCCCGTTTGTAAGTAGCAAAACGGCGGGCAAAACCGAAAATCAAACGGTTCTCCTCCAGATATTTCATGGATTCAAGAATCAGGTGGGGACTCTCCTGACGTAACAACAGGTCTTTTTTTAGATGTTCTTTCACAAAAGCCACCAGCCGTTTTTTCACCTGCAGGCGGTTATCCCAAATGGTTTTGTCGGGGATATCATAAATCTTTTCCCAATAGCGGGCATTGGGCTGATCGTTTTCAAAACCTTCATCAAAGGTGTGCCGGTAAAGTTCCTGCCACACCTTATCGGTCCAGGTAAAGTAGTGCACACCGTTGGTCACGTAACCGATGGGTAGCTCTTCGGCATAGTAACCGGGATAAAGACCTTTGAACATTTCGCGCGAAACCCGGCCATGAATCCGGCTTACGCCGTTAATTTCCTGGGACAGTTTAGCGGCAAGCACACTCATCGAAAATTTTTCGGAAGTATCGTTGGGACGGAACCTCCCCAAGGCCATAAAGGCATCCCACGAAATGGAAAAAACCTCACTGAAATGGGAAAGATAAGCCCGGATGAGGTGTTCCTCGAAACTGTCGTGACCGGCCGGTACCGGCGTATGGGTGGTAAAAAGGGTGCTCGACCGGACCACTTCAAGGGCCACAGCATAAGGAACATGCTGTTTTTCCATAAGGTTCCGGATCCTTTCGAGGCCGATAAAGGCCGAATGGCCTTCGTTGCTGTGGTATATATCGGGACGAAGACCCATTTTTTCGATCAGACGGATACCACCCAAACCGAGAATCATTTCCTGTTTCAGCCGGTGTTCGTTATCACCGCCGTAAAGCTGTGCCGTCAGTTTACGGTCTTCTTCCGAATTGGGAGCCGTATCGGTATCCAACAAAAAGAGCGGAATGCGTCCCACATCCAACCGCCACGCTTTGACCTGTACCACCCTTCCCGGAAGGGCCACCGGAATACGCAAAATCTCATCATTTTCATCCTTGACAGGCTTCAGCGGCAGCTGGGTGGTTTTCTGCATGTTGTATTCCGCTATCTGGTCACCAAAATGGCTGATGACCTGTTTAAAATAGCCGTAACGGTACATTAAACCGATGGCCAACATGTTTTTGTTGGAATCACTGGCCTGTTTCAAATAATCGCCGGCCAGCATCCCCAGTCCGCCCGAAAAAATCTTCACACTGTTATGCAAACCATACTCCATGCTGAAATAAGCTACTTGTTCCTGTTGCTCATTCCGTGCATTCATGTAATCGGTAAACCGCTGGTAAACCGCATTGAGCTTAGTAATAAAAGCTTTATCTTCAACCAGTTCATTGATCTTTTTCAGCGACAACGACTCCAGTAGCAGTACCGGGTTGGTGTCCAGCGCTTCCCATTTTTCGGGCAGAATGTTTTGAAAGAGTTCTACCGCATCGGTATTCCACGACCACCAAAGATTGTATGCCAGTTCTTTCAGCGGTTGCAAGGATTCGGGTAAAACCGGTTGTACCAGTATTTTTTTCCAAACCGGCTTATCCGGACTGACGGTGGCTTCTACCCGTAAGGTTTCGGGAAGGGTCCACTGGGTGTTTTCTTTTTGTTTTCTTTTATCGGCGACAGCCAAAGCCATTTTCCAGGCTTTATGATAATTTTTTACCAGCTTGTTCCAGGTAAGGTGTCCGGCCAAAGTACGGGCTTCTTCTTTTAATTTTTCTTTTTCAGGATGAAGCAGATATTTGGATATTTCACGGGCGACTTCCCCGGCAATGGCTTCCGTTTCTTTTCCCTGCCGGTCAATCACCGACACCGCCTGTGTTTCCGGAAAATGTTCAACCACCCACTGTCCGAATCCCGCGTAAGTGGTGGTCAGGGTCGGGATACCGAAAGCGATACTTTCGTGGGGCGTATACCCCCAGGGTTCGTAATAAGAGGGGAAAACGGTAAAGTCAAAAGCCGTGAGAAAGTCGTAATATTTCTGGTTGACCACCCCATCGTTTCCATTGAGATAAGCGGGAACAAAAACAATATGCACACGGTTATCCGGGCCGTTTTCCAACCCGTTGTTGCGGATTTCCTGCAGGATGGGGTCGTTGTGTGCATCGAGAAGTTGGTGTGTGAGGTAGCGGTTTTGTGCCTTATCCGTTTCGCCGGCAAAAACAGGGGCCGGTCCGTCGTGCCCACCGGGAACGGTAATATAAGCCAATAGTTGTTTTCCTGCGGGCAGCGTACGATTCAACAAACCGAGTGCTTGAATGAAGACATCAATTCCTTTGTTTTTAAATTCATACCGGCCGCTGTTCAACAGTAAAAAAGTATCTTCGGGATAAGTCGTACCGGTGAGTTTGGCAGCGGTTTCCAACGCTTTGGCCCGTGCTTTGCGACGAAGATCAGCCTGTTTTTTCGGAGCGGGGACAAACGATTTGTTCATCCCGTTCAGGGTTATCACATCGGCTTTCCTTCCCAAAAAGTGTTGGCTTTCGCGGGAGGTGATGGCGCTGACCGTGGTAAAAACATCTGCCTGTGCCGCACTCAGGGTTTCCAGTGAATTTTTACTGATTACCTGAAACTTTTCGGCCATCTGCAAAGGATCGTACCGGTATAATTTTTCGTATAAAGGAAATCCGTTCCCGGCAATGGAACGGCCGAGAACAGTGGCATGGGTCGTAAAACCCGTGCCGATGCGCGGCATGTTTTCTTTGAGATACAAAATACCGGTTCCGGTCATCCATTCATGAAAATGAGCCACAACCCGTGTTTGGGGGGTCAGGAAAAATTTTGTAAAACTTTCAATCACCTGGCCTGCCGCATAACCGAACATGGCCGGCTCAATGTAATCCCACTGCCCCGAGAGCGAATCCAGTTTATAGGTTTCCCAGAAATGGGTGAAAATCTCATCTTTTTTGGCAAACAAAGCCGTAAAATTCACCAGAATAACAATGGGTTTCGAAGGAATATTCCATCGCCCGATACGCACCTGCAGACCCTGTTGTGCTGCCATTTCTTTCCAATCACCAAACAGGGCCGGGTCTTCCAAAAAATCGGGATTGGCATGGGTTTCTTTCCATACGTCCGGGCCAATGAGCAGGTAATGGTTGTCATAGGCTTCCACCATGTTTCTGGCTTTGGTGGACAAAACGGTATAAATACCTCCTATTTTATTGCAAATTTCCCAACTGGTTTCAAATATATAATCTGGTTTCATATGTTATCGATACTTTACTTTTGTTAAAATAATCTACTTTTTCCTTTGTACGGATAGGGGTGTTTCGGTACCTTTTTCAGCGTGCAAAACTAAAAAGAATGCACCCTGCTCCTTGCCTGTTTTTGAAAATTTCCGGGAAAATCAAACGTAACCTGTCGTAGAGGGAAAATCGCCGCCAAGAACAGACAACCCGTTGCGTTGTCCTGCGGGAAAACCGGAAAAAAGAAAAAACTTTCTTTTTATTTCTTCTTCCCGAAAAGATCTCTCAATTTGGTTTCAATTTCTTTCCGGTACTTGTTGATATCTGATTTTTTGACTTTTTTCAACTCTTTTTCCAGTTCATCAAACTGTTTGCGGGCTCTTTTCCCAAGATTGGGCAATATTTTTTCCCGGAGTTCTTCGCCGGCATCTTCCATGGCCACGGTGAGTTTGTTCAGGTCAATCTCCCGCAACAGTTTTTTAACGGCTGTGTCCGACATATTTTTAATATCCTCGAAATTCATGTTTTTGGTTTGGTCCAGTTTTTCTTTGACGGCTTTTTTGGTTTGGCGTGTTTTCTTTTTGGCCAGTTTTTCCGTTTTCTCCAGCAAGGTTTTGGCTGCCTCTTTCACTTCTTTTACTTCCGTTTGTGTGATGGTGGTAGCATCATTCACGCGGATAATAAAATCGGACAGCACATTCATGTAATTAATAAAAGCTTCGTACGGTGTCCCGTAAGGGTTAAAATATTTGTGTACATCGCCATCCGAAAAGAATTTGGTACACATGTAATAAAAATGATCGGAAGTTTGTAAATAAAGCCAGTCTTGCCATATTTTCGGGTCATGGCAATGTTTTACTTTTTCTTCGAGGGCATACAGTTTATCGAAAGCTTCATCCTGCAGTTCGTTTCCCAGCCAGGCGGTCAAATCACGTTCTTCATCGGCCCATGAAATCGGGTGGGGAACATGGATGGCCGAAACCGGTTGCAGTTTTTCGCCCAATTCTTTGGGGGTGGCAAACCCGAAATCGGAATGCGAAAAGACACGTGCCGGCAAGGCCCGCATAAAATCGAAGATCCCCGTTTCTTCCCACTGGTGTTCGCCAAAGGTTTCGTAATCCATAAACAGGTTCACCACTTCTTCTTTGGGGTCTATTTGCGAGAGCCATCCCACAAATTTTTCGGTGGTCAGCGGCCATTCGCCCCAGCTTTGTTGCGAAAAACGGAAAGCAATGTCATCGCTCAGCTGAAAATTTTTCAGCAACAGCTTCAACTTCGGATTAATGGCATTGGTGTACATGTAATTGGGGCTTCGCCAACCCAGCACATGTTTTGCTCCCTCGGTAAGCATGACTTTATATCCCATGTCGGCTACCATGGCACCGATTTCGTCAGAGTAAATGAGTTCGGTATTACGGAAAGTGGTCGGTTTTTGTCCGAAAAGTTCTTCAATTTTCCGGGCCTGCATGTCCACCTGACGGGTGAATTCCTCTTTGCTTTTGAGTGCTGATAAGGAGTGTGCATAGGTTTCGGCAAGAAATTCCACCTGACCGGTTTGGGCCAGCCGGCGAAAACTCTCCAGCACATCGGGGGCATAAGCCTCAAACTGGTCGAGAGCGGTACCGGAAATGGAAAAACTTACTTTAAAAGCAGTGCCGTATTCTTTGATCAGGTCAAGCAACAGCGCATTCATGGGCAAATAGTTTTTTTGCGCCACTTTACGCATGATGTAACTGTTGTTATGGTCGTCGAAATAGTCCTGTTTTTCACCGATATCGAAAAAACGGTAGTTTCTGAGCCGCATGGGCTGATGAACCTGGAAATAAAAACAAATAGCTCTCATATTCTATTGGGTTATACTGGATTAACTGATTAATTTATTGTAAATATCGATCACTTTCAGGGCGGCATCTTCCCATTTCAGGTTTTCCACCTCCTGTTTGCCGTATTTTTTGAACATTTTTGACAAGCCTTCGTAATGGCACAGGCCATAAATGGCATCAGCCATGGCATCGATATCCCAAAAATCCACCTTCAAAGCATGGTGCAGCACTTCGGCCACACCGCTTTGTTTTGAAATAATGACCGGCACACTGGAACGCATGGCTTCGAGGGGAACAATGCCGAAAGGTTCGGATACGGAAGGCATGACAAACACATCGCTTAAACCGAAGATGTGGTCCACATCATCGCCTTGCAGAAATCCCGTGAAATGAAACTTGTCGGCTATCCGCAACTGGGCCACACGGCGGATCATCTTCAGCAGCATATCGCCGGAACCTGCCATGGCAAAACGTACATTTTGATCTTTCTGCAGTACCTTGTAGGCGGCTTCAATGAAATAATCCGGCCCTTTTTGGAAAGTAATCCGCCCGAGAAAAGTCACCAGTTTTTCCGGAAAATGTTTTTGAGAAGCCACGGGACTTTTCAAGTTGTTTTGATCCACGGCATTGTGTACCGTAAAGACTTTTTCAGGCGAAATACCATATTTTTCAATGACAATATTCCGCGTCAGGTTACTGACGGTGATAACGGCATCGGCTTCTTCCATGCCTTGCCGTTCGATATCGTAAACCTGTTGGTTCACATTTCCTCCGGTACGGTCAAACTCGGTGGCGTGCATGTGCACCACCAGTTTTTTCCCGGAAGATTTCTTGGCAGCAATACCGGCCGGATAAGTAAGCCAGTCGTGGGCATGGATGACGTCGAAATTTTCTTTCAGGGCCAGTGCAGAAGCAATGAGTGCATACCGGGCCACTTCTTCCATGAGGTTTTTTCCGTAACTTCCCGAAAATTCAAAGTTTCTTGAAAACACCCGGCTGGTAAACTCTTCGCCGGTTTTCACATCTTTTTCGGTAACCTTCTCAAAAGCTTCGGGACTTACATACGGAATGATATTGGAGCCGACTTCGAGATACTTAATATGTTCCCAATAGGCTTTATATTCTTCATCGGTCAGGTCAAAAGGAATTCCACTGGCATTACGGATGGAGGCCACTTGCTGGTCTTCATCGCCGAAAGCTTTGGGTACCACAAAAATAATCTCGGCACCATGTTTGCTCAATCCTTTGGTAAGGCCGTAACAGGCCGTACCGAGGCCTCCGGTGATATGTGGCGGAAATTCCCAACCGAACATCAATACTCTCATAATATTTTTCTGGTTTTTTAGTAACTGTTCACTATTCCATTTTTATTTGTTCTCCGGGTTATGATCAAGCATCCACTTGATCCTGAGCAATTCGGCCACACTCCAGGCTTGCGAGATGGCACCACGGGCTTCGTGCGGCGGATCGCCATCGTAAATTTCCGAAACGGTACCCACACCGGCTTCGTTCATAACCGCCTCAAATCCGGTATAATATTCGCGGATAAATGCTTTTCCTTTTTCGCCATACACGCTCAGCCATGTTTCGGCAAACGGCCCTAAAAGCCATGGCCAGGCTGTTCCCTGATGATAGGCGCGATCGCGTTGCTCATGGTTCCCACAATATTTGCCTTTGTATTCCGGATAACGTGGCGACAGCGAACGCAATCCTCTCGGTGTCAGCAGTTCGTTTCTGGCTTTACCGAGGACGGCAATTTTCATATCCAGTGTCACAGGGGTAAAGGGCATGGATGTTGCAATGACCATGTTGGGGCGAATGGTAAAATCCTTGTCGTCGTAAGTGACCACATCGGCAAGGGTGCCTTTTTCTTCATTCCAAAACATCTCGCGGAACGATTTTTCAATGACATCCGGCCATTTTTTCCAACGGTTGACAAAAGTAGTGTCTCCGGCTTCTTCGGCCAATTGTAAGGCAAATCGTACGGCTTCGTACCACAAGGCATTGATCTCTACCGGGAATCCGATCCGTCCGGTAACCGGCTTGCCTGCAATTACGGCATCCATCCAGGTAACGGCATTGCCGGGCTCTCCGGCCCAAATCAAACCGTTGTCGTGCATACGAATTTGATGCCGGGTACCTTTTTTGTAATGGTTCAGAATACTTTTCATGGCTTTGCCATAACTTTTCCAAAGGCCTTTGGATTCGCCGGTCATCAATACGTACTGATGCAATGCCCAGAAAAACCACAACGAGGTGTCGGCCGAATTATAACTGGCTTCTTTACCGTGTCCGAGGTTGGGGAACAACCCCTCTTTCAGTTCGTTGAGCATGGTCTTGACCACCGCATGAAAGGTTTTGGTATCGCCTTTGACCAAGGTCAACCCCGGCAAGGCAATAAAAGTATCCCTTCCCCATCGGCCGAACCAGGGATATCCGGCAATGATTTCCGTACGGTTTTTCACGTGAATAATAAACTCTTCTGCTGCATTTTGCAAACTGTTCTCAAAATTACTGCGTGGAACACGTTTCTTGATTTCCGCAAGGAACTGCCGTTTGAAATAGGCCGGGTTTTCCTCTTCCAAAGAGGCGGAAATCACAATGCTCTCCCCTTCTTTCAGGGTGGTTTCAAAATATCCCGGTGTAAACAGGTCTTCAAGAGAGTCGTAACCCCGCTCTTCCTCACGAATGTATTTTACATCGTAATACCAATCGGGCACATGGATGTATTCCGTTTTTTTTGAAAATTGCATGTACACCGGAGAATAGCCCTGATACATTTGCCAGGAGACCCCGTTTTTCGCCGGTTTAAAATGGGTTTGCACATAGGTGTTGGCTTTGCTGAGTGAATGTACGCTACGGTAAGCCAGAAAAGGGCGCAACCGGAATGTTACCGCATCCGTACTTTCTTCCAGGGTGTACTTTATCAGGATACGGTCTTCTTTTTGGGTAAAAATAAGCTCCTTAATCAAAATAATATTTCCCAGCCTGTAAACCAGTCGCGGGGCGGGGTCCATCTCGTAGTCGCGAAGATATTTGTGTCCCTTCGGATCCATCACGTTTTCTTTGTACATGCGCGAACCGAGATGGAACTCAAAATCATTTGAAAGCAACGTTTCATCCACATCGGCCAGCAAAACATGGTTGTTGTCATCGATAAGGGGTTGTGGCGTTACCAGCAGGCCATGATACCGCCTGGTGTTGCAATTGATGATGGTAGAACTGGCATAACTGCCCGCACGGTTGGTCCGCAATTTTTCCCTGCTCAGGGAATAATTCAGGTTGATCAATTGCTCTTTATCGAATGTAATATAGCCCATTTTTTTCGGTTTCTCAGATGATTATTTTAAGGATACAAAAGTACAAAACATAACGATAGTTTTCCGGATATATTTGTTAATAAAACCTTATTTTTTAACGAAATACGTTTGGCAAAACCAGTTTTTCGGCAGAAGGGGTTTTCAAACGTTTGTTGAATTTTACGGAAAAATCATTCCGGTGTCGTTTTTTGAAAAAAGTTGTTTAAAGTTTACAAAACAAAGTAGGCTTTAACAACCTGATAAATTAGCAAATAAATATCTTTTTATATACCTACCCCTACACCCCTTTAAGAAGGGGAATATTCGGTATTTATTTGCTGATTGATAATAATAACGATATTTTTCCTCAAACTTTAAACAACTTCAAAAAAAAAGAAATCCAAAGTCTATTTTGTACGGACAATTTTTTCAACTCCTTTTACCAGTTTCAGCTTATGCATCAACTGGTCCAAATGGTCGTGGTTACGAATCATTAGACTGATACGGCCTTCGAAATTTTTTCCTTTTGTACTGAACTGAATGGAGCGCATATTGACCCGCAAATCACCGGTAATGGTTTTGGTGATGGCCTCCACGATACCCATTTCATCTTTACCGCTGATTTTCAAGTTGACCGAATAATAAGGGTTTTCTTTTGATCCTGTCCATTTGACTTCAAGAATACGGTATGGATACCGGCTGGCGAGGCGCCGTGCATTGGGACAGTTTTTCCGGTGAATGGAAATACCGCTTAGTGTGGTCACAAAACCAAAAACATCATCCCCTGGGATGGGATTGCAACATTTGGCAAAACGGTAGTTGATATTTTTCACATAATCGCCAATATAAAGCACATCCTTTTCCTCTGCTTCCTGTTTCGGCAATTCTTTGGCAGTTTTTTCCGTGGGGCCCTGAGATTCCGTTTCACTTTCTTCATTCAGATATTCGGTAAGAACCGTCTTCACAAGCGAGAGATCGATTTTATCGGTGGCAAGCAAATAGTACAGATCGACGGCCGAATCCATCTTAAAATGCTTTACCAGTACATTGACCAGGTCATCCGTGCTTTTTAGTTTCCAGTTTTTGAATTTACGCAGCAGCAATTCTTTTCCGGCCTCTGCCTCTTTGTATTTTTCTTCTTTCAGCTGACGCTTAATGTGGTTTCGCGCTTTGGTGGTTTTGACAAAACCAATCCAATCGGGTTTGGGCGTTTGGTTTTTGGTGGTTACAATTTCCACACGGTCGCCGTTTTGCAGCACATACCGAATGGGGACCAGCTTATTGTTGACCAGGGCACCACTGCACTGTGCCCCGATACTGGTGTGGATGTCATAAGCAAAATCGAGTACGGTGGCACCTGCCGGCAACCGTTTCAAATCACCTTTGGGGGTAAAAATAAAAACAAATTCATTTTTTTTCCGGGGGCGGTAAGCATACTCGGCACCAATGGCTTCCGGGTGCTCCAGCACATCGCGCACCTGCAGCAACCAGTCGTCCACCTCTTTCGATTTCATAAGTCCTTTGTATGCCCAATGGGCTGCCTGGCCTTTTTCGGCAATTTCGTCCATGCGTGAGGTCCTGATCTGAACCTCTACCCATTTTTTATTGGGCCCCATAACGGTGGTATGCAACGATTCGTATCCGGAGGCTTTGGGGGTGGATATCCAGTCACGCAACCGCTTGGGATTGGGCGGATAGATATTGGTCACAATGGAATAAGCCATCCAACAATCTTCTTTTTCCTTTTTGGGTGACCTACTGTTAATGATAATACGCACGGCAAAGATGTCGTAAATTTGTTCAAATTCCACGTTTTGCCTTTTCATTTTTGCCCAAATGGAGGCCACCGTTTTGGTGCGCCATTTGATTTCAAAGTCAAAGCCGGCGGCAATGAGTTCCTTTTCGACGGGAGCAATAAAATCTTTAATATAGACTTCCCTCTTGCTTTTGGTTGCCTGTATTTTATCGGTAATGGCCTGGAAAATTTCGGGATGTTCAAAACGCATCAAATCATTTTCCATTTCACTTTTAATATGATACAATCCCAGGCGGTGGGCAATGGGAATATAAATGTATTTGATTTCGTTAAAAAACTTGGTTTTTTGCTTTTTGGTCAGCAGTTCGGGCTTCCTGACATCATGCAAGCGATGGGCCATGCGGATGAGAATCACGCGGATGTCGTTCACGAGCGACAAGAACATATTCCGGAAAGCTTCCGACTGAAAGGAGATGCGTTCGGTTTGCAGGGCAGATATTTTTTTGAAGCCATCGATGATTTCCGCCACATTTTCTCCGAAGTTTTCGGTAATTTCGGCCCTGACCTCCGCATCATCCACATCAAAACTGTGCAAAAGGGAACAGACAGCCGAAACCGGTCCCAGGTTAATTTCTTTCATGGCTATGATGGCCACATCAAGATGATGAAGGATCATGGGGGAACCATCGGCCATGGTCATCCCCTGATAAGCTTTGGCAGCCATATCAAAGGCTTTTTGGATTTGCAGGCGTGCCGTGGCATCCGATTTTTCATCAAGAAGTTCAAAAAGCTCTTTCAGCTTTTCACGCACTAATTTATCCTGGTGTGTCATCTGTTTCTTTGTTAATCATCCCCCTGTAAAAAAAAGCATGTCCTTTCCGTACGTTACCGGAAAACCCCGATGGTTTACCGCACACCCCGTTTTATTGTATTTCCACTGTAAGGCGGCGTAAAGTCATTTCTTCATAGCAGGGTTTTAATTCTTCGAAAGAACCGTTTTTTACGGCACATTTTCCTTTGAAATGGGCAATGAGTGCACAATTTTCGGCCTGATGGGGGTCATGGCCGCATACTTCCACAAGGGTCTCAATGACAAAATCAAAGGTATTTACATCATCATTAAAGAGAACCAGCTTTTTCCCGGAATCCATTCCGGTGTCCGTTCCGGTATCCGGTAAATCCTTTTGTTTTGTGGTCATGGTTTCTTCTGCTTTTGATGTCTGTACAAATGTAATGAAAAAGGAATAATTTTTCCAAAAAAGTATGCTAAAGTTTGTTAAGCGAACATTGAGCCCATACGGATGTCGGACGATATGGCAAACCGGTGCGGAAGCAAATTTCAAACGGGGGTTTGAACCGGAACAGGAGGATGCGGAACCAAACCCGGCAAAAGCTTAAATTATTTGTAAAATCTATTTCAAGCCTTTCTTTTTCATATAAGCCTCGGGTTTTGGACCGCGGCCACGAAAAGCTTTGAAGAGTTCCATGGCATCGCGTGTCCCGCCTTTGGAAAGAATTTCGTTGCGAAAACGGGTGGCTGTAGTGCGGTCGAAAAGTGATGTTTCTTTAAAAGCCTGATAAGCATCGGCATCCAACACTTCCGCCCAAACATAGCTGTAATAACCGGAGGCATATCCACCCGAAAAAATATGATTGAAATAAGTACTTCTGTATCGTGGTACAATTTCAGGAATCAGATGAATCCGATGCATGGCTTCACGTTCAAACGCATTGACTTTTCCGGCAAACGGATGAATCAGGATATGCCAGTCCATGTCAAGATATGAGGCGGCAAGATATTCGGTAAGGGTAAACCCGAGGTTAAATCGCCGGCTTGCCTGCATTTTGTGGATAAGGGCATCGGGAATGGGTTTCCCGGTTTTGTAATTTCGTGCATAACTTTTCAGTACGGCCGGTTCGGTAGCCCAGTTTTCCATGATCTGTGAAGGCATCTCCACAAAGTCGCGGGGCACAGCCGTACCCGACAAGCTTTCGTACCGGCACCGGCTGAAAAGTCCGTGCATAGCATGTCCCATCTCGTGAAACATGGTCTCCAATTCATCGAGACTGAGCAGTGCCGGTGTCGAAGCGGTGGGACGGGTAAAGTTATAATTGACCGAAATAACCGGCAAGACATTCTTTCCGTTTTCCATGTACTGTTTTCGGTAAGCGGTCATCCAGGCCCCGCCCTGTTTGGAAGCCCTGGGATAAAAGTCCATGTACAAGATACCGATGCGTTTGCCATTGGACTCCAGCACTTCATACGCACGCACATCTTTTTGATACACCGGGATGGTATCGTTTAACTGAAAGGTGATACCATACAGTTTGTGAAGCACATCGAACAGCCCTTTGCGGACAGTTTCGAGTGCAAAATAGGGTCGCAACGCGGCATCGTCAAGGTCGTATTTTTGTTTTCTGAGTTTTTCGGTGTAATACCACCAGTCCCATGGTTGTATTTTAAACCGGTTTCCTTCGGCATTCGAAAGTTCTTGCAAGTCCAAAGTTTCATGTTGTGCCAGTTGTATGGCAGCGGGGGTAATTTCACCCAGCAGTTGAAAAACGGCCTGTGGGGTTTTGGCCATACTTTCCTGCAACACATACGAAGAAAAATCGGGGAAACCCAACATGTTGGCTTTTTCGAGCCGCAGGTTCACCATTTGCCTGATCAATGTTTTGTTGTCATGTTCATTGTTGTTGTCACCCCGCAGGATATACCCTTTAAACATCTTCTCGCGCAGGTCACGGCGGGAAGAATATTGCAAAAACGGGATAAGGCTCGGCTTGTCGAGGGTAAACATCCAACCGGTGGCATTTCCGTGGGCTCTGGCTGTTTCGGCAGCCGTTTCCACCACTGCGGGAGGTAACCCGGCCAGTTCCTTTTCATCGGTGATATAAAGTACAAAAGCATTGTTATCGGCCAGCACATTATCACCAAACTGCAACGAAAGCACACTCAACTTTCCGTTGATGGCTTTTAGTTTTTGTTTTTCGGTTGCCGGCAATTTAGCCCCGCCACGGACAAAACGGCGGTACGTTTTTTCGAGCAACATCTGCTGTTCTTCATCCAGTGGCAGACTCTTCTTTTGACTGTAAACCCGGTCGATGCGGTCAAACAGTTTACGGTTCATCAAAATATTGTCCCAATGGGCCGAAAGGATAGGGGCCTGTTCTTTGGCAATTTTTTGTAAAGTATCGTTGGTATTGGCCGATAAAATATTTTCAAAAATTGTGTTGGCACGCCGTAGGAGCCTGCCGCTGTTTTCCAATGCTTCGATGGTATTGGCAAATGTAGGCTCAGCCTGATTTTGGACAATTTTTTCAATTTCGGCATTTTGTTGTTTTATACCTTCCCGGAACGCTTCGGGATAATCCGAATTTCTGATCTCATGAAACGGGGGAACACCGAAAGGCGTTTGAAAAGTGCCGAGCAATGGGTTTTTTCGCATGGTTGTATTTTTTTTACCGGGTTGTTGACAGGCGCTCACCAATAACACAAGCACGAACAACAAGAAGGGGAATTTTTTCATGAAAATTTGTTTCGTTCAATGGATTGGTGGCAAAGATAACAAAACTGCCGGTCGTCTGTTTCCGGTATGTGGCTGGACCACTGTCCGGTTTTTGTTTATCAGGAAGAAGGAGGCTCTGGTCGATTTTTTAACCCCTTTTGTCTAAACAAACGTTCATCAACGGGTTATATATGTACTTTCGCTGAAAACAGAGCGCATGCATTTCCGGAAATATTTGACTTTTATTCTGCACCTGGCCGCCTGGACGGTAGTCTATTTTCTGCCCGACCTGCTTTTTGAAGCGCCCTCGGGGCCGGTTTTCATGGTTAAAAGAAATCTCCATTTTGTGTTGGTTTTTTTCTTTTTTTATCTGAATTATTTTTTGCTTGTACCGCGACTGCTGTTGCATAAAAAGCAATTGCTTTATGCTGTTACAGTGCTCATGGTCCTTGTATTTTCGTATTATGTAAACGATGCCGTGATGTCGCAGGTACGCGAAAAATATGTATCGCGGAGTTTTTCAAGACCTATGTCTCCCAAAGAAGCCAGGCGCATAACGGCGCGCCGTGAGCGCCATCGCCATGCGGAAAATGCAGGAACCGTTGTGGTGGTAGCGATGGGATTGTTTATCAGCACAATTACACGTGAAACCCGTGAATGGTACCAAAAAGAAAAAGAACGGAAAGAGATGGAAAAGCAACAGCTCATTTCGGAACTTTCGTTTTTGAAATCGCAGGTAAACCCCCACTTTTTGTTTAACAGCCTGAACGGCATTTATGCGTTGTCTATTAAAAAGTCGGACAAGACGCCGGAAGCCATTTTACAGCTCTCGGAACTGATGCGCCACATGTTGTACGAGTCGGACAAAGAAAAGGTGGATCTGGAAAAAGAAACGGAATACCTGAAAAACTATATCCAGTTGCAGAAACTGCGCCTGCCCCCCGAGGTACAGGTGAGTTTTCAGACGGAAGGCGACCTGCGAGGCAAAAGCATTGCCCCCATGCTGTTTATTCCTTTCATCGAAAATGCTTTTAAACACGGTGTGGATACCCGGGGAGGAAATATACAGATCCGGCTGCAAGTGGCCGGCAACAAACTTTCGTTTGATATGATGAACCGGGTATCCAAAGCACAAAACAAAGACAAGGTATCGGGCATCGGGCTGGCCAATGTGCGAAAACGGCTGGAATTACTCTATCCGGGCCGTTACCAACTGGACTACAAAAAAACAAATGGTAACTTTGTGGTACATTTACATCTTAATTTGGATGCCTGATGAATTGTATTGTTGTGGATGATGAACCGCTGGCAAGGGAGATTCTCGAAGAATTTATCCGTAAGGTGCCGTTCCTTTCCTTGAAAGCCTCCTGCAAAAATGGCTTTGAAGCACTGGAGTTTTTACAAAAAGAGAACATCGATCTGATTTTTCTGGACATTCAAATGCCCGACATGAGCGGTATTCAGCTTTACGGTTCGCTAAATTACCGGCCTTTGGTTATTTTTACCACGGCATACAGCAATTATGCCGTTACAGGTTTTGACTTTGACGCCATTGATTACCTGGTAAAACCGTTTGCTTTTGAACGTTTTATGAAAGCCGCAAACAAAGCTTACCGGCAATTTCAAAGCAGAGCAGATGGGGGGGCCGACCACCGGCGTGATTTTATGTTTGTAAAAGACGGCACCAAAATGGTGAAGGTGGATTTTGAAGATATCCTGTACCTCGAAGGAATGAAAGATTACATAAAAATTATCCTGAAAGACAAAAAGATGGTACTGACCCTCATGTCGATGCAACATATGATGGAAAAACTGCCCGGTGAGGGTTTTATCCGTATCCACCGGTCGTATATTGTGCCTTTATCAAAAATCGAATCGGTGGAAAAAAACAGGGTACTCGTAGCCGGAAAACACCTTCCGGTGGGACAATCTTACAAAACCGGACTGATGCAGGCATTGCGCGGATAATGGCGGATAATCGTGGAATTTATTTTTAGCGTTTCGTGCGTGGATGCACGAAACGGCTTGAAAACAGGGTATAGTCCA